>NZ_JAUYAN010000308.1 GCF_030693485.1 Bradyrhizobium sp. | reverse complement strand
TTCCGGGTATTGACCCAGAACGCTGACGGCAAGTGGGTCGAGGTGCCGAAGACGAAATGGGAGCAGCATTCCAACGACGCCTTCGCCGAACTGACCTTTTTCGACAAGACAAAATGCCCTGGAGGCATGGACCCGGCGCAGCAGAAGGCGTGGTGGGCGGAGCAGCATGGCCACACCCCGACCGACCGCGCCTTCCGCGAGGCGGGCCGCGACTACTCCGACCAGATCGCGGACCTCAGGACCGGCCAGCGCGGCAACCTTCCCGGTGGCGAAGTGGGAGGCACCGGCACCACCCGCATCGCCGAACTCAAGGACATCGCCTCGGGCAAGGTAGCGCCACCGTCGCAGCCAATAAAACTCGCCGACCCGCAGGGGATGGCGCAGCAGTTCCACGAGAAGGTGACCGGCAACCTGCGGCGCGGCGATCCATTCGAGGCGATCGCGCAGGCGCAGAAGGGTATCGACACGCTGGACAGCGTGCGCACGGCCTATGGCGCGCAGAACATTCCGGCCGGTGAGCTGCCCGGCAATCTGCGGCAGGCGATGGACCTGGTGAAGGGCTCGAACCTGCCTACCCGTCCCGACGCCGCGGCGCTGCACACGCTGGAAGGCAGACTGGAGCGGCTCGGCTTCACCGACCTCGGCGACTTCAGCCACAAACTCTCAAGCCAGTTCGAGGGGCTGAAATGGGCATCATAAAGCGCGCGCAATCGCGCACAGGAGCAATGTCATGACTACTCGAACGATTGCGCCGGATGTGGTTCAACTTGATCGCGCGGCAAACGCCGCACAATTGCCGGCAGCGGTGCGCACCGGACTCGCCGATCCCTCCGCGCGCATCGCCGTGACCACGGTAACCCGCGACGGCAGGCGACGACTCGACTGCTATGCCGTCGCGGGCGCGGGAAAGCAGATGGCGGCGGTGACGCCGGACCCCGAGGGCGGCGCCGCGGTTTCATTCCCGGTGGATGGCGCGGTGGCGGAAGCCCTGGTTGTCGAAACCCTAGGCCTCGATCAGCCGCTCGCGCCGGTCGACCATCGCAGCGAACTCGACATCGCCGCCTTGTGGGCGCTGGCGGCGATGGCCGATGCGCACCGGCAAACGGAACTGGAAAGCCTGCTCGCGCGCACGCCGGTGCGTCAAGTCGCGATCAACGAGGACAGCATCTACCTGCGCGCGCTGGACGGCGCGACGCTGCCCGATCCGCGCTGGCTGTCGGGCATGCTGACGCAGGTTTTCGGCCCCGGCGATGTCACGGAGGCGCGGCTGCTGGCTGGGCTCGACGTGCTGGCGCGGGGCGGGTTGATCGTGCGGGCGAAGACGGGATTGTGGTCGCCGCAGCCGGCCTTCGTCACCGCCTTCGCACATCTCGAATTGCCGCTCGCCGCTGCGGTGCTGTCGATCGATCGCCGTCGGACCGGTGGATTGGATTCCACGACGCTGGTATTCTTGCGCAGCTTCGCCGCCGTCTGGGTCATCGATCCGCGCGGCCCGGCCGGAGCGCCGACCGCCGTGCGCCTCAGTTCCGTCAGCGCAGCCGATGCGAGAACGCTGGTGCACGACGCCATTGCGCTGGCACTGAAGGAGCCCGCCGCGCCGCCACAGGCAAAGACGGCCTCAGCGCCGCACTTCTGCAAGCAATGCGGTCATCCCGCAACTCCTGACGCCCGCTTCTGCGGCCAGTGCGGAACCGAACTGACATGAGAAGCCTTGCGCGATCCAGATTCACCGGGCGCTCGATGACGATGATCCTCCAGGAGAGAAACACCATGTCAACCCCTCGCTTCACAGCCATGATCCGTGTTTGCGCCGTCCTCGCGGCAGCAACAGCGCTGGCAGGTATCGGCCCGGCGGTTGCTTCAAAGCCGGTGCCGAAAACGATCGTCGGCTGCGTCGCCAACGGAATCTTCGTCTCGTCCGATGGCTATGAAATCCTCCCGCGGAATGCCGACGGCCAAGCGGTAGATCTCGGGCCTTTCGAGGGCCATCAGGTGACGATCAGCGGCGACCTGCTGCCGGGCGACGCTTTCATCATCAAAAAGCCGCCCGCCGACTCAGGCCCCTGCAAGACGACGAAACCCGCTGGCTCTGGTTCGGCTGCCGCCCCTGCCGCAGAGTCCGTCAAGGTCGCGACCGGCGGCTGGCAGATCCACAAGCCCAGCAAGGAATACAAGGATCTGCCCGCGCTGTTGCCGAAGCAGCGGGAGAGCCTGGTCGAGGCCGGGATCGGTCTGTTTGAGTTCGTGTGCATGAAATCGAACTATTACGTGTTGCTGGTTCAGCCGTCGGTCAAATTGCGCGATAGCGAACCGGCCATGATCTTCGCCCGCGGAACGAATATGACGGGTGCTCCGGCACCGACCCAACTGACGTTCCGCAACCTCTACAAGACGAAGTCGCCTCTTTCGCGCAGCCTCGACTGGGATGCGGATATTCATTATGCCGAAATCGGTGCGCCTCTGCTGGCGTCGATCAAGGCGGCCGGCGATCTGGACTTGACGCTGGCGGGCCGAAGTTACGCCATCAATCTTTCCGACCTCGGCTCGCGATGGGGATCATTCCAGCGGTTCTGTGAAAGCGGCGTCGTCGGTAATCCGACGCATTTCGAACAGTAAAGCGGCGAGCACCTCTGGTCAGCGCGGCAGTTCAGGAAGTCCGCATGTTCTGGCGATCACGGGCCAATGCTGCTTGAGCCCGCCGCTGCGGATCGTGGCCTTGACCGGCCCGGTATTGGTTCCCTCGATCCTGCCGTTGTACCGGGCCAGCGCCGTCAGCGCCGCGACCGGCAATTCGCTGCGGCTTCCGGCATTGCCGACCTGTTCCAGGATGCTGTCGTCCCAGCTGAATGCCAGCGAGAATGATTCCTGCCCCACGGTCAGTTTCGCGGCGCGGCCGCTCGCGCCAAAGTCCGGATTGCCCATGGGACCGCCGCCGGGCGAAATGTTGACGAGCTGCAGCTTCCCGTCGGGACAGGCGATCGCGAAACAGAAATCGCGCTGGTCGCACTGCATGACGAGAAAACCGAACGCCGCCGGAAGTTGCGGCCTGATCCAGCCCGGCGCGGCGACGGCGTTGCCGCCGAAGCCGCAAGCGAGGACGATAAGAAGAACTCTGATCATCAGATCAACCACGAACTTGCGACCGCCACAGGAGCCCGGCAGCGCGGGCGGACATTCTTAATTGCAGCCGCTGCGCCGCTCGATCCGGGTGATCTCGGCAATACGGGCGCGGATATTGCGCGGCAGCGGCACGCTTGCCTCGATGTCATAGATGCAACCCCCGTTACCGAAATAGGAGATCGCCCTGGATGTCTTGAAGCAATAACCGGCTTGCTTGTAGTAGGAATTGCGCTCGACCCATAGATCCTGGCAGCTCTGGGCGCTGGCCGCCGCGATCGCGCCGATGCTGCTTGCCGCCACAACCAATACGCCAATCAGGTATCGATAGGCTCGAATCTTCATGGCGGTCGTCCCTCTTTATACAATTGTGATACACTCCTATATCCGCAGCGCGCGGGATATACCTTGCGGTGAATCAAGGGGCAGCCAGCCGCTACCGTCTTGGGTCCCTCACCACAGGTAAAGACCATACTCGCCTCCAGTTCAGGCCACACTTGCTCCGGAGGTTAACGAGCGGATCTCGGCATCATACAAAGCAGCACGGCGCAGGCACGCCGCGGCCATGATCGCTGCCGAGGCGGCCGAATGATCGCGTATCCCGTTGGTCGCTCCGGACAGATGCTGGTGTTCACGGATCCGTTCGTCGAAACCTTCGCGAAGAACAGGCAACTGCGCTTCTGGCAGGGCGAGGCCGGCGGCCAGTCGTTTGGTCGTTTTCACGGGGCGAGGATCAAAGTCGTAGAGGCGACCGGCCCGAGACGGACGGATCGGCGAACCCGAAGGTCGTACATCCCGGACAGGCGCGCCGAGCAGCGCGAGATCGACGACCGCTTCGATCGCGGTCTGCATTTCGTCGGAGATTGGCACACTCATCCTGAAACGACCCCGCGTCCCTCTTGGCCTGACATCGTCAGCCTCGACGACACCGTACGCAAGTCGGCCCATGCCATGTTAGCCCTTGTTCTGTCGTCGTTGGCCAGCAACCAGGGCCCGAAGGCCTTCATGTGTCTCTCTTTCGCGGCGACGGCACTTCCCGCGAACTGCAGCCAGCCAAAACGGATTGATGCCTAGTCAGACGCATCACTTGCTTCGAAACCTCAAACATTGGCGAAGGCCTGACGGGCCTTCTTCTATTCCTTCTGCCGCAGCGCCCCTCTATAGTCAGGCAGATCAACGCAGTCGTAGATCGAACCGTAGCTTCCGTGCATCTCATCGTAAAACAATGAGCTATTTCAACTAGGTTGACAGGCCACCCATTCCGCCAGCACGGGCGTCTTTTTTCACCTGGGAAGCCATGCCGCCGTCTGACACCCCAACTGCGCTGCCCCTTGAGGCCATAAAACCCCCTCGCTGCGCGATGTGCCGAACGCGAATGAAGCTAGCCAGCAGCGAATCTCAGGCCAACGGTGCCGAGAAGCACGTTTTCAAATGCCCGAAATGCGAATTCTCGAAAACGAAGATCGCCGGTGACCCGACCAGCGCCGGGCGCCATCGCCCTGCCAGGAAACGATGAAAGCTCCGGCGCGGTGATCGTCCGTCAACCCTTGGCTTTGTTGATCTGCTTCATTTTCGCGTCGGTGGCCTCGATCGACGACGCCAGTTCAAGGATGGCCTTCGATAGCAGTTCAATCGCCTCCTTCTCGTCCTGCGAGCGTGCGGCGCGAAGCGCATAGTTTTTGGCTGAGGATAACGACATCGGCAAACTTTCTCACGAAGAAACCCGCCGGTTGAGGACGGCGGGTTTCGTTAGCTCTCGCGGGATGAGTTACGAGACCCGCGATTACGCAAACGGTAGACGCAGGCGGTTAACAATTACTCCGCTCTGAAAATCTGCGGCGTGAAACGGTCCTGATCTTCAACAGATGCGCTGACGGGCTGCGCATGGTTCATGGAACCTCAGTCGTCCCATCTCAGCCTTGATTGTGGGTCGAGTCCGCCACATTGTCGTGGCAAGTCGCGCGGATGAACCGATTCTCGCCGCTTCTCACCTGCGTTTTGCTTGGCCTTACGGGCTTGCTGCTGCCGTCCTGCGCCGGAAAAACCGCGGGCGAACGGATGGCGGACCTGCCGCAGTGGATGGGCGGCATGCCTGCCGGAGTTCCGCCGCGGCGCGGTACGCCCGAATACGACGCATGGATGGCCGCGCGAGCCCAGGAAGCCGCCAGGCCGAAGGCCGATCAACCCAAATAGCGCCCTCGTCGCCCTCCCATGTTACCGCCGCAGCGGCCGCGATGCGATGCACGGGAGGCATGCCCGCAACAGGCTATTGCGCAGCTCCGCGGGCTGATAAACACTTCACTCGGTAAAGTACGCGGGGGCGTGAGATGAGTAAGCAAGACGGGGGATTTGACTACCACCGCTATCGGAGCCTGCTGGCTGACGCGGTCGACGAGCCCAGCCGGCTGGCGTTTATCGATCTGTTGATCGAAGAGCGCGCCAGGGAACGCCTGAAGGCCCTCAGCACCTCCGAGCGGTTAGCGATCACGGCGAAGACCGTTGCCAGTATTCTCGGTACGTCAAGGACCTGAATTGAACGGGAGCCGTCGGTTGGTCGCACTGCGCCGGGCCTTTACCTATGCGCTGACAAGGGCCGGGTTTGCCACTCTGCTCGGATTGATCGCGTTCCATCCGACCGGTGGCGCGATGGCGCAGCTCGCCACCGCGGCGCTGGTGGCGCAGCCGGTGTCGCTGCCGGACATGGCGCTCGGTCCCGCCGACGCGCCAGTGACCATCACCGAATATTCGTCAATGAGTTGCCCGCATTGCGCGGCGTTCGGCGAGAACGTGTTTCCGATGTTGCGGACGAAATACATCGACACCGGCAAGGTGCGTTTCGTGTTTCGGGAATTCCCGCTCGATATCAAGGCCGCGGCGGCATCGATGCTGGCGCGCTGTGTCGCCAATGGCGATGCCGAGAAGTTTTTCGGCACCGTCCAGCTCCTGTTTCAGCAACAACAGATGCTGATGGCGCAGACCAACGTGACATTGAGGGTGATCGGCAAGCAGGCCGGGATGAGCGAACAGGCCGTCGAGAGCTGCGGCAGGGATCAGACCCTGCTCGACAAGCTCGCCGCCGACCAGCGGTTTGCCCATGAGGTCATCAGGGTGGATTCGACCCCGACGTTTTTCGTCAATGGCGAACGGCTCAAGGGCGCGATGTCGTTCGAGGAGCTGGAACAAGCCATCAAGCCGCTGCTGAAGGAATAGCGACGGCAGATAGCTTTGCTGTTGTGTCGCTTTGCCCTTGTTCTGTACGGCGCCCTCGCCGATGATGGCGCCAACGAGAACAAAGGGGGGCGTCATGGCGTCTGTTTTGCGCGGAATTCTCGCAGCCGCGTTGTTGCTGTCCGGCATCGTGCCCTCGCTGGCGCAGGGCTATCCGAACCGGCCGGTGCGCGTGGTGGTCGGGTTTCCGCCGGGCGGTCCTACCGACGTCATCGCGCGACTCGTGGCGCAGCGGCTTTCCGAAAGTCTCGGCCAGCAGTTCTTTATCGAGAATATCGGCGGCGCGGGCGGCAACACCGCGGCCGGTCAGGTCGCGCGGGTCCCCCCCGACGGCTACACCATCATGGCGATCTCAACCGGCTTCGTGGTGAACCCCAGCCTCTATGCCAAGGTGCCGTATGATCCGGTGAAGGATTTCGCTGCCGTTTCGCTGGTCGCGGTTTCGCCAAACGTCGTGGTCGTTAACCCGTCGGTTCCGGCCAAAACGCTGCCTGAACTGGTGCAGCTGATCCGGGACAATCCCGGCAAGTACAGCTTTGCCGGCCCCGGCCTCGGCTCGACGCCCCATCTTGGCGGCGAACTGTTCCGTCTCGCGTTCAAGCTCGACCTGGTCCACGTCCCCTTCAGCGGCGCGGCGCCGGCCGTACAGGCCACCGTCGGCGGCCACACCCCGATCGCCTTTACGGCGTTGCCGTCGTCCCTTTCGGCCATCCAGGCCGGGCAAGTGCGCGCGCTCGGCGTGGCGGCGACCGCACGGGCGGGCGGAATACCCGACGTGGCGACTTTCGCCGAACAGGGCGTGAAGGATCAGGAAGCCGATACGCTGACCGGCATCGTGGCGCCGGCGGGAACGCCGAAAGAGATCGTCGAGCTGCTTTCCCGCGAGATCGCCAAAAGCGTAGCGCGGCCCGAAGTTACCGAGCGCCTCGCCGTACTCGGCTTCAAGGGGGTAGCCAATACACCCGACGAGTTCGCGGCGCGCATCAGGCTGGAGATCGAAAAGTGGGGCAAGGTAGTTCGTGATGCGAAGCTGAGGATCGAATAGCCGGCCGCGAATGGAAGGCCGGCCCAAGGGCGCCCTGCCCGGTTCAGACCGCTATGCCGGCGTGGTCTCGACGAAGGTGAGGCCGACCCGATTACGCTGGATCCAGGCCACCTGACACTCCCGGACCGAGGAGTCGCTGGCCATCACCAGACGAAAGCGTGGGGGTATGAAGGCTGGGTTCTCGATATCGATGGCCGCACCCTCGGGCGAGATATTGCGGACCGTGCAGCTCATGACCGAGCCGCCGGACGAAATGTAAGCCGGCTCATCGACTTCGGTGCGTGGGTGCTTACGTTTTTCTTCCATCTGCGGCGACCTTGGCTGGCGTCGGCGCAAGGCTAACGCTAAACCTTTAAATAATTAACGCTCTGCCGTGTTTCGCGTGTGCGAAAAGCGCCATTTGCGCATCCGTATGGTGCTCAAGCTGCACCGGGGTGCACCCCGGGCGGCCTACTGCAGCGCATCGTGCGCATCTGCCTTGCATATCCCAGGGCTTTCTCCGAACCCTGCGGCGCTGGATGATGAGCCGATTCCGGCCTCCTACAGGTCCAACTCTCCAGGAGACACCCATGCCGCTTGGCGTCCTGCAACACTACACCATCGAACCCTCCAACCTGGAGCGCACGAGGGAATTCTACTGCGACGTGCTCGGCCTCGAGAATGGCGACCGGCCGCCGCTCGATTTCCCCGGCTACTGGCTCTATTCCGGCGGCGTCGCCACGGTGCACCTGATGGGCACCCGCAAGCCGCGCGAAGGCATCGTGGTCCGCGGCACCGAGAAAAAGTACGACGACACCGGCCGGCTCGATCACATCGCCTTTGCCGCGACTGATCCGGATGGCGTGCGCAAGCGCTTGCAGTCGAAGAACGTCAATTTCCGCGAGAGCATCGTGCCGCGCACCGGCGATACGCAATTCTTCATGTACGATCCCGACGGCGTCGGCGTTGAGCTGAACTTCCCCAAGGCGTAGGGCGTCCTGAAGTTGCCCTTGGCGCTTGTTGCTCGTCCGACACACCGGCCGGCGAAATGCCGGCCGATCGGGCGTTTGCGGCGTGTTCCCGACAACGCCCCGAGTAAGCCATCTCTCGGGCGTGAATCGGTCGGCGTTTCCCCCATATTGCGTGACGAGTTGAGTGGCCGCGCCGCTGCGGCAGGATAGCCGGGTGCCGCGCCTTCGACCCCTACCCCAGAGGCACGCGTACCCGGCTATTCGCGCGCGGCAGGCTCGTCACGATCCGCGCTAGTCCAACCCGCGCTCGCGGCTCAGCCGCACCATTTCCTCGATGAATTTCGCCTTCTGCTTGGCGTCGAGACTCGCGAACAGCGGCTCGGCGGCATCGGCGACATTGCGCTGGTCGACCGCACGATCGTTGAGGAACTGGGCTTCGTTGCGCATCTGCTCGATAATGTCGTCGGGCGGGTCGCGCTTGGCGCGCGCAATTCGCAAATTGAGCCGGTCGGCGCCGTTGTTGCCGAGATAATGCATCGCGCTGTTGAAGCCGGCCCAATGCTTCTCCTGCTCCGGCGTCAGCTTCAATTCGGTCTTGATACGTTCGATATTCGCGTCGCTGTTGGAAACGATCTGTTCAGCGGTCAATTGCGGAGCGCCGTCCTGGGTCAGGACGGGGTTCTGCTTCGTCCCCTTCTTTCCCTTGGTACCCTTCTCGGATTTTGCCGAGCCACCCTGCTTCTCATTCGCCGGCGGCGGTGAAGCCTTCTGTTGCCCGGCACCGAGGACGCCGGTAAAGACGCCGACCACGCCGCCGATGGCGCCACCGAGCACACCGCCGACCGGTCCGGCGGCCTTGTTGCCTTCGCGGGCGCCTTTTTGAACGCCCTCGACCACTTGCGCTCCGGCCGTCGAGGGAGCGCTTAGAAGCAGCGCAACAACTGCGACAAGCACAAGGTGCAGTCTCAACCGCGCACGCGCTGCAGGTGTCGGGTTGATCATTCGTCGGTCTCCATGGTGACTTCGGCAGGCTGGCCCGGGATCCGGCAGCGCTCACGTTGAGTCGGACATTATCGTTTTCACACTAACCCCGTCTACGCCGCCACGCGACGGTCGTAACGGCAGCGCGCACAAATGAGTGCGGCGCAATATATGTTCCACGCCGCTCGGGTCGGCCGCCTGCCGCAGGCATTGCAATCATCGGCGGATCATCGACAATCCACAGCTGCCGATTTGAGCACAACGCAGGTTATATTGGGAGCGACACCAGATTTCTCGACAGACGCCGGCAATTCTGCTCTGATCGTCAATAACGAAGTCTCTGCGGCGTCTCGCATTGCCATCTCGGCCTGCCTGGCGGCGAAGAAAAAGCAACAATAACGAGACCACACCGCATCACGTTTTTGCTCACCAGGGAGAGAACGCCAATGTCACGGAAGAAACTTTCTCGCCGACAATTCGTCGCTGCTACCGCCATGTCATCGGCGGCGCTGATAACAGCCCCGTACGTTCGGTCGGCCAATGCGGCCGGCAAACTCAATATCGGTTTCTGGGATCATTGGGTGCCCGGCGCCAACAAGGCCTCGACCGATCTCGTCAATGAGTGGGCGGCGAAGGAGAAGGTCGAGGTTACGATCGATTACATCCCGAGCCAGGGCAACAAGAACCTCCTGACCATCGCCGCCGAGGCTCAGGCCAAGTCCGGCCACGACATTCTCGCGATGCCGACCTGGTGGCCACATGCGCAAGCCGACCTGCTTGAGCCCATGAATGACGTCGTCGAAGCGCTGATCAAGCAGAACGGCGACGTCAACGGGACCGTCAAGTATCTCGGCAAGGCCGGCGACAAGTGGCTGGCCGTGCCGGCCTGCATCGGCAGCCAGATCAAGGGCCCCTGCTCCCGCATCGATCTAATGAAGCAGCACGCCGGGATCGACGTCCAGGCCATGTACCCCGCCGGCCAGGAGCCGAAGGCGGATGCCTGGACCACCGATAACTTCCTGAAAGCCGCCGAGGCCTGCCACAAGGGCGGCGTTCCCTTCGGCATCGGTCTCGGCGAAACCAGCGATTCCGTCGACACCGTCGGCGCCTTCTTCCTGGCCTTCGGCGCAGAGGTCGTCAACGCCAAGGGCGACGTCGTCGTCAAAAATGACAATGTGCGTCAGGTCCTCGAATACTACAAAAAGCTGATGTCATTCCTGCCGTCGGACGCGCCGGCGTGGGACGATGGCTCCAACAACAGGTGGCTGGTCTCGGGCAAGGGCGCGCTGATCATGAACCCGCCCAGCGCCTGGGCTGTCGCCAAGCGCGATGCGCCGCAGATCGCCGAGCAGTGCTGGACCCACGGCTTCCCGGTGGGGCCGAAGGGCCGCTTTGCGCCTTACCTTCCGTATTTCTGGACCGCCTGGAATTTCGGCAAGAACAAGCCGGCGGCCAAGAGCCTGTTGACGCATCTGTCGCAACCGGCTGCGGTGGAGAAGTGCGTGGCGGCAAGCGGCGGCTACGATTTGCCGGCATTCGAGAAACTCACAACGCTGAAGACCTGGGCGGAGGAAAGTCCCCCGAAGGGGACGCTCTACCACTATCCGAATCCGCACAACCACCAGAAGCTGTCGATCTCGGCCGCGGGCGCGCCGCCGAAGGTTGCCCAGCAGATCTACACCCAGGCGACCCTGACCAAGATGTGCGTTCGCTACTACCGGGGCGAAGCCATGGATAAGACGCTGTCCTGGGCGCAAAGCGAACTCGAAGGCTTCATGCGGAGCTGAGGGAGCAGCCGCCACGGCCCGACGCGGGCCGCGGCGGCGCCCGCCTGTCAACACGATCGGGAGCCGGCGCGCGCCGGCTTCCCGACGCGGAAAATCTCACTTATCTGAAATCAGGCTTCGCGAGGAAGATGCATCATGGTTGATGTCGCGGTTGAACGGAACAGCGCCGCCCCTGCGCAGAAGGCACGCAAGCGCGTCACTCTGCGAACCGCGCTGAAGCGGAAATCCACCGCCGCCTTTCTGATGACGCTGCCGCTGATCCTGCTGATCTCGCTTCTGGTCATCTATCCCGCGTTCTACTCGCTGCATCTGGCGACGCTGAACAAGTCGATGCAGCGCTTCGTCGGATTGGGAAATTTCCAGTTCCTGTTCACCCGCGAAACGTTCTGGCTGGTAGTCCAGCAGTCCTGCATTTTTGCGATCACGGCGGTGATCTTCAAGGCGCTGATCGGATTCATCGTCGCCCACTTCGTCCACAACATTCCGGCCAAGGGCCAGCGCAAGTGGCGCGGCATGCTGCTGGTACCCTGGGTGATCCCGCCGGCCATGAGCACGCTGGCATGGCTGTGGCTGTTTGACCCGTCCTACAGCGCCTTCAACTATCTGCTGGCAGGCGTCGGCGTCGACCGTATTCCATGGACCGGCGAAACCGGCTGGGCCCGGTTCTCGGTCATCCTGGTGAATATCTGGGTCGGCGCTCCGTTCTTCATGATCATGTATCTGGCTTCGCTGAAGTCGGTACCCGATCAGCTCTATGAAGCCGCCGCCATCGACGGCGCGAACTGGTGGCAGCGCATCTGGTACGTGACGCTGCCGATGATGCGCAACATCATCGCGATCACCACGCTGTTCTCCCTAATCGTTACCTTCGCCAATTTCGATATTGTGCGCATCCTGACGGCCGGCGGCCCGCTCGACCACACCCATATCTTCGCGACATGGGCATTCCGCATCGGTATCGAGGGCGGTGACATCCCGCTGGGCGCCAGCGTCTCGCTGTTCATGATACCGATCCTCGCCATCGCGGCGGTCTTCATCCTGCGCGATATCAACAAACGTGGGAACGAAGCCTGATGACCAGTTCAGCCGTAATCGACAAATCCGCACCGACCCGCACCGTCAAACTGCGCAGCATGAGCCGCGACCGCACCTGGGCGTTGAGATGGTCGTACTTCTTCCTAACACTGTTCGCGATCTTCGCGCTGATACCGCCGCTCTACATGCTGATTACGTCGCTGAAGACAAGCGCCGAAATCTCGGCGGCAACCAATCCGTGGTGGGTCTACCATCCGACATTGTCGAACTACGTCGAACTGCTGACGTCAAACCAGTTCCTGACCTTCTTCCGCAATTCGGCGCTTGTCTCGATCTTCGTCGTCACTATCACCATGCTGATCAGCGTGCCGGCGGCTTTCGCGCTGGCGCGGATGCGGTTCTGGGGCTCGGCCACGCTCGCAACCGGTGTGTTTCTTACCTATTTGATTCCCGAGACGCTGCTGTTCCTGCCCCTTTTCAAGATGTTCGTGGTGTTCGGCGAACTGACCGGGATCCAGCTGATCAACAAATGGTACGTGCTGTTGATCGTCTATCCGACACTGACCGTGCCGTTCTGCACCTGGATCATGATCGGCTATTTCGCGTCCATCCCCAAGGAACTGGACGAGGCCGCCATCATCGACGGCGCCACCTGGTTCCAGACGCTGACGCGGATCTTCATTCCGGTCGCCCTGCCCGGCCTGATCGCCGCGACCATCTTCGCCTTCACGGTGTCCTGGGCGCAATTCCTCTATCCGCTGGTGTTCACCACATCGACCGATCAGCTGGTGCTGCCGGTTGGCATCATCACCACCCTGATCAAGGGCGACGTGTTCGCCTGGGGCCAGATCATGACCGGCGCCCTGCTCGGCGCCGCGCCGCCGTTGATCATCTATGCCTTCCTGATGGACTATTACATTGCCGGCCTGACCGCCGGTGCGACAAAGGGTTGAACTCAATGGCTGACGTCACGTTGCGAAAGGTTTTCAAGCGTTACGACGATGTCGAGGCGGTGCGCGGCATCGATCTCGACATCGCCGATCATGAATTCGTCGTGCTGGTGGGACCGTCGGGGTGCGGCAAGTCGACCACGCTGCGGATGATCGCGGGGCTGGAGGATATCACCGACGGCGATATCATGATCGGGGGCGACGTCGTCAACGACGTGCCGCCGAAGGACCGCGACATCGCCATGGTGTTCCAGAACTACGCGCTCTATCCGCACATGACGGTGGCGGAGAACATGTCGTTCGGACTGCGGCTGAAGCGTTATCCGAAAGCCGAGATCAAGAGCCGGGTCGATGAAGCCGCCCGGATGCTGGATATCGTCGAACTGGTGGACCGCAAGCCCAAGCAACTGTCCGGCGGTCAGCGCCAGCGCGTTGCCATGGGTCGCGCCATCGTGCGCAATCCCAAGGTGTTCCTGTTCGACGAGCCGCTCTCCAACCTCGACGCCAAGCTGCGGGTGCAGATGCGGATCGAAATCAAGAAGGTGCACCAGAAGGTCCGCACCACCACCGTCTATGTCACCCACGACCAGATCGAGGCGATGACGCTGGCCGACAGGGTCGTGGTCATGAACAACGGCCTCATCGAACAGATCGGGACGCCGAACGAACTTTATCACCATCCGGCCACCCGCTTCGTCGCCGGTTTCATCGGTTCGCCGGCGATGAATTTCATGGCCTGCAGGCTGGAGGACGTCGGCGGCAAGATGCATATCCGCCTGACCGATCGCATCGCCTTCCCGCTGCCACCGGCCCGCGCCGAACGCTACAAGACCATCTCGCGAACCGACAAATTGCTGCTCGGTATCCGGCCTGAACATATTACCGAAGCCAGTCCGCATGCGGAGCCCGGCGTGGAGCCCTTCGATGTGGTGCTGGATGTGATCGAACCGATGGGCATGGAGACGATGATTTATTTCATGATGGAGGGCGGCGAGATCTGTGGACGGGTTAGTCCCAATGCCGACGCGCGCGCGGGCGCCCCGATGCGATTGGCGATAGACCTCAACAATATGCACCTGCTAGATGAAGCCACGGGCGCCGTCATTTGACGGCCGCACAACAAAAAGAACCAGGGGCGCGGGAATGACGGCCAACAAGAAGAAGATTTTCATCACCGAATCGTTCTCGCAGGCCGGAAGAGTGTTGCTGCGGGAACGGGACGACCTCGACCTCGTCGAATTCCCGAACATGATCTCCGCCGCGGATTTCGAGGCCAAGCTCAGGGAGCATGCGCCGGTCCATGGCGTCGCGCTCGGCGCCACCCGCTTCGGCGAACCGGAGCTCGAGGCATCCGGGGACATGAAGGTGGTGACCCGTATCGGCGTCGGTTTCGACGCCGTCGACGTTCCCGCGCTGAGCCGCCGCAAGGTCCCGCTGATGGTGGCGGGCACCGCGAATTCGCCGTCGGTCGCCGAACAGGCGCTGTTCATGATGCTGACGCTGGCCAAGCGCGCGGTCGAAATGCATTCCATCGTCAAGGACGGCAAATGGGCCAGCCGGCTCGGCATGCTGCCCTACGACCTTTACGGCAAGACCGTGCTGATCGTGGGCTTCGGCCGCATCGGCACGCGCACCGCCAAGCGTTGCCTGGCGATGGAAATGAATGTCCTGATCTACGACCCCTACAAACCCGCCGCCGAAATCAAGGCCGCCGGCTGCGAGCCGGTCGCCGATCTCGATGCGGCGCTGCCGCGCGCCGATTTTGTCAGCATCCACTGCCCGAAGAACCCCGAGACGGTCGGGATGTTCAACGCGGCACGGCTGCAGCGCATGAAGCCGACCGCCTATCTGATCAACACCGCGCGCGGCGGCATCATCGACGAGCCTGCGCTGTACGACGTGCTCTCGTCCGGCAAGCTTGCCGGCGCGGGTCTCGACGTGTTCGAGCAGGAGCCGCCGCCGTCGGGCCATCAGCTGCTCGCGCTTCCCAATGTCATCATGGCGCCGCACGTGGCGGGCGTGACGGTGGAAGCGGTCGACCGGATGAGCGAGCAAACCGCGCGCAATATCCTGAGCGCGCTCGACGGCCAGCCGTTGCGCCAGAACGTCATCAACCAGGACGTGCTCGGCTGAGCCGGGTGCGACCGCGTCCTGCCTGAAACGCTTCGCCAGTTCCCCACGGATATCAGCATGGCTTTCAAGGAATATGGCATTCATGACGCGATCGGCCTTGCCGATCTCGTCCGGAAAAAGCAGGTCAGCGCGTCGGAGTTGCTGGACGAAGCGATTGCCCGCACCGCCAGGGTCGACCCCGAGATCAACGCCGTCGTCGTCAAGCATTACGACGATGCGAAGCGGCAAATCGACCAGGGGCTTGCCGACGGTCCGTTCACCGGCGTGCCGTTTCTGCTGAAGGATCTGGAGAATCTGGCGGGCACGCGGACCACGTTCGGCGCCAGCATCTACAAGGACAATTTCGCCGCTTATAGCGGCACCCTCGCCCAGCGCTTCCTGGACGCCGGCCTCGCGATCTTCGGCAAGACCTCCAGTCCGGAATTCGGTCTGATGCCGACCACCGAATCCCGCTTGTTCGGCCCGACCCGAAATCCCTGGAATCTGGCGCATTCGTCAGGCGGCTCATCGGGCGGAGCGGCCGCGGCGGTGGCGGCGCGCATCCTGCCGGTGGCGCATGCCAGCGACGGCGGCGGCTCGATCCGCATTCCGGCCTCCGCCTCCGGGGTGTTCGGATTGAAGCCGACCCGCGCGCGCACCCCGCTCGGGCCCGATCGCGGCGAAGGCTGGGGCGGATTTTCCTGCGGCCATGTCGTCAGCATCAGTGTGCGCGACAGCGCGGCGATGCTGGACGCGATCCACGGACCTGAAACGTCGAGCCCCTATGTGGCGCCGCAGCCGCAGCGGCCCTTCCTCGAGGAAGTCAGCCGCGATCCCGGCCGCTTGCGCATCGCCTTCACCGACAAATCGCCCTATGGCGACGCCATCGATCCGGAAATCGCCGCGGCGACGCGCGAGATTGCCGCGTTGCTCGCAGGCCTCGGCCACCATGTCGAGGAGCGGGCGCCGGTGCTCGCCGCCGATCCGGCGGCGGTGATGTCAACCATCGTCGCCGCCAACACCGCGCTGACCGTGCGGCTTGCCGAGCAGCGTTTCGGCCGCGCGATGACTTCAGGGGATTTTGAGGTGTTGACGCTGGCGAGCGCGCATAACGCGCAAAAGGCGAGCGCGACCGACTATGTCGCCGCGCAGCTCGGCGCGTTCCAGATTTCGCGCGCCCTCGCCACCTTCTTCGAGAGCTGCGATGTGTTTTTGTGCCCGACGCTTTGTTCGCCGCCGCTGCGGATCGGCGAACTCAATACGATGTCGGAGGATCTGTCGCATATCGCCCCGATCCTGCGGCGCTACATGCCGGCGACGGCCATGTTCAACATGTCCGGCCAACCCGCGATGTCGGTGCCGCTGGCATGGAACGCAGCCGGATTGCCGCTCGGAATGATGTTTTCCGCGCGCTTCGGCGACGAGGCAACGTTGTTCCGGCTGGCAGCTCAACTGGAGCAGACCCGTCCGTGGAAGGGCAAATTGCCTCCAGTTTGCGCGTAAGCTGACAAAACTCAGCCTTATTCGAGAGCGAGGAAGGGAACTCGGCGCTGGCAGCGGAGTTTCCCCTGATCGCCTGTTCACGGAAAGCCCGGAGGCTTCAGATCTTGAATCAAAGCGACCCGACAGATCATGCGCTTGCGGCCATTGCCAGCATTCTCGATCATCCGGAAACCCAACGCGAGCCGGAGAAATCGGCAGTACCGGAGAAATCGGCGGTAGAGGAACAGTCCGTTGCGCCTGTCGCGCCCGAAGCAATCGAGGCCGAGGGCTATTCGAAAATCGGCCCCGGCCCGATGGCCGCGATCCGCTTCAGATGGACGGTTCGCCGCGACGCCAATGACGAATATTATGTGGACGAGACGATCGGCGAGAATTCCGCGCCTATCGTCAGCGGGCCGCTGGCGCCGGATGAAGCGATCAGGTTGGTGGATGATCGTGCGAGTGCGGCGCGGGAGCGATTCGAACAGATCAGAACCGAAATGTCCGGACGCGCCGCGGCGGCGAATCTGGTCCGCAAGGACAGCGGCGAAATGTAGTTTTCCCCGTCAGCTCAGGCGGAAATTGACCGCGTCCTCCGGCGTCAACTAGACTACCGCATTGAACCAAACCTGTTAGCCCACGACTCATAACCGTCAAAGTGATGTAGGTCACGTTGCAAGAGACGGTAGCAACGTACGATGGATACTGAGATTTTCCCGGCTCAGGAGATCATGATGAAAACGCTTTTTGCGATCGCCGCGTTGTTGCTGGCAAGCACCGCAGCGCAGGCCCAGTACACATTCGACTACGGCGGTCGCACCATTACCATCGATCCCGATCGCGGAACGGTTTCGATCCCGGGCGTCTACGACAACACCGGAAAGAAAGCCAAACGCGATCAGGACAGCGATCGGCCGCGCAAACAGACACCGCAGCAGGCCAAGAGCGATCCGCAGGCGCCGGCTGCCGCCCCCGCACTGCCCCAGCAGGCCCCGGCGCCCGCCACCACGGCAGTCGAGCCTTCGGCGGTTCCCGCGGCTGTTACACCAGCACCTGTGGCCGCAGCGCCAGCAACGACAGCCGTGGCCCCCGCTGCGACCGCGACCCAACTCCCGACCAGGGCTCCCGCCCCCCAGGCCCAACAGGATCCGCCCCCCGCTGTGGCTGCCCAGCCTGCACCGGCGCCTGTCGTTGCGACGGCTCCAGCGGCGGCGCCCGTACCAGCACCAGGTCCGAAGCCGCAGGCGGCCGTCCCCGCCGCCGCGGCCAACTCACCGCTCGGCGTGTGGCTGACCGAAGAGAAGGAGGGCAAGGTTCGGATCGAACAATGCGGCCCCAACCTCTGCGGATACTCCGTCGACGCCAAATCGAACCAGAACGGCGAACAGGTCCTGATCAACATGAAGCCCGGCAAGGACGCCAAATGGAGCGGCCGGATTCTGGATCCGAACAGCGGCAGCACCTATGATTCGACGATCGCGCTGAAGGGCTCCGACCGGCTGCGCGTGCAGGGCTGCGCGTTCGGCGGAATGTTCTGCGGCGGCCAGACCTGGAGCCGGCTGAACTAGGCCATTCAACTCCATCGGTGTCGGGCCGGCCGAAATGGTGGGCCTCGCGGCGTCGTGGATGACGCCAAAACATGCGTTTTCTGTCGGCGTGATTCCCATCACATTCCGCTCCGTGCGGATATGCGACCATGCTCCCGTCATCAAGGGGAGAAGCGCCATGGAATCATTTCGCAAGATACACATCGCCAGCCGCATCCTGCTGCTCGCGGGCATCGCGATCGCCACGCCCGCCGCAGCTGCGACGTTTGACGGGGCCTGGAACGTGCAGATCGCCTCGGGCAACGTGGCGTGCCCGAGCGGGACGAGTGTCTCGATCGGCATCAACAATGGTCAGGTGGCTTCCAACGATTTCGCCGTCACCGCCTCGGGCCGCGTCGCAGAAGCCGGCACCATCAGTGTCACGCTGAGCAGCGGCATGAAGCGGGCCGTCGGCTCGGGCCGCCTCACCGCGACATCGGGATCGGGCACCTGGCGAGGCGCCATGTGCTCGGGCACCTGGACCGCGCAGCGGATTTGAGGAAATTGCAGGGCGGGCGCACGCGCCCACCATTCCTTTCGCAGGCTCACCACGTTCGAAGATCGGCACGGCGCGAAGGCGCGCCTTTGCCCACCTTACGCATTTGCCGTTGATCCAATTCTCATCAGCAAACGCGGCAGCGACCGGTCCGGGATCGATTGGGACGGAACGGACCCCACATGAAGCGCGCCCATTCGTTCGTAGAACGGGACCGCGCCGGGATCGGCCTCGATCATCATCCTGGTTGCGCCGAGTTCGTGCGCCTTCGCCGTTGCCCATTCGAACAGAAGGCGACCAATTCCCGCACCCAGCATGGCAGGTTCAACAAATAGCTTGAGAAGGTCTGCGTTCGCACCCATGACCTTGATTTGAGCGAGGCCAACTACCGTTGCATCACGTTCCGCCACCTGAAGGCTGGTGGTAAGAAGCTCGTGGAACTCAATCGTCAATTCAGTCCGGCAAGCCGCCAGGAATTCGGCGTCGTATCCCCAATGGGCCTTCGAGCGGAGGCATAATCCGCTTAAGCTCGAAAGCTCATTCTGCAGCACATTACGGAGCCGGATCACCGATACACCGCCTGTACTCTTGCAAATGTGCAGAATCATCCGCCAGGTTTCGCCGCATATTCCTCGTCGGTTACCGGCTCCATCCAGTTGACGAAACTTCCGTCCAGCGCTTCCTGCATCGCGACGTGCGTCATGCCATTGGTTGACGAGGCGCCATGCCAATGCTTTTCGCCGGCGGGAATCCATACCACATCGCCGGGACGTATCTCATAAATCGGGCCGCCCTTGGTCTGGACCCGGCCGACCCCCGAGAGGACATAGAGCGTCTGTCCCAGTGGATGCGTATGCCAATTGGTGCGCGCGCCGGGCTCGAAGGCAACGCGGTTCGAAGCAAGCCGCGCCGGGGCCTCGGTGGCAATGATCGGATCTTGCCAGACCGTGCCGGTGAAATACTCTTTTGGCGCGCGGCGTGTGGGCCGCGATCCCGCGAGATGGATATCCATGGTGTCCTCCTTGTTACCGACGCCTTATCGTTGCGCCCTGGTCATTTCTTCGAGGCGGCGTAGCGCGCCTTGGTTTCGGCGTTCATGGGATAGAGACCCGGCAATACCGCGCCGGCATTCACCTGATCGACGATCCAGGCTTCCATGCGCTCCTGCTCGGCGCCTTCGGCCAGAATGAGGTCGAGGAATGCCGCCGGGATCACCACGGCGCCGTCCTGGTCGGCGACGATGATGTCATTCGGGAAGATCGCGACCCCGCCGCAGCCGATCGGCTCGCCCCAGCCCACGAACGTCAGCCCGGCGACCGAGGGCGGTGCGGCAAACCCGTCGCACCACACTGGCAGGCCGGTGCCAAGCACGCCCTCAAGATCGCGCACCACGCCGTCGGTCACCAGCGCCGCCACACCGCGCTTGGCCATGCGGGCGCACAGGATATCGCCGAAGATGCCGGCGTCGGTGACGCCCATGGCGTCGACCACGGCGATGCAGCCTTCGGGCATAGCCTCGATCGCGGTCCGGGTCGAGATCGGCGACGACCAGGATTCCGGCGTCGCCAGATCCTCGCGGGCCGGGACGAAACGCAGCGTGAAGGCCGGGCCGACCAGCCGGGGCTGGCCCGGCCGCAACGGTCGTGAGCCCCGCATCCAGACGTTTCGCAGGCCCTTCTTGAGCAGAACCGTGGTGATGGTGGCGGTGGAGACGCGCGACAGGGTCGCGATCGCTTCAGGGGTCAGGGACATCGCAAAATCGGCTCCGGTCGGGATGGATGGGGCGCGCATCTTGCGGGGCACGGCCATCGCGTCAAGTGGCCTTGGCGATGAAGCTGCACCGCGCCCGGCGATCATCACCTGTTATCATGGGTATGCGGATTAATTTATTGAACTTGCAGGTTGATTTGCACGAAGCGAATTCCACTCCGGCGCAAAACGCGCTACAGCACGACATCCGCCGAAGAGTCATGAGGCCATGTCCGCGAAACTGCCCCCGCCCCGCCTTTTGCCTAGTGGCGACAGCGCCATCACGGTGGAATTCAGCCGCAACATCGACGACATGGCCAACCAGCGCGTGTTGGCGCTCGATCGCACGATCGCGCGCCAGACCATTGCCGGCGTGACCGAGGCGGTACCGACCTATCGGTCCCTGCTGGTGCATTACGATCCCCTGCAGATCGGTTTCGACGCCCTGAGCGCGCAGCTGCTGGCGCTGGCTCAGCTGCCGGTTCCGCCGTTCACGACGACACGGCGCTGGCGCATCCCCGTGGTCTATGGTGGCGAGCACGGCATCGACCTCGAGGACGTCGCCCGGACGCTGAGCACCACGCCGGACGATATCGTGGCGCGGCATGTCGCTGGTGATTACCGGGTCGCCATGATCGGATTTACGCCGGGATGGTCCTATTTAAGCGGCCTGGACAAATCGCTGCACCTGTCGCGGCGGCAAAATCCGCGGCTGCTGACGCCGGCCGGCACGATCTCGATCGGCGGCGTGCAGACCGGCGTGCAGTGTCTCGCGGGCCCGAGCGGCTGGCATCTGCTGGGACGGACTCCGGTCCGCACCTATCAGTTGCATCGCGATCCCACCTTCCTGCTCGAACCAGGGGACGCCGTCTCTTTTGCCGCAATCGATAAGAAGACCTTCACGGAACAGGACCGCGCCGCCGAGCATGGCGAGATCGTCGCCGAATTGATCGCCGCATGACCAGACTCGTGATTTCAGCGATTGGTCCCGCGAGTTCGGTGCAGGACGGCGGACGACACGGCGCCCAGCGTTACGGGCTGACGCCGAGCGGCGCGATGGACCGACTCGCGCTGGCGGCGGCGAACGTTCTGGTCGGCAACGTGCCCTTGGCGGCGGCGATCGAGATCGGCCCGTTTGGCGCTACCTTCACCGCGCGCGACGGCGCGGTTCGCGTCGCCCTGGCCGGCGCGCCGCGCAATGCCGACATCTCCGGGCGCGCCGCGGCATTCCATAGCTCGATGACGCTCGCCGACGGCGAGGCGCTGACGCTGGGTTTTGCGCGTGTCGGCTCGTTCAGCTACCTCGCGATCGAGGGCGGCATTGCGGGCGAGCCGATGTTCGGCAGCCTCGCGGTCAATGCCCGCGCCGGCCTCGGCAGTCCCTATCCGCGCCCGCTGCAGGCCGGCGACGAATTGCAGACTGCGGCGGCTACCGGCGCGGCCGAACGGCGGATCGAGCTTCCCGCGCTGACGGACGCGCCGATCCGTGTGGTGCTGGGTCCGCAGGACGACGAATTCGATGACGCCCAGAAGCGACTGTTTCTGGACGCGGAGTGGAAGATATCGGCCACCAGCGACCGCATGGGCTATCGGCTCGAAGGTCCCGTGATCAAGCATCTGCACGGCCACAACATCGTTTCCGACGGCACCGTCAACGGCAGCATCCAGGTGCCCGGCAACGGCGCGCCGATCGTATTGATGCCGGACCGCGGCACCAGCGGCGGCTATCCCAAGATCGCTACCGTGATTTCAGCCGATCTCGGGCGCTTCGCGCAAACACCGGCCGGCAAGGTTTTTCGGTTCCAGGCCGTCAGCATGGCAGAAGCGCAGGCCGAGTTCGGAAAATGGGCGGAGTTGCTGCGCACCCTGCCCGACCGTGTCAGGCCGATCGAAAACTTTGATCTCAACATCGAAGCGCTGCAAGATGCCAACGTCGCCGGCGCCGCCGTCAGCGCCGTCGATGCCGGAACGTGGTCCCCCTGAAACAACGCGAGCAAACAAAATGAAGACAGTCGATCTGAATTGCGATCTCGGCGAGGGATTCGGCGCATGGGAGATGGGCAATGACGCCGCCATGATCGATCTGGCCACCTCGGTCAATATCGCCTGCGGTTTCCATGCCGGCGATGCCGACATCATGCGCAGAACGGTGGACCTTGCGAAGGCGCGTGGCGTCAGTATCGGCGCGCATCCGGGCTATCGCGACCTGCACGGCTTCGGCCGGCGGCCGGTTCCCGGCATGAAGGCATCGGAGATCGAAAATCTGGTCGCCTACCAGATCGGCGCGTTGCAGGCGATCGCGACCGCGGCCGGCCACAAGGTGACGCATGTCAAGGCGCATGGCGCGCTGTCCAATGTCGCCTGCGAGGACGACATGACGGCCAAGGCGATCGCCTCCGCCATCCGGGCGGTCGATCCGAACCTGGTTTTCGTGGTGCTCGCCAATTCAAAGCTGGTGCAGGCCGGCGAAGCCGCCAATTTGCCGATGGTGCACGAGGTGTTCGCCGACCGCGCCTATGAGGACGACGGCTCGCTGGTGTCACGGCGCAAGCCCGGCGCGGTATTGCACGACCCGAAGGAAATCGCCGACCGCGTGGTGCGGATGGTGCAGGACGGCGCGGTGGTTTCGGTCACCGGCAAGGTGATCAAGATGCGCACCGACACCGTGTGTATTCACGGCGATACGCCCGGCGCGGTCGAGATCGCGCAAAGCATCCGGCAGGCGTTGAAGGCGGCAAAGATCGAAGTCAAGCCGTTCAAGGTGAATTCGTAGGGTGTGCAGAGCGTCGCGTGCCCACCACAGCGCCAGTAGCGTCAACGAAAAAAGGGGGGGCACGGCGCATACGCGCCTTTGTCCACTCTACAAAATCAGAACGGATGAACCGACAGCGTGCCGAACACCACGGCCGCGATCAGCGCCAGCGAGCCGTAGAGCGCGGCGGTATGAAACCCGGTTCCGCTCTGTCGCGAAAGCTGACGCGCGTGAAGGTGCAGGCAGGTTTCTGCCGATAGTTCGCGCATGGTCGATCTCCAACGCAGCATGGCCCGGTAATGAAGGGCTGTTCGCCGCTGCTTGCAAGATGATCGTGAAAATAGCGATGCCGGCGCCCAAATGGCGTTGCTTTACAGCCTAAAATTCTCCGAGGGGAATTCCGGCGAGAATATAATTCGCCAAGATTTTCAGCAAACTGACCGTCATCCTGAGGTGCGCGCACTTGCGCGCCTTGAAGAATGGCCGTGCGCACCGTCTTCGTGTCCATCCTTCGAGGCGAGCCGAAGACGGCTCACACCTCAGGATGACGGCGGCGCAGCTTCAATACACGTCCTGCTGGAACCGGCCCTTCTTCTTGAGATCGGCGACAAACAGCACCGCCTCGTCGGTCGACCGCGCGCCGAACTGCGCGACGATATCGACCAGCGCGCGCTCGACATCCTTCGCCATCCGCTTGGCGTCGCCGCAGATGTAGATGTTCGCGCCATCGGCCAGCCAGGTCCAGACTTCGCGGCCGAGTTCGCGCATCCGGTCCTGCACATAGAATTTCTTGTCGCCGTCGCGCGACCACACCAGCGACAGCCGCGTCAGCAGGCCGGCGGTTTTCATCGCATTCAAGTCGTCGGAATAGAAGAAATCGGATGCGCTGCGTTGATGGCCGAAGAACAGCCAGTTCTTCCCCTGCGCACCGGTCGCCTTGCGGTCGAGCAGGAAGGCGCGGAACGGTGCGATGCCAGTGCCGGGCCCGATCATGATAATCGGCACCTTTGGATCCTGCGGCAGCGCGAAGCCGTGGGCCTTCTGCACATAGACCTTGAGTTCGTCGCCGGGATTAATGCGCTCGGCGAGGAAGGTGGAGGCGAGCCCGATGCGCTTGCGCTTGCCGATCACGTAGCGCACGCAATCGACCGTCAGCGACAGTTTGCCGGGCGTCGCATTGTGCGACGAGGAAATCGAATAGAGCCGCGGCTGAAGCGGCTCCAGCGCCTCGACGAAAGCCTCGGGATGCGGACGCACGCCTGAAAATTTCTGCAGCGCCGCCATCACGTCGAGCGTGGTGGCATCGCCATCGGGATCCTCGCCCTGGGCCAGCGCCCGCGCCTTCTCGCGCTGCGCGCCGCCGGTGATGAAGGAAATCAGTTCGAACAGGCTGTCCGGCGCCGGCGCCAGCGAGACTTCATCGGTCAGCACTTCGCGCAGGGTCTTGCCGCGCACCTTGGTGGTGTGTGAGGCGCCCAGCAAGGCGATGATCTGGTCGACATGGCCGAGATCGTTGCGGGCGAAGATGCCGAAGCTGTCGCCGACGACATAGTCGAGGCCGGCGCCCGAGAGGTCGAAATCGATATGCCAGGTTTCCTTTTCCGATCCGGCCTTGTTGAGCAGCCGGCGCGACAGGAAGGTGGCCGCGACGGGATTGTCGCGGGACCGCCCCGGCTCCGCCGTGACTACGGGTTCCGCTGCGGCAGACGCTACTGCAGCCGGGCCGGACGCCGCCGGCGCCTTTTCCAGTTCCTCGTTCAGCGCTTTCAGCATTCGGGCGGTTTCCTTGCCGCCGGGGACGCACAGATTGAGGCGCGGCTCGGCCTTGCTCGCGATCGCGTCCGAATAGTCGTGGCAATTGTAGCCGCATTGGCCGCAATCCTGCTGCGCCATCGCCGCCATCATGCGCCGGCGCAGCGGCCGGCCTTCGGCCAGCTTCATGCGATCCGATATCGGCATGGTCTGGTCGTGCCAGGGCGCCTCGCCATCATCGCCATCGCCGGCCGGGCCTTGCAGCATGGACGCGCCCTGCTCCGACGACAGCGGCGTCGGACCGCCATCCGTCAACAGCCCGGCAAAGAAGCCGTTCAGCCAGGAGCGCTGCGCGTCGGAATACGGCGCGCTGGAGGGAATGATCTCGATCTTGGGGGGCGGTGTCATCTGGTTCATGTCGAAACCTCGGCATCGGCCAATTTGCGCAGCGTCTCGCCGTCATGGCGGCGCGCGAAGCTCAGGAACGTCTCGTCCGGCGAGGTGCGATGGGCGATGTAGGCTTTCAGCAACCGCTCGACATAGACAGGTGCGTCTTCCGCGGTGACGTCATGAAACACCTCCTGCCCCATCTCGGCTTGCGGACCGAAGCCGCCCCCGGTGAAGACATGGAAGCCATCGACGGTGTCGTCGCTGTCGCCAACCGCGATGCGCGCGCCGACCATGCCGATGTCGCTGATGTAATGCTGCGCGCAGGAATGGTGACAGCCGGTGAGATGGATGTTGATCGGGGTCTCGACCGGCACCCGCGGATCGCACCAGTCCGCGATCCGGGCGGCGGTGCGCTTGGTGTCGGCATTGCCGAACTTGCAGCCGGCGCGGCCGGTGCAGGCAATCAGCCCGGCGCGGATTTCCGAGGTTTTGATCGCCAGGCCGATCGCCTCGATCGCGGCCGTGGCCAGCGCCACCTTGTCGTCGGACACGCCTGATATCAGCAGATTCTGCCAGACCGTGAGGCGGATATCGCCATCGCCGAGGTCTTGCGCGATTTTGGCGAGGCCGCGCATTTGATCGCAGGTCACCTTGCCCAGGGGCAGTGCGACGCCGATCCAGTTCAGGCCGTCCTGCTTCTGCCGGTGCACGCCGATATGGGCGGTGCGGTCGAACGCCGGACGGGGCGCGAGGGCTTCCTGCGGCGCCCGGGTGAAGGGATGGCCGAGCTTTTCCTCGACCAATACGAGGAATCTTTCCATGCCCATGCCGTCGACGACGTATTTCAATCGCGCCTTCAGCCGGTTGGTGCGATCGCCGAGATCGATGAAGACGCGAACGATGGCGTCCGACACCCTGGTCGCATCGGCCGGCTTGACGATGATGCCGGTATCGGCGGCGAAATCCTTGTGGCCGGTGATGCCGCCGATGCCGAGCTTAAACCAGACGCCAGGCTCGACGTCGAAACCGTCTTTGACCTCGACCGCGGCAAAGGCGATGTCGTTGGTGTCTTCCAGCACCGCGATCTTGCCGGCGCCGTCGAAGGCGACATTGAATTTGCGCGGCAGGCCGGTCAGCGAGCGGTCGTTGAGGATGTGGTAGTGCCAATCGCGGGCGTATTCGCGGGTATCGAGCAATTCCTGCGGGTCGATACCGGCGGTCGGCGTGCCCGTGACGTTGCGAATGTTGTCGGCGCCGGAGCCACGCGAGCACAGTCCGAGGTCCTGAATGCCCTCGATCAGCATGACTGCGTGCGTCGGCGGGATCTCGCGCACCTGCAGGTTGGCGCGAGTGGTGACATTGCTGAACGGGCCACACAGCGGTTCGATCAGATCGGCCAGCCCGGAAAACTGCCAGTGCTTCATGATGCCGTTCGGAATCCGCAGCCGGCTCATATAGGAGTCCTGCGTCGGCCCGACATAAAACAAACCGTAATAGCGCCAGCGGAAATTGTCCGCCGGCGACGGACGCGCATCGGCGAGCGCCTGTTCCTTCAGCCGCGGATAGGCGTCGAACGGATGCTGCTCGCGCTTCCACTTTTCCTGGTCGACGAGCTTCTTGCCCGAGGCAAGCGTGCGGTCCTGCGCCTTGATGTGCGACGCTTCCGGGCCGCTCGGCTCCGCATTAGCCTTACCCGCGGCTGCGCCGCCGAGGCCGACCCGGCTGATCTGCAGGCCCGTCGTGAATCCTTCGAGGTAGCGTTTCTGCTCGTCCGTAAAATCGACTGAGAGCGTTTCCAGTTTCATGGTGCGCGACGAAGCTCCTGCGGCCACGACGGGTGGCTTCAACGGAAAAGGATTGCGACCGCGTTCAACTCATGCGAACCGGCCCGACCAGCTTCGTTGCTGCGGAAATCCATCTTGGACGTAGGCCAACGGGCATCTGCGACGGCTGGCCGCACTGCAACATTCAAGTTGCGTGCCACCCCGATTCATATAAATTATGTAGCGTATTCAATTGGTTGTATTTTAGGCTGGAGCCTGACCGCCGGCGCCGCCGCTGATTTCAAGCAGACAGCCTAATAATTAGACGGTTGGACCGGTTGCCCAACATCGTTCCACGGGCAGCCTCAGGGTTTCTGGCGACCGATCTTGAAGGCGGCCAGATGGCCGGCAATGTCATGGGCATCGAAGGTGGGGCCGGCGAAGGCGCCAATCCCGTTGGTGGCCTCCGACGGCTTGGCCTCGCGCCCCAATGCAGCGTCGTACAGGTCCGGCCGGAACACCGCCATGGCGACCATCAGCGCCTCTGGGCTAACCGCCGTCTGCCCCCACCGCACCATCTGGGCGTAGAGCCAGGCGGCCTGTACCGGATCCGGCCGCGCCGCGCCCTGCCGCCCCACCAGCAGATAGCGGCTGCTCTCGCGCATGGTTCCGTCAGGAGATATCTTGAGGCGGCCGTCGAGCGTTCGCTGGATCACCTCCGGGTCGACGCCGATACGCTCGGGTGCGCTGAGGATGCGCGCCGCCTCGGCGCGGTTCTGCGGCAGCTCGATGAATTCGGCGGCGCGTTCATGCGCCCGGATCAGGGCAGCCAGCACGGCCCGATTTTTCTCCGACCAGTCCTGCCGGACCGCCAGCACCTTCTCGACCGCGCGGACCAGAATATCGGCCACGAAATGCAGGATGTGGCCGACGCCGAGATCGACCGCCACCGAGTTCCAGGGCGCGCCGACGCAGAAGGCGTCGACATGACCGTTGGCGAGACTTTCCACCATATAGGGCGGCGGCAACACCACGAGACGAACGTCCTCGTTGGGATCGACGCCGCCGGCGGCCATCCAGAACCGCAGCTGGTAATTGTGGGTCGAGAACGGAAACGTCATGCCGAAGGTCAGCGGTTCGGCGCCGCTCTTGCGCCGCGCCGCGACCACGCGGGCCAGCGCCAGGGCCGTCGCCATCGGGTCGAACCGATCGCCCGATAGCTCCGCCATGATATCCGCATGCAGCGCTGGCGATACCGTGATGGCATTGCCGTTGAGCCCGAGATTGAACGGGGCCACGATCGGGACCTTGACGTGTCCGAGCCCGAGGCTGGAGGCGATTGCGACCGGCGCCAGCAGATGGGCTGCGTCGAAAAGGCCGATGTTGAGCTTGTCGCGGACGTTCGACCACGACACTTCCCGGACCAGCGTGACATCGAGCCCTTCGGCCGCGCAAAACCCCTTGTCGACGGCGACGATCAGGGCCGCGGCGTCGACCAGCGGAATGAAGCCTATGCGTAGCGCCTCGGTCATTTCAGCAACTCCGAAGCGGTCAGGATCGACTGCGCGATCTCGCCGATTTTCTTTTTCTCGCGCATCGCGGTGGAGCGCAGTAGCACATAGGCCTCGTCTTCGGTGAGGCCCTTCAGTTTCATCAGGATGCCCTTGGCGCGGTCGATCACCTTGCGGTCCTCGAGCGCGGACCTGGCGCGATCGAGTTGGTCCTGCAGATTGGAGAAGGCGTTGAAGCGCGAGATGCAGAGGTCGAGGATCGGCTTGATCCGCTCCTTCTTCAGGCCGTCGACGATATAGGCGGAAACGCCGGCATCGACCGAGGCCTGGATCGAGGCGGAGTCGCTCTGGTCGACGAACATCGCGATCGGCCGGCGTACCGCGCGGCTGACCTGGAACATCTGCTCCAGCACGTCGCGGCTGGGGTTTTCAAGGTCGATCAGGATGACGTCGGGGTCGAGCGCATAGATCCGGGCCAGCAAATTGTGCATTTCGCGGATATGCGTGACGCCGGTAAAGCCCGCCTCCCGCAGCCCCTCTTCGAGGATCGCTGCGCGGATCGGGCTTTCGTCAACAATGACGATCTTGGGAGACGTCTCGGAGCCCATCGATCACTCGCATTCCGTCAAAACACCTCTTAGCACGCCCGGAGCCGGCTTAAAGCCTTGTAATTGCGGACGATTGGGACTAGCTCCTGCCCATCAATCAGGCATATTCGACATGAACCAGGCCGCCGCGCCCAAAGTCAGCTTTGTTTCCCTGGGATGCCCCAAGGCGCTGGTGGATTCCGAGCGGATCATCACCCGGCTGCGCGCCGAAGGCTATGAGCTGGCGCGCAAGCATGACGGCGCGGACCTCGTCATTGTCAACACCTGCGGCTTTCTCGACAGCGCCAAGCAGGAATCGCTCGGCGCCATTGGCGAGGCGATGGCCGAGAACGGCAAGGTGATCGTCACCGGCTGCATGGGCGCCGAACCCGAGCAGATCGAGGCCGCCTACCCCGGCGTGCTGTCGATAACAGGGCCGCAGCAGTATGAAAGCGTCCTCGATGCCGTGCATCGCGCGTTGCCGCCGGTGCACAATCCGCACCTTGATCTGGTGCCGCCGCAGGGCATCAAGCTGACGCCGCGGCACTACGCCTATCTGAAGATTTCCGAAGGCTGCAACAACCGCTGCAGCTTTTGCATCATCCCGAAATTGCGCGGCGATCTGGTGTCACGGCCGGCCGGCGAGGTGTTGCGCGAGGCAGAAAAACTGGTCACCGCCGGCGTCAGGGAATTGCTGGTGATCTCGCAGGACACTTCGGCCTACGGCGTCGACATCAAATATGCCGACAGCCCCTGGAAGGATCGCCAGGTCCGCGCCAGATTTTTCGACCTGGCCAAGGAGCTCGGTGATCTCGGTGCCTGGGTCCGGCTGCAATATGTCTACCCCTACCCGCATGTCGACGAAGTCATCGGCCTGATGACTGAAGGCAAGGTGCTGCCCTACCTCGACATCCCCTTTCAGCACGCGAGCCCCGAAGTCCTGAAAGCCATGAAGCGCCCCGCCGCGCAGGACAAGACGCTGGCGCGGATCAAGAAGTGGCGCGAAGAGTGCCCCGAGCTGACGCTGCGCTCCACCTTCATCGTCGGTTTCCCCGGCGAGACCGATTCCGACTTTGCCTGTTTGCTCGACTGGCTCGAAGAGGCCGAGATTGACCGCGCCGGCTGCTTCAAATACGAGCCGGTGGCGGGGGCTACGTCGAACGCGCTCGGCAATCACGTTCCGCCGGAAATCAAGCAGGAGCGCTGGAATGCGCTGATGGCGCGGCAACAGAAGATTTCCGCCCGCCGCCTGAAGCGCAAGGTCGGCACGCGGCAGCAGGTCATCATCGACGAAGTCGGCCCGACCGTTTCGAAGGGGCGCTCGAAAGCGGACGCGCCACAAATCGACGGCGCGGTTTATTTGTCGAGCCGGCGTCCCCTGAAAGTCGGCGAAATCGTCACCGCGAAGATCGAGCGCGCGGACCAGTACGATTTGCACGGCAGCGTCGCGGGGTTCTGACACCGCTTGACATCATCAGCCCTTCGGCTGTATGGCCCTGCCCCATGATCCTGAACCGGACCAACACCCGCGCCACTTTCCGTCGTCGCTCTGTCGACGATGATGGGTCGCGCCGTGTCCGACGACAACGCTGAAACACTGGATCAGCAACGTTTTCGAGAAGGCCGCACCCGCAAAGTGCGGCCTTCCTGCTTTTCAGCCCGCTTTGCATCCCAAGTCAGCTGAGGAGTTCGACATGAGCATTGCCACGCATTCGTTTGGCGCATTGATGGAAATCACGTCCCGGCCGCCGACGATTTTCGTCCGCGGCGAAGGCTCTTTGCTGTGGGACGATAGCGGCAAGCGCTATCTCGATTTCGTCCAGGGCTGGGCGGTCAACTGCCTCGGCCATTCGCCGCCGGTTATTGCCGATGCGCTGGCCGCCCAGGCCAAGCTGCTGCTGACGCCGAGCCCGGCGTTCTACAACGGCCCCAGCCTCGAACTGGCGAAGGCGCTCACCGATCACAGCTGTTTCGATCAGGTGTTCTTCAGCAATTCGGGCGCGGAGGCCAACGAAGGCGCGATCAAGCTCGCGCGCAAAAACGGCGCCTTGCACAGAAACGGCGCTTACGAGATCATCACCTTCGAAGGTGGTTTTCACGGCCGCACGCTGGCGACGATGTCGGCATCCGGCAAGAAGGCGTTTGAACCCTTGTTCGAGCCCAAGGTGTCCGGCTTCCCCAAGGCCAGGCTGAACGACCTCGACTCCGTCAAGCGGCTGATCTCCGACAAGACCATCGGCGTCATGCTGGAGCCGATCCAGGGCGAGTCCGGTGTCTGGCCGGCGAGCGATGAATTTCTGCAGGCGTTGCGCGCGCTGACCAAAGAGCATGGCCTGCTGCTGATCCTGGACGAGATCCAGACCGGCATGGGCCGCACCGGAAAGCTGTTTCACTACGAGCATGCCGGAATCGAGCCCGACATCATGACGCTCGGCAAGGGCATCGGCGGCGGCGTGCCGCTGGCGGCCCTGCTGGCGACCAACAAGGCCTCCTGCTTCGCGCATGGCGACCAGGGCGGCACTTTCAACGGCAATCCGCTGATGTGCGCGGTGGGCCTTGCCGTACTGGCAGCGGTCAGCCAGCCTGCGTTCCTGAAATCGGCCGTCGAGGCCGGGCTGTTCCTGGAGAGTGAGCTGCAACGGCTTTCGGCGCGGCACGGCCTCGGCGAAGTCCGCGGCCGTGGACTGTTGCTGGCGCTCGATCTCAAGCACCCGATCGGCGCCTCCATCGTCGCGCAAGCGCTGGCGGACGGCCTGCTCTTGAACTCCCCGCAGCCGGACGCGCTGCGCTTCATGCCGGCGCTCAACGTGTCGCGGGAGGAGATTGCGGAGATGATCGACGGCCTCGACGCGATCCTGACGCGGGTGGGTGCGGCACGGCGGGTGGCGTAATTCGAAGTTGGTGTCATTCCGGGATGGTGCGCTAGCACCAGACCCGGAATCTCGAGATTCCTGGTTCGATGCTCCGCTTCGCCACGGAATGACGATTTCATGCTACGGCTTCAAAATCGACGCCCCGGTAGTGGCCCGCGCCTCTAACTCCGTATGCGCCCTGGCTGCGTCCTTCAGCGCATAGGCATGGTTGATCGGTACGTGCAGCTTGCCGTTGATGACGGCTGAGAACAGGGTGTCGGCGCCCTCAAGCAGGTCCGAGCGCTTGGCGACGTAGTCGTTGAGTTTCGGCCGGGTCGCAAACAGCGAGCCGTGATTGTTGAGTTCGGCAATCGAGAACGGCGGCACCGGACCCGAGGCGTTGCCGAAACTCACGAACAGTCCGCGCGGCTTCAGGCAGGCCAGCGAGCCCGGAAAGGTGGTCTTGCCGACGCCGTCATAGACCACATCGCAGAGTTCGTTGCGGCTGATCTGCTTCACCCGGGCGACGAAATCCTCCTCGTTGTAGAGGATGACGTGATCGCAGCCATTGGCGAGCGCCAGATCCGCTTTCGCCTTGGTGCCGACGGTACCGATGACATGCGCGCCCATCGCCCTCGCCCACTGGCACGCCAGCAGGCCGATGCCGCCAGCCGCGGCATGAATCAGCACCCGATGGTGCGGCTCAACCTTGAATGTCTTGTGCAGCAGGTACCAGACCGTCAGCCCCTTGAGCATCAGCACGGCGCCCTGCTCGTAGGTGATGTGGTCAGGCAGCTTCACCAGCTTGTCCCAGGGAATGTTGCGCTCAGTGCTGTAACCGCCAAGATTGAAATAATAGGCGACGCGGTCGCCGGGATGAAAATTGGTCACGCCTGGCCCCACTGCCACAACTTCGCCGGCGGCTTCATTGCCGGCGATGAAGGGCAGCCCCGGCGCCTTGTAGAGGCCGGTGCGGTAGTAGACGTCGATGAAGTTCAGGCCGATGGCATGCTGGCGGATGCGAACCTCGCCGGGTCCGGGCGCGGGTACGTCGACGGCTTCGTAAACCAGGGCTTCCGGGCCCCCCACCTTGTGCACGCGCACGGCCTTGATCATATCGAGTTCTCCTTAAGGCATCGCCTTGAAGCCGAGCGAAAGCCATCGGGGCAGCGATGTCAACTCGCCGCGGCGGCCGCTATGCTTGCGGGCTGGCGAATAATTCGATCATGCCCTGAAAAACCTCACTATCCGGATCGCCGCATCGCTCGCCACGACATAGAGGGCGATCGCACAAAGTCCGATGGTTACCGGAGCGCCCACGTCGAAATCACGGGCCAGCGCCAAGATCGCCAACACCGCCCAGATACCCATCAGAGAAAATGTCAGGCCGCGCAGCCGCACGACGCGGACCGGATGCATCACATTGAATGGGACGAATGTCAGCACGATCAGCAGCGCGACCATCAGGCTGGCCAACCATGGCCGCGGATGCAGCAGGAACAGATAGAATGCCGCGGCGTTCCACAGCGCCGGAAACCCCCGGAAATGATTGTCGTCGGTTTTCATGCGGCGATCGGCGAAATACAGCGCGCCGGAGACAACAATGCCCGCGCCCAGCAGCGGCGCCATCACCGGCAGCAGCAGGCCGCTGGCGGTGATCGCATAGGCCGGCACGAAGACATAGGTGACGAAATCGACCACGAGATCGAGCACCTCGCCCGACCAGTTCGGTTGCAGACGCACGACATCGAACCGCCGCGCGATCGGACCATCGAGCGCGTCGACCACCAGCGCCAGCCCGAGCCATGCGAACATCGCGGCCCAGTGCTCGCGCACCGCCTCCAGCATCGCGAGCAGGCCGATGCCCGCCCCCATCGCCGTGAAGATGTGCACGGAAAATGCAGCCGCCAGCGTTCCCGGCGATGCGCGTGGCGTGGAAACTGGCTGGTTCGACTCGTCCATCGGACCGATCTGCTATCAGGAATCGCCGCGATTTGCACACCGGTGTTTGCGGCGTTCCGCCGCGCAAATCGAAAGGAACATTTGACCTGATGATGCAGTCTTGAAAATGCCGCCGGGAACATCAATTGTCCCGGTATGATTGATGGATCCGGTATCTATGACGTCGTCGTGATCGGCGGCGGTCCCGCGGGACTTGGCGCTGCCGTCGCCCTGGCGGAAAGCGGCGCACGCACGGCGCTGGTCGCCCGCCGCGTGCCCTATGCCGACAATCGCACCACGGCGCTGCTGGGCGATTCCGTCGGTCTGCTCGAGCGGCTGGAGGTCTGGCCGAACTGCAGGGACCAGGCGGCAGCACTGCGTGTCATGCGGCTGGTCGACGATACCGGCCGCCTGATCCGGGCGCCCGAGGTCCGGTTCACCTGCGAGGAAATCGGCCTCGACGTGTTCGGCTACAACATCGAGAACCGCGCGCTGATCGAAGCGCTGGAACAACGCGCCGCCGGACTTTCCGGACTGACACGGTTCGACGATGAGGCCGCGACGATCAGCCCTGATGACGCCGAGGTTGCCATCCACACGCGCGGCGGCCAATCGCTGGCCGCGCGACTCGTGGTCGGCGCGGACGGCCGGCAATCCTTGTGCCGGCAGGCAGCCGGCATCGAGGTCAACCGCCGCAGCCTCAACCAGGCGGCATTGACCTTCAACATCGGCCATTCGCGGCCGCATCGAAATATCTCCACCGAGTTTCATACCCCGCAAGGTCCGTGCGTATTCGTTCCCCTGCCCGGCGACCGCAGCAGCGTGGTGTGGGTCGCAGCACCCAGGGAAGCCGAGCGGCTGATCGCGCTGAGCGATGACGAACTGTCGGAGGCCGCGGAACGGCAGTCGCATTCCATTCTCGGACGCGTCAGCGTCGAGCCGGGGCGGCATCTGTTTCCGCTCGGCATCGAACAGCCCCGGCAGTTCGCCAAGACGCGTATCGTGCTGGTCGGCGAAGCCGCTCATGTGCTGCCGCCAATCGGCGCGCAGGGCCTGAACATGGGATTGCGCGACGCCGCCGATATCGCCGATATCGTGCGCGACGCGATGCTGGCAGGCGAGGATCCGGGGGCCCCGCAGGTGATCAAGCGTTACGATTCTGCGCGGCGCAGCGACGTCGCCAGCCGCACCTTCGCGATCGACATGGCGAACCGCTCGCTGCTCAGCGATTTGCTGCCGGTGCAGTCGCTCCGCGCCGCAGGCATGCATCTGATCGGCTCGGTCGGCGCGGTTCGGCGTCTGGCCATGCGCGAAGGGCTTGCCCCGTCGTGGCGGGTCCGCCGCGGGGTCACGGGAACACCAGCCAGCCGCTCTGAATGAGCCACATCACGCTGGTCAGCGTGATGACGGAAGCGAATGTTCCGATCAGGACGGCGACCGACGCGGGCTCGACCCAGCTGTCGTGCTGCCGGGCTATCACGAACACGCTGAGCGCCGGCGGAAGTGCCGCCATCAGCACCGCGGTCGCCGCCCAGGGTTGCGGGAACGGTCCGAATTCCAGCATCAATCCAAACACGATCAGCGGATGGATCAGGAGCTTGATCGCGATGGCGCCGGGCACTTCCCAGGGCACCCCGGCCAACGGACGCAATGCAACCGTCACCCCCAGCACGAACAGCGCCACCGGCGCGGCGGAGTTCTGCAGGAACAGCAGCGTGTTGTCGATCGCCGCCGGCGGGCGGATCTGGAAGGCGGCGGCGAGCGCGCCGGCGCAGGCCGACATGATCAAGGGGTTCAGGACGATCTGGCGCGCCACCATGCCGAGCGTGCGCAGCAATGACTGACGGTCGCGATCGGTAAGCGCGATTAACAGGGGCACAACCGTAAAGAGAAAGATGGCGTCGCAGCAGAAGATCAACGCGGTCGGCGCCGCGGCCTTCGAGCCGAGAACGGCCAGCGCCAGCCCGGGGCCCATATAACCGATGTTGCCATAGCCTCCGGCAAGGCCCGCCAGAGTGGATTCCCGGACCGAAAGCCTGCCGGTCAGCTGGCTTGAGAACATCGCGAGGAAGAAGGCGCTGGCGGTGCCGAAGGTGGTCGCAATCAGGAATGGTGGATTATTCAGCTCCGCGAACGGCGTCTTTGCCATAATTCCAAACAGCAGCGCCGGCAACGAGACATAGAGCAGGAAGAAATTCATCCACGCCAGCCCGTCCTCCGGCAGGGCCTTGGCCTTGCCGCAGGCGAACCCAATGAAAATCAAGCCGAAATAGGGTAGCGCGAGGTTGAGAATGTCGATCATCGGGATGGGTCTTTTTCATCATTCTTGCCCCGCTCGACAGCCTGGACGGACCGGCACGGCAAAGGTTAATTCGACTGTTTGCCTCTAGCATCGGCCACAATCATGGTCTATTCGACGAGGCATGATCAAAGCGCGGACCGCCAAATTTCAGATCGGACAGATCGTCCGTCACCGGATCTTTTCGTTCCGGGGCGTGGTGTTCGATATCGATCCGGTCTTCAACAATACCGAGGAATGGTGGCTGTCGATCCCCGAAGAGGTCCGGCCGCACAAGGATCAGCCGTTCTATCACCTGCTGGCGGAAAACTCGGAGTCCGAATACGTCGCCTATGTTTCCGAGCAGAACCTGCTGCCCGACGAATCCGGTGAGCCGATCCGGCACTCGCAGGTCGCCGAGATTTTCGTCAAGGACAAATCCGGCGGCTACCGCCCGCGCAATCCGTCGCTGAATTAGCGATCCGACGAGCTCTGACGCACCCAACGAAAAAGGCGCCCGACCCGGGCGCCTCAGACTGCTGACAAACCTCCCGGTGCTGCCGGGAGAGGGCAAATTCACGGAACGTCTCGGATTCAAGTCGCGAACAAAGCAGAATCAAAACCCCTCATTTTTCGGCGCTTCCGAAAAACGAGGGGTTTGTAATCAATCTGAGGCGCCCGACCCGGGCGCCTTTTGTTTGTCGACAGGATCGCCCTGCGCCTTACTTCGCAGCCGGATTGGCCGCGGCGCCGGCGGGCGGGTTGGCCTCGAGCTTCTTGCGGGCTTCTTCAGCACGCTTTTGCAGCTCTTCCTGCAGCTTCTTCTGGGTTTCCTCGAACACCTTCGGGTCGGTCGGCGGGCCGTCATAGGCCTTGGCGAATTCGGCCAGCGGCAGCGGCAGCGTCAGCGGCGCACCGTTGGAGTTGATCGCCTGCACTACCAGGTTCTGCCCCTTCTTCAAGCTGGCGAGCAATTCCGGCGTGACGTCGTAGTCCGACATGCAGCCATTGGCGAAGCAGATCACATAGGGGCTCTGCGCCGGCGCATTGGCGTCGACGATCACGCGGGTTCCGTGAACCAGCTGCATGCCGAGCGGCAGCGTGACACGCAGGATCTTCTTCGGCTCGCCTTCGGGCTCGATGATGACGGCCGCGATGACGGGCTGGCCGGATTCGATGCGGCCGTCCTTGCCGGTGAAGCACACCTGCTTGGCGCCGGCGTCCTGGCCCTTCAGGCAGAATTTGGTCCAGGGCGCATAAATCAGCTGAACCTGCTGGTCGGGGGGCTGGGCGCCCGCGGCGGGAGCTCCGGCCGGCGGCGCGGCGGGTTGCTGAGCCGCCGGGGCCGGCGCCTTCGGGGCAGCCTTCGGCGGGGCCTTCGGTGCCGGAGCGGCCTTGGGTGCGGCGGCAGGGGCGCCGGGCGCCGGTTGGGGCTGCTGGGCCTGCGCGCCGGAAGCCAGCAACGAGACGGACAGTGCGGTCGCTACCAGCAGGGCGGTAACCCGCCCACGCGGCGACACCGGCGCGGCCAAGATACGGAAATTCATTGCGGAAAACCCTTTCTGAACGGAAGCGGCAGAAACCGCTGCAGGCACCGACACCTAGCCGTTGGGCGGCTGTCTCTTTGCCAAATGAGGCGGATACGTGACAGGCCCTGTCGTCTTGGTCAATTGCCCGCCTTCAATACAGCGGCGGGCGAAAAGATCAATGCCGACAGGCATCTTTGCCGTCTGCCGGGACCGGCTGTGGCGGCTATGGTAAGAGCCGCTGTGCACAAGATCGAATCAAATCCACGCGCCGCATTGCCCGTTTCCGGGCCTCCACGCATTCGAGCCGTGGCCTGCGCGTTACTCGCTCTCGCCGGCGGTGTTGCGCTCGCGGCCGACACCTGCCGGGCGGCCGAACCGCGCCATGCCATCGCCATGCACGGCGCCCCGGCCCTGCCGGCCGATTTCACCCATATGCCCTATGCCAATCCCGCCGCGCCGAAAGGCGGCCGGCTGGTGCAGGGCATTCTCGGCACCTTCGACAGCCTCAACCCGCTGATCGTCAAGGGCCTCGCGGTGCAGCAGGTCCGGGGCTTTGTGGTCGAAAGCCTGATGGCGCGCGGCCATGACGAGGCCTTCACGCTTTATGGCTTGCTGGCCCAGCGCGTCGAGACCGACGACAGCAGGAGCTACGTCACCTTCCATCTCGATCCCAAAGCGCGCTTCTCCGACGGCAAGCCTGTGCTCGCCGAGGATGTGCTGTTTTCCTGGGGCCTGCTTCGCGACAAGGGCCGTCCCAACCATCGGCAGTATTACGCCAAGGTCGCCAGGGCCGAAGCAACCGATACGCTCACGGTGCGGTTCGACCTCGCCGGCGCCAACGACCGCGAGCTGCCGCTGATCCTCGGCCTGATGCCGGTATTGCCAAAGCACGCGGTCGACGTCGCAACGTTCGAGGAAACCTCGATGACGGCGCCGGTCGGTTCCGGCCCCTACCGCATCACCGCGGTGAAGCCCGGCGCCAGCGTCACGCTGATCCGCAATCCCGACTATTGGGGCCGCAACCTACCGGTCAATCGCGGACTGTGGAATTTCGACGAGCTCAGGCTGGATTTCTACCGTGAGGCCAACGGCGCGTTCGAAGCGTTCAAGCGCGGCCTCTACGATTTTCGCGTCGAGAACGAACCGCTGCGCTGGCACGACGGATATGATTTCTCAGCAGCCCGCAGCGGCGAGGTGATCCGCGACGCCATCAAGACCGGGATGCCGCAGCCCGCCGAATTCCTGGTGTTCAATACACGGCGTCCGGTTTTCTCGGATATCCGCGTGCGCCAGGCTTTGACGCTGCTGTTCGATTTCGAATGGATCAACCGCAATTACTTCTTCGGGCTCTATGGGCGTACCGCGAGCTTCTTCGCGGGCTCGGTGCTGTCGGCCTATGGCCGCGCGGCTGACGATCGCGAGCGGGAATTGCTGAAACCGTTCGCGCTGCATATGCCGCCCGACATTCTCGACGGTAGCTACCGCCTTCCCGTCACCGACGGTTCAGGCCGCGATCGCGCCACGCTGCGCGGCGCGCTGAAGCTGCTGTCGGAGGCCGGCTACGAGCTCGACGGCGCGGTGCTGCGGCAGCGTTCGACCAAAAGCCCCCTCAGCTTCGAAATCCTGGTAACGACGCGCGATCAGGAGCGGATTGCGCTGGCCTATCAGCGCGACCTGAAGCGGGCCGGCATCGACGCCTCGGTGCGCGCGGTCGACGCCGTACAGTTCGACCAGCGCCGTCTCGCCTTCGACTTCGAGATGCTGCAGAACCGCTGGGATCAATCGCTGTCGCCCGGCAACGAGCAGTCGTTCTACTGGGGCAGCGAGGCCGCGGGAATTCAGGGCACGCGGAACTATATGGGAGCCAAGGACCCCGCGATCGACGTCCTGATCGCGGCCTTGCTGGAAGCGCGCGAGCATGCCGATTTCGTCCCGGCGGTGCGGGCGCTGGACCGGACCCTGATGTCGGGCTTCTACGGTATTCCGTTGTTTAACGTTCAAGAGCAATGGATCGCGCGCTGGAATCGGATAGAACGGCCTGATGCCACCGCCCTGACGGGGTACCTGCCGGAAACCTGGTGGCAGCGGCCCGACGCCCAACCGAAGTGATCCCGTGACCCAGACCAACGCCTCGCCGACGCTCGACGGATTGTTCAAGCGGATCCTGGCCCGCAAGCCCGATGCACTGGCGCTGCTCGATCCCATCAACAAGCAGCGCATCACCGGCCAGCCGGCAAGGAACCTGAGCTACGCGGAAGCCGACCGGGCGATCTCGGCGCTGTCGGCACATTTCATCGAATCCGGCCTGCCGTCCAATTCCGTGATCGCGGTGCAACTGCCCAACACGGTCGAGTTCGTACTGACAGTGCTGGCCGCGCATCGCGCCGGGCTGGTGGTGGCGTTGTTCCCGCTGCTGTGGCGGCAGGCGGAATTGACGGTCGCGCTCAACCGTACCGGGGCGCGGGCGATCGTGAGCATGAGCCGGATCGATGGCGTGCTGCATTCCGATCTCGCCATGAACGCCGCGGCCGAAGCCTTTTCGATCCGCCATGTCTGCGGCTTCGGCGGCGACCTGCCGGAAGGCATGGCCTCGCTCGATCTGGCGCTGTCGACCAACTCCGCCACCTCGCGCTCGGTGGTGCAGGACGGCCGCAAGGCGGCGATCATCTCGTTCGACGTCACCGGCGACGGCTTTCGACCGGTGCCGCGCACGCACCTGAACCTGATCGCCGGCGGCCTCGCGCTGTCGCTCGAAAGCGACCTGCCGCAGGGCTCGACCATCATGTCGGCGTTCACGCCGTCGTCGTTCGCGGGCCTCACATCGTCGCTGGTGATCTGGCTCTTGTCGGGCGGAACCCTGGCGCTGCATCATCCGTTCGATGGCGACGTACTCGAGCAGCAGATCGCCGAGCACAGCTGCGATACGCTGGTCGCACCCGCGCAACTGGCGTTGCGGCTGGGCGAGATCGACATGGCGTCGCGTCTGCCGACCCTGCGCACCATGATCGGCCTCTGGCGCGCGCCGGAACAGGTGGCATCGTCGCCGTCCTGGACGCAGCCACAGGTGACGCTGACGGATGTCTATCTGTTCGGCGAAGCCGGCCTGTTCGCCGCCCGCCGCATCGCGGCCGATGGCACCCCGGCGTCGGTCCGGCCGGGACCGCACAGCGCGCCGCGCGAAGCTCCCGGCACTTCGATATCTGGCGAGATTTTTCTGACACCGCGGGGAACGCTGGCTCTGCGGGGGCCGATGATTTCCACGGCGCCCTACGCACCACCGCCACCGCCGAGCGACTCCCTGATCGCGCAGCCGCCGCGCGATTATGTCGACACCGATTATGCCGCCCGGATTGACCGGTCGACCGGCGCGATCAGCATTACCGCGCCACCGACGGGGATCATGGCGGTCGGCGGTTACCGGTTCCTGTCCGACGATCTGCAGGAGTGGGCCCGGCGGCTCGGACAGGGCGCGCTGCTGACGGCGTTGCCGGACCGGCTGAGCGGTCACCGGCTGGCCGGTCGCGCCCAGGACAATGGCCGCGCCCGCGAGGCGCTCGCCGAACTAGGGCTTAACCCGCTGATGGTGGAAGCGTTTCGCGACCGGGCCAATCAGGTCTGACTGAAATCCACAGGTCCCGTTGACGCGACATTAAGGCCGGGGAACTAGGGTTTGCGCGTTCTATCCAACGTGTAATCCGAGTAGCAGATGTCCCAGCAAGGCCCGCTCATCGTCGTATCGACCGCCGGGCGCCCGGCATTCGCCAGCACGCTCGACGAAGCCAAAATGTTCCCGATGATCGACGCCGGCTGGGCCGATGCATCGCGCGCTGTCGCGCAAATGCAGCCGGCGGCGGTGCTGGTCGCGATGAACGGCACGGCCGAACCCGGTCTCGACACCCTCGCCAAACAGATCGCCGCGCAGCGGCCCTATCTGCCGCTGATCACGGTCGACCCCGCGACCTCGCTGCCCGACAACGCCATTCCGTTCTCGCAAACCGGCGGCAGTTTCGATCGCCTGACGGCGCGGCTGCGCGCTGCCGTGCGGGTGCGGGCCCTGGATATCACCGTAATGCGCCGCATGGACGCTGAGCCGTCGGCGCGCGCAACGGCATCCGACTTCGATCCGACCCGCGACGCCACCGTGCTATTGATCGGCCGCGGCGCCGCATATCCCGCGCTTTCGGTATCGCTCGGCGAACGCATCGGGGTGGTCGGCGCGCTCTCGATCGAAGCCGCCGCCAGGCATCTCAACACCCGAGACATCGACGGCATCGTGCTCGGCGAAGGCTTCAGTCCGCGCGTGGTGGATGCCTTCCTCACGGTGCTGACCGAGGACGCCCGCTTTCGCAACCTGCCGGTGGTGATGACGTCGGATGCGCTGGCGCCGGCCTATGATCTGCCGAATCTAGAGATCATATCGGGCGAGCCTGCGCGTATTGCCGCCAACGCGCTGCCGCTGATCCGCCAGCATGCCTTCGAGGCCCATCTGACCCGCACGCTCCGATCGATCGACGCCGAGGGCCTGCTCGATGTCAGGACCGGTCTGTTGACGCCGTCAGCCTTCAACCGCGACTTCGCCACCGCGGTCTATCAAACGCTGTCGCGCGGCGGCGGCTTTTCGGTGGCGCGCTTTGCCTTCGATCCCGCCCACCCGCGCGCGCAACTCGACGGCGCCCGGATCATCAGCCGGCTGATGAGGCAGATGGATTTCGGCGCCGCCCAGGATGACGGCTCGGTCATCGTGGCGTTCGCCGATACCGACCTGCGCAACGGATACCTGATCGCCCGGCGGCTCTCCAGCGTGATGCGCCACACCAGCCATGGCAAGCGCGACGCCAGCTCCGAGCCATCGGTGACGGTCGCGACCATGATGCCGAACGATACGGCGAAATCGCTGCTGGCGCGACTCCATGATGAAGCGCGCCGCGCGGCGTCGTGAGCAATCCGCCTTCACCCTCCCATGTAGGGGGAGCAAGCGCGCGACCTAAGCCGCTTTCTTGTTCTCCGCGAGATTGGCGAGTTGCCGCAGGATCTCCGTGGTGCCGTACAGGCGTTCTTCCGGCGTTTCCCAAACCTGCAGGAACACTACCTTCATGTCCGGGCGCACCTTGGCGGCGTTGCCGTGTTGGCGGATGAAGAAGACCAGGCGATCCGGCTGCGCGAACTTGTTGTCGCGGAAGGTGATGACCGCGCCCTTCGGTCCCGCATCGACCTTCTCGACATTGGCCCTGCGGCAGTAGCCCTTGATCGCGGCGATCTTGAAGAGATAGCGCACCTCGTCCGGCAGCACGCCGAAACGGTCGCGCAACTCGGCGGCGAAATTGTCGATCTCGTCGTCGGTGTCGAGATCGGCCAGCCGCCGGTATAGCGACAGCCGCACCGCGAGGTCGTTGACGTACTCTTCCGGGATCAGCACGGGCATGCCGATGGTGATCTGCGGCGACCAGCGGTCCGCCACAGGCTCAACCACGCCGGCCTTGAGGTTGAGGATCGCCTCCTCCAGCATCGACTGGTACAGTTCGAAGCCGACCTCCTTGATATGGCCGGACTGTTCCTCGCCGAGCAGATTGCCGGCACCGCGAATATCGAGATCGTGCGAGGCCAGCTGGAATCCGGCGCCGAGCGTCTCCAGCGATTGCAGCACCTTGAGGCGCCGCTCCGCCTGCGCCGTGATCTTCGCCTGCGCCGGCAGCGTGAACAGCGAATAGGCGCGCAGCTTGGAGCGCCCTACCCGGCCGCGCAACTGGTAGAGTTGCGCCAGGCCGAACATGTCGGCGCGGTGCACGATCAGGGTGTTGGCGGTGGGGATATCGAGGCCGGACTCGATGATCGTGGTCGAGAGCAGGATGTCGTATTTGCCGTCATAGAAGGCCGACATGATGTCCTCGATCACGGTCGGCGGCATCTGGCCATGCGCGACCGCGACCTTCATCTCCGGCACGTTCTTGTCTAGAAAGTCTTTTACCCCGGCGAGGTCCTCGATCCGCGGCACCACGTAGAACGCCTGTCCGCCGCGGTAGCGTTCGCGCAGCAATGCCTCGCGGATCATCAGGGGATCGTGCGGCGCCACGAAGGTGCGGACCGCGAGGCGGTCGACCGGCGGCGAGGCGATGATCGAGAGGTCGCGCACCCCGGTCAGCGCCAGTTGCAGCGTGCGCGGGATCGGCGTGGCGCTCAGCGTCAGCACATGAACCTGGGCCCGCAGCTGCTTCAGCTTCTCCTTGTGGCTGACGCCGAAATGCTGCTCCTCGTCAACGATCACGAGGCCGAGATCCCTGAACTTGATCGATTTGCCGAGCAGCGCGTGGGTGCCGATCACGATATCGACCGCGCCCTCCGCGATGCCTTTCTTGACCTGCGTCAGTTCCTTGGCCGGCACCAGCCGCGAGGCCTGCGCGACATTGACCGGAAAGCCGCGGAATCGCTCGGTGAAATTCCGGCTGTGCTGGCGCGCCAGCAGCGTGGTCGGCACCACCACGGCGACCTGCTTGCCCTCGAGCGCCACCGCGAACGCCGCGCGCAGCGCCACCTCGGTCTTGCCGAAGCCGACATCGCCGCAGATCAGCCGGTCCATCGGCCGGCCGGTTTCGAGATCTTTCAGCGTTGCATTGATGGCGCCGAGCTGGTCTTCGGTTTCCTCGTAGGGGAAGCGCGCGCAGAATTCGTCATAGAGATGCGGCTGTACCGGCATCTTCGGTGCTTCGTGCAAATGTCGCTGGGCGGCAATCTTGATCAGCTCGCCGGCGATCTCGCGGATGCGGTTCTTGAGTTTCGCCTTGCGCGCCTGCCAGCCGCTGCCGCCGAGCCGGTCGAGCTCGACATTGGCGTGGTCGGAGCCATAGCGCGACAGCAGTTCGATATTCTCGACCGGGAGAAAAAGTTTGGTGTCGGCGGCGTAGTGCAGTTCGAGACAATCATGCGGCGCACCACCGACCTCCAGCGTCTGCAACCCGATGAAGCGGCCGATACCGTGCTCGACATGCACCACGAGATCGCCGGTGCTGAGGCTGGTGACCTCGGAGATGAAATTGTCCAGCTTGCGGCTGGCCTTGCGCGGCCGCACCAGGCGGTCGCCCAAAATGTCCTGCTCGCTGATGACGGCGACATGCTCGGTCTCGAAACCGGATTCCATGCCGACTACCGCCAGCATGGCCTCATTGCGCGGCGTCGCCTGCACCGTGCGCCAGGAATTGACGCTGGTGAGCTGGCCGAGCTTGTGGTCTTTCAGCATGCTGCCCATGCGGTCGCGCGAGCCTTCGCTCCACAGCGCGATCACCACCTTCTTGCGCTGGGCGTGCAGGGCCTGCACATGCGCGACCACGGCCTCGAATACGTTGACGGAGGTATCGGCGCGCTCCGGCGCGAAATTGCGGCCCTGCCGGGCGCCGGCATCGACCGTGCCGGCGCTGCCGCCGGGAACGGCGAATGGCGACAGCCGCGCCAGCGCCGCTTCATCCAGCCGCCTGCCCCACTCGTCTTCGGTGAGATACAGCCGGTCCGGTGGCAGCGGCTTGTAGACCGCGCCGCCGCCGGGATGCTCCAGCGCCTCGCGCCGCGCGTCGTAGTAGTCCGCGATCTGCTTGAAGCGCTCGCGCGCGGCGTCCTCGCTCTGCGGCTCGATCGCGACCGGGGCGCCGTCGAGATAATCGAACAGCGTGTCCATCCGGTCCTGGAACAGCGGCAGCCAGTGCTCCATGCCGGGATGACGGCGGCCCTCGCTGACGGCTTCATACAGCAGATCGTCACGACCGGGCGCGCCGAACGCTGCCACATAGCCCATCCGGAAGCGCCGGATGGTCTCGGTGACCAGTTGAAATTCCGAGATCGGCACCAGATCGAGCGAGCGCATCGGCAACAGCGTGCGCTGGGTCTCTGCATCGAAACTGCGGATCGATTCCAGGCTGTCGCCGAAGAAATCGAACCGCACCGGCTGGTCGAGCCCGGCCGGAAACAGGTCCAAAATACCGCCGCGCACGGCATATTCGCCGGGTTCGCGCACCGTGGAGGAACGGTTGTAGCCGTTGTGCTCCAGCCACGAGATGATGGAAGCCATCGGCACGACGTGGCCCGGCGCCACCGAGAGCGCCTGCGCCGCGACGGTTTCGCGCGCCGGCACCCGCTGCACGATGGCGTTGACCGTGGTCAGGACGATCAGCGGCTTGTCGCTGCCCACGAGGCGCGACAATCTTGCGAGTGTGGTCAGTCGTTGCGCCAGAATGCCGCCATGCGGCGACACCCGGTCGTAGGGCTGGCAGTCCCACGCCGGGAACTGCATCACCGGCAGATCGGGCGCGAAGAATTCCAGCGCGCGGGCCAATTGCTGCATGCGCGGGCCGTCCCGGCAGACCACGGCGAGGCTGACCGCGGGCGGGTTCGGCCGCGCCGCGACCGCGCGCGCGAGGTCGGAAACCACCAGGCCTTCGGCGCCCTCGGCGACATTGGCAAAGGTCAGCGCCCGGCCGGGTGCCAGCAATTGCGCCGGCGATTGTGTCGGCGGCTTCATGCGTCGTGATCCACCGCGCCACGCGCCTTGATGCGGTCGAACAGCGTGCTGGCATATTCCGGCGGAAGCCGCTTGTCGCCGGTCAGCGCCGCGTAGAGATCGGGGTCGGGCAACTCAATCAGATGTTCGAGTTGCGCCAGTTCATCGTCGCCGAGGGTCGCGATCTCGGCATCGGCAAAGCGCCCAAGAATGAGGTCCATCTCCCGGGTGCCGCGATGCCAGCAGCGAAACAACAGCCGCTTGCGACGGTCATCCAGGCCGTCGCTCGATCGTGTCGATCCCGTCATTGATGATTCCCATCCGAACGCCAAAAGCCCGGACGTGCCGGGCGAGGTTGATATAGCCATGGGAACGACGAATGTCAGCCCTCAATGTCCGGTGAATTATCACGGGTGTCGTCATTGCCGGGCTTGACCCGGCAATCCAACGCCTCTTGAAGATGGATGCGCGGGTCTCTAGCGCGAAGACGCGCTTCGCGCTTGACCCCGCGCATGACGGGTTGGTTGTGTACGACGAGAAAGTCCCGATGCGCCCTGCTCTGCTCAATCCCCTGTTCGCGCCGGTCACAACCCTTGGCGGCGTCGGGCCGAAGCAGGACCGACTGTTTCGCTACCTGCTCGGCCGCGATGAGACGCCGCGGCTGGTGGACCTGCTGCTGCATTTGCCTGCCAGCGTGATCGATCGCCGGGCACGGCCCAAAATCCGCGACGCCGCCCAGGGAACCGTGGTCACGCTGGAGGTGACCGTCGACCGTCACCGTCCGCCGCCGCCGCGCAATGCGCGCGCACCGTTCCTGGTCTATGCGAGCGACGACACCGGCGACGTGGTGCTGACCTTCTTCCGGGCCAAGCCCGGTTATGTCGAGAAGCTGCTGCCGGTCGGCGCCAGGCGCTACGTCTCCGGCACCCTGCAGATGTATGACGGAATCCCGCAGATCGTGCATCCCGACCGCGTGGTGGATGAGGAGGGTTTTGCAAAACTGTCGGGCATCGATCCGGTCTATCCGCTGACCGAGGGGCTGGCGCTGGGCTCGCTGCGTCGCGCGATGGTGCAGGCGCTGCAGAAGCTGCCTGCCCTGCCGGAATGGATCAGCCCGGAGGTGATCCGCCGCTGCAAGTTTCCGCCAGTTGCCGAAGCGCTCAACCGGGTCCACGTGCCGGTCGAACTCACGGACATCCTGCCGGATGGCCCGTTCTGGTCCAGGCTCGCCTTCGACGAATTGCTGGCCGGTCAACTGGCGCTTGCGCTGGTGCGGGCGCAGTTGCGCCGCCCGGCCGGCGACCGCCACGCCGGTGACGGCCATCTGCGCAGCCGGATCATCGACGCGCTGCCCTATGCGCTGACGACGTCGCAACGCGAGGCGGTCGCCGCCATCATTGACGATCTGCGCCAGCCCTTGCGGATGTTGCGGCTGCTGCAGGGCGACGTCGGCTCCGGCAAGACCGTGGTGGCGCTGCTGGCGGCGGCCGCCGTCACCGAAGTCGGCAAGCAGGCCGCCTTGATGGCGCCGACAGAAATCCTGGCGCGCCAGCACATCAAGACCATCACGCCGCTGGCCGAACGCGCGGGCCTGCGGGTCGCGATCCTTACCGGTCGCGAAAAGGGCCGTGAGAGACGCGATCTGCTGGCGCGGCTCGCCGCCGGCGAGATCGATTTCCTGGTCGGCACCCACGCGCTGATCCAGGACGACGTGGCGTTCAAGTCGCTGGCGCTGGCCGTGGTCGACGAGCAGCATCGCTTTGGGGTGCGCGAACGGCTGGCGCTGACCAACAAGGGCGAAGCGGTCGACGTGCTGGTGCTGAGCGCGACGCCGATCCCGCGCACGCTGGTCATGACCTATTTCGGCGACATGGACGTTTCGGAATTGCGCGAGAAGCCGGCGGGACGCCAGCCGATCGATACCCGCACGGTGCCTAACAGCCGCCTCGGCGAGGTGATGGACGGTGTCGGCCGTGCGCTCGACAAGGGCAAGCTGGTCTACTGGATCTGCCCGCTGGTCGAGGAGTCCGAAGCCGAGGGCATCGAACATCTGACCAACGCCACCGAGCGATTCGAGAGCCTGAAGCAGCGCTTCGGCGAACGTGTCGGTCTGGTGCACGGCCAGATGAAGGGCACCGAGAAGGACCGCGTGATGGCGCAGTTCGCCGCCGGCGAGATCGGGCTTCTGGTCGCCACCACCGTCGTCGAGGTCGGCGTCGACGTGCCCGCCGCCACCATCATGGTGATCGAGAATGCCGAACGTTTTGGGCTGGCGCAATTGCATCAGCTGCGCGGCCGCATCGGCCGCGGCTCCGAAGCGTCGACCTGCCTGCTGCTCTACAAGGAGCCGCTGAAGGAAATGTCGACCGCGCGGCTGAAAGTGATCCGGGAAACCACCGACGGTTTTCGTATCGCCGAGGAAGATTTAAAACTGCGCGGCGAAGGCGACGTGCTCGGCACACGGCAAAGCGGCCTGCCCGGCTACCGCATCGCGCGCTCCGAGGTGCACGCCCAGCTCATCACCCAAGCCCGCGACGAGGCGCTGCGGGTCATGAAGGACAATCCGAAGCTGAAAGGCGAGCGCGGCGAAGCGCTGCGGGTACTGCTGTATCTGTTCGAGCGGGATGAAGCGGTGCCGCTGATTGGAGCGGGGTGAAGATCACTCCACGAACGACGCCATCTCAATTCACCACCGCCCTCAATCCACCTTTCCACCTCCGGCCACGGCGACGCTTATCGGCCCCAACCGGGCGGACGCCGACGCGACGTGTGGCGGATGTGGGTGACGTGAATCTCGTCACCGGTAACCAAATAGCCCTGGAATGGGTTATCGGCCAACTCCCTCGAACGTTCGACCAAACGCGAGACAAATCGAGTGGCGATATCAGGACTGTCATCACTGATGTAATCGTGGATCTGAGCGAGATCACGCTGCGCCCTCCGGGTAAAGCGAACCTTCATGCACGGGGATGCAAACGATAAAGTTCGTCGATTTCCTCGTCAGACGCGAAATCCCCGCGACGCGCGTCTTCCATTCCCGCGCGGACTGCGGTTCGCTCTTCATCGGAAAGCCGGTACACGCCGGTGCGACGCGATTCGATCTCGCGGGCTACCTCAGCGAGCTCTTCCTGATCCTCTTGCGGCCAGGACTGAACCTGCTCCAACAATGCTTTGGTTCCGGGGGTCATGCTCACAAATATAGCATAGCCGCGCTATTCCGCCACTCCAGTCAAAGCAGCGAAGCTCTCAATCCACCTTCGCCGGCTCCGGTCGCGCTGCGGCTGTATTCGCCACGCGCGCGGCGTTCGCCATCTCCGCCATGGCCGCGATCTTCTTCTGGCCGTCGGAGCCGGGCTGCACCACGCCGCAGGACATGATCAGGGTGGCGGCGTCTTCGGCGCTCATCTGGACTTCGACGATCTTGCTCTTCGGCACATAGAAGAAAAACCCGGTGGTCGGGTTCGGCGCGCACGGCAGGAATACCGAGATGTGCTCGTCCTGGCCCGGGAGCTTGTTGGCGATCTCCACGCTCGGCAACTGCGAGATCAGCACGATCGACCACATGCCGGGCGCCGGGAATTCGACCAGGCCGACGCGGCGGAAGCTGGAGCCCTGCCCCGAAAACAGCGTCTCGAACACCTGCTTCAGGCCGCGATAGATCGCGCGCACCACCGGCATGCGGCCGAGCAGCCGCTCGCCGAGATCGACCAGGGTCCGCCCGATCAGGTTGGCGGCGAGGAAGCCCAGCAGCGTCAGCGCGAACACCGCGACGATCAGCCCGGCGCCGGGCAGCCCGAACGGCAGGTAGGTTTCCGGGCGATAGGCCAGCGGAATGAACGGCCGGACGATGCCGTCAACCCAGGTCACGAACCACCAGGTCAGATAGAAGGTGATGGCGATCGGACCGGCGACAATCAGGCCGGTCAGGAAATAGTTCCGGAATCGGGCCAATAATCCATGCGGAGCCTCCGGCGGGGGAGGCAGGTCTGTGTCAGGCTCGATGGGGGAAGGTTCGCGGTTCATTCGGGTTCCAGATCAGTCGAGGCGGCTATTGTACGATGCAGCTAAGCCATCCTAGCAGACTTTGGAACACCCCGGCCACAGCCTGGTCACATCAGGCGGCGTGACACTTATTCCACCGTCACCGATTTCGCCAGATTGCGCGGCTGGTCGACGTCGGTGCCCATGATCACGGCGGTATGATAGGCCAGCAGCTGCACGGGAACGGCGTAAACCATCGGCGTAAAGGTGGCGCCCATGTCGGGCAGCACGATGGTCACCAGCGACTCGATGGTTGCCTCCGCCGCGCCCTTGGCGTCGGTCATGAGAATGATATTGCCGCCGCGGGCGGCGACTTCCTGCATGTTGGAGACGGTCTTCTCGAACACCCGGTCATGCGGCGCGATCACCACGACCGGCATGTTCTCGTCGATCAGCGCGATCGGGCCGTGCTTGAGCTCGCCGGCGGCGTAGCCCTCGGCATGGATGTAGGAAATTTCCTTCAGCTTCAGCGCGCCCTCCAGCGCCAGCGGATAGCTGGTGCCGCGGCCGAGATAGAGCACGTCCTTGCATTTTGCCAGTTCGCGCGCGAGCTTTTCGATCTGCGGTTCGGTCTTCAGGGCCTCGGCCATCAGGCGCGGAATTTCCACCAGCCCATGCACCAGCCTGGCTTCGTCGGTTTCGGACAATTCGCCGCGCGCCTTGCCGGCGGCCACCGCGATCGCGGCCAGCACCATCAGCTGGCAGGTAAACGCCTTGGTCGACGCGACGCCGATTTCCGGACCGGCCAGCGTCTGCAACACCGTTTCGCTCTCGCGCGCGATGGTCGAGCTCGGCACGTTGACCACGGAGAGCGTGTGCACCCCCTCCGCCTTGGCGTAGCGCAAGGCCGCCAGCGTGTCGGCGGTCTCGCCGGACTGCGAAATGAAGATCGCCAGATCGCCCTTGCGCAGCGGCGCCTCGCGGTAGCGGAATTCCGAGGCTACATCGAGCTCGACGGGAACGCGGCCCAGGCGCTCGAACCAGTATTTGGCGACGTAGCCGGCATAGCTCGCGGTGCCGCAGGCGACGATCGAGATGCGCTGGATATTCTTGAAGTCGAACGGCAGCGTGACCGGCAATGAGACTCGCTCGGTCGCCATGTCGACGTAGCGCGCCAGCGTGTGGCCGACCACCTCGGGCTGCTCGTGGATCTCCTTGGCCATGAAGTGGCGGTAATTGGCCTTGTCGACCAGCGAGGTCGAGGCGGCGTGCTTGAGCACCTCGCGATGCACGACCGCATTGTGCTTGTCGTAGATCACCGCGCCGGTGCGCGTCAGCACGACCCAGTCGCCGTCCTCGAGATAACTGATGGTGTCGGTGAACGGGCCGAGCGCGATGGCGTCCGAACCCAGATACATCTCGCCGTCGCCATACCCGATCGCCAGCGGCGGGCCGTTGCGGGCGCCGATCATCAAATTGGCGTCGCCCGCGAAAATGAAGCCGAGCGCGAACGCGCCGCGCAGCTGCGACAGCGAAGCCTTGACCGCCTCGACGGGATCGATGCCCCTGGCCAGATAGCTGTCGACCAAATGCAGCACGATCTCGGTATCGGTCTCGGTCCTGAAGACCGCGCCCTTCTTCGTGAGCGCTTCGCGCAACTCGCGAAAATTCTCGATGATGCCGTTGTGAACCACGGCGACGCGGTCGGTGGCGTGCGGATGCGCGTTGTTTTCGGTCGGCTTGCCGTGGGTGGCCCAGCGGGTATGCCCGATGCCGGTGTGCCCGGCCAGCGGCTCGGCCCGCAACCGCGCTTCGAGATTCTTCAGCTTGCCCTCGGCGCGGCGGCGCTCGATGTGATCGCCTTCCAGTGTCGCGACGCCAGCGGAATCATAACCGCGATATTCGAGCCGCTTGAGCGAATCCACCAGTTGCTCCGCCACCGGAGCCCGCCCGAGAATGCCGACAATGCCGCACATGCGGTTCAATATCCCCAAATTCGACGAAAAGGCGCCCGCTTCTCTTAACGAGAATCGCGCCGGTTCAGATACTCAATAATTATTGCCGATTGAGACAGCGTTAAGCGGAAAGCTTAATAACAGCAGCATTAGCCATCTTTCGGTTTCTTGCTGCGCGTCTTCAGCTCGCGGTAGCGCTTGGCGCCGCCCTCGCGGTTGGTCTGCGGGCTGCGTTCGACGGCGAGCGCGTCGTCGGGCACGTCCTTGGTGATGACCGAGCCCGACCCGATATAGGCGCCGTTGCCGATTTTCACCGGCGCCACCAGCGAGGAATTGGTGCCGACAAAGGCGCCCTCGCCGATCGTGGTCTTGTGCTTGGAGAAGCCGTCATAGTTGCAGGTGATGGTGCCGGCGCCGATGTTGGAGTTGGCGCCGACATCGGCGTCGCCGATGTAACTGAGGTGGTTGACCTTGACGCCGGCTGCCAGTGTCGCCGCCTTGACCTCGACGAAATTGCCGATCCGCGCGCCGTCGCCGAGCGAGGTGCCCGGCCGCAACCGCGCATAGGGGCCGACCGAAGCCTTCCTGCCGATCGAGGCCTGCACGATGTGGGAGAACGAATGGATCACCGCGCCGTCGGCGATGGTGACGCCGGGACCTATCACCACGAACGGCTCGATCGTCACGTCCTTGCCGAAGGTGGTGTCGGCGGCGAGATAGACCGTCTCGGGCGCGATCAGCGTCACGCCGGCCTCCAGCGCTGCCTTGCGCAACCTGGCCTGCATGACATGCTCGGCCTCGGCGAGCTGGGCCTTGGTGTTGATGCCCCGCACTTCATCCTCGCTGGTTTCGATCACGACGGCCTCCCATCCCAGATCCCGAACCACCGTGACGGCGTCGGTCAGGTAATACTCGCCTTTGCTGTTGGCATTGCCGATGGCGTCGATGATCTGCAGCGCCTTGCGGCCATCGAACGCCATCACGCCGGCGTTGCAGAGTTTGATGGCGCGTTGCGCCGGCGTGGCGTCGGCATGTTCGCGGATCTCGACCAGCCGGTCGTCCTCGACCAGCAGCCTGCCATAGCCGGCGGGATCGGCGGCGCGAAAGCCGAGCACTGTCAATGCTGCGCCCGACTGCAGCGGCGCGCGCAGCCGCGAAAATGTTTCAGCCGAAATCAACGGCGTATCGCCGAACACCACCAGCAAGTCGTCGGCGCCGCTGACAATCGCGTCGCGGGCCGCCAGCACCGCATGTGCCGTGCCGAGCCGCTCGCGCTGAACGAAGTTATCGGCGTCGGGACGGATGCGCCTGGCCTCGTCGGCGACCGCCTTGTGGTCGGGTCCGATCACCACGGCAAGCCGGGCATCCGCGCCCTTCGGGGCGGCGCCGAGCACATGCGCCAGCAGCGACTGGCCGGCGACGGGATGCAGCACCTTCGGAAGCGACGATTGCATGCGCGTGCCCTCACCGGCGGCGAGCACAATGGTGAGGCTGGATCGAGCGGACATTCGTATCCCTGTGTTGGCCCTGCGTGAGCAGCCGATGTGGCATCGCCGCCCTCTTAGAGGGTTTTCGTCCCGCATGGAAATCCGATTCGCCCCATGGGGAACGGTACGGATTCAAGCTGAGGACGCTTTCCTGTTAATGTTTGCGCTGTGATTCGGGCAGGCCTCGGGAGGGCCGACAACTTCGCATGGCCAAGAATACTGACCATCTGGGTGGCGGTTTCGAAACCGAGAATACCGGCGGCGTGCTAACCGGCTTTTTGGCGGAGGAGGACGAATTCGACCGCCGCGCGCTGTGGCGGCTCGGATCGTGGGGCGTTGCCTCCGTCGGCGCGGTGGTTCTGGCGGTGCTCGCCAATCAGTCGTCGGTCGGATGGCGGCGCGACCAGGTCGCGGCGGCCGACCTGAGCCGCCAGGCGCAGCAGCTTCAATTGGTCGCCAGGGACAGCCAGAGCGAGGCGAAGCGGCTGGCCTCCGCGATCGAAACCCTGAACAGCGATCGCGACCGGCTGTATTCCCGCGTCACCGTGCTGGAACAGGGACTGGATACCGCGACCGGCGCCCTTGCCCGGCAGGCCGCCGCCCCGGCGGCCCCCCAACGGGTTCCGGCCTGGCCTGAGGCCGAGACACCGGCGGTGCTGGCCAGTCCGCCTCCGGTCGTCGGCCCCGTGGCGACAACGGCCGCTGCCGTCGCCGAGAAGCTGCCGAAGGCAATCATGGCGCCCAGCGTGGCGCCGGAGCCGGCTCCAGCCAACGTCTCTTCGGTTGGACCGGCCTCTCAAAATCCGCCGCCGGCGAACCCGGCTACGCCGCTGATGGCGGAGCGCTCGATGATGGCGCCACCGGATGCCGCGGCCGGCAAACTGATCGAACCGGAGACCCCGGCCAGGAACTTCTCGGCATCGCCGATGCCCGAAATCGTTACCGTTGCCGGCATCGACGCCGAGGCGGAGGCGATTGCTCCCAAACTGCTGCGCACCGAATTCGGCGTCGATGTCGGCGGGGCCAATTCGGTCGGCGGGCTGCGCGCGCTGTGGCGCGGCCTGCTGAAGTCGAAGTCGAATGCGGCGCTTGCTTCATTGCGTCCGATCATCGTGGTGAAGGAAGGCACTGGTGGCCTCGGTCTGCAGCTGCGGCTGGTCGCTGGACCGCTGCGCGATGCGGCGGCGGCTGCGAAAATCTGCGCCACGCTGGTCGAAAACCAGCGGACCTGCGAGACTACCGTGTTCGACGGCCAGCGCCTGTCGCTGCAGGCCGACGAGCCGCCCGCCGCCGTCAAACCGGCGCCGCGCAAGCGGAGCAGCGCCAAGCTGAAGCCGGCGGTCGAGGAAGCCAGGAAGCCGGAACCCCGGACGCTTTCCACGTTGTTCAGGCGCGACTGATAAACCCTGCAATCAGAACACGTTGGACGACCATTTTGATGCATTTTCACGGTGCCGGGGCATTGGCGGAAGGCACCGGGTTGTCCCGCCCGGAATTACCGAGCATATTCGAACCATGAAAAAAATCCCGTTCCGGCTGACGCCCTATCAGGTGCAATGGCTGCTGGTCGTCGGCTTCATGACCGTCGGCTACGCGCTCTATCTGCGCTATCTCGCCATCGAGTTTTCGACCGTGGCGCTGGCCTGCGATGCCGGCCTGCAGAGCATGCTGTGCAAGACCCGGATCCTGGTGACGTCGCTGTTCCGCAACTCGGTATTCGGCATCGTCGCGCTGATCATCGCAACGCTTCATCTGCTGCGGCCGTCGATTGTGCTGCTCACCGGCGGGCTGATCGCCGCCGGCTTTGGCATCGTGCTGTACAATATCGGCCTGTCGGGTCTGGCGATCGGCCTGCTTATTTTGGGATTTGCACGCCCCGCGCCCGCCACAGCGTAACCGCCAGCAGGACGAATACCGCGCAGGTCCACAGCGACTGCCAGTTGTCCTTGCCTTCGTTGATGCCGGTGTAGAGCGCGGCAGCGGCGAACACGCCGGCAAAAACGGATTCGGCGATCGGGCGGATGCCCTCCTGCGGCCGGTTGAGCGCCATCAGCGTCCAGAATGGCAACACCGCCATGGTCAGGGCGGCAAACGGAAAATCCTTGTAGCGCGGATCGAAGATGAACCCGAGCGCGGTCTCGGCGCCGATCAGGGTGGTCACCAGCAGCGCCGCGCCCAGCAGGAAGGTCAGCACCGATCGGGCGCGCTGATCGCGCGGCCCGAGCAGTTGCACGAATGTCGGCAGCGCCCGTCCCGACATCAGGGCGTTGGCGCAGAGCATCGGCGACGCGATCCCGGCCGCCAGCAACCCGCCCCATTTCAGCCAGCCGCCGATCCCGTAACTCTCATAGAACATCTTGTCGAACGCTACGCCCAACAGGATGCCGGCTGCGGTTGCGGAGATGCTGACCGCGACCCAGGCTGCCAGCCGCGGCGTCCAGGGCCGGCGGCGCAGCGTCAGCAAGGCCGCGCCGAACACCAGGATGCTCAAGCCCATGCCAGCTGCCATCTGCAGCTTCCAGAACGGGTAGTTGCTGATGGCCGCATTCGCGGGATATTTCACGGCGCGTTGGGCGGCATCGATCAGGCCCCAATAACCGCCGACGGTGCCTTCGAGCTGGCGCTTCCAGGGCTGGTCATAGGCCTCGATCAGATTGACGCGAAAATTCTCCCGCTTCGCCAGCGCCAGAATTTCCGAGACCACCTTGGCCTGATTGGCACGCGACGGCAGCGCGCCTTCGCGCATCCGTCCGGCACTCGGCCAGCCGGTTTCGCCGATCAGGATTTCCTTGGCCGGAAACGCCACCGCCATCCGCTTGTAGATGGATTCGACATGGGCCGCGGCGTGTCTGGCGCGGATCGGGTGGTCTTCCCAATACGGCAGGATGTGGATGGTGACGAAGTCGACGGCGTCATAGACCTCCCGGTGGCGCAGCCAGAACTCCCATACATCGGCGTAGGTAACAGGAATGGTGACCTGCGCTTTGACCAGGCGGATGTTGGCCGCGAGATCGGCGGCCGTCATCTCGCCGCGCAGCAGCACCTCGTTGCCGACCACGACAGAGGTAATGATTCCGGGATACTCCCGGGTCAGACGCACCGCCGTCTGGATCTGCGCGAGATTCTTCAGCCGGTTGCTGCCAAGCCAGATCCCCTGAATGACCTTCAGCCCGACCTTGGCGGCGAGCGCGGGAACCTGATCGAGACCGTTGTCGATCGAATAGGTGCGAACGCATTCGGATATCTTGGCGAGTTGCGCCAGATCCTCGGCGATCTGTTCCGGACCGATCTGCAAGGTCGGCACCAGCGGCGTCTGGTCGCCGCGGAACGGCGCGTAGGACACGCATTGCAGCTTGGCGTTGGGGTCGATCGGCGCGCGCGCCAGATTGATGGGCGTGGCCAGCCACCACCACACCGCGGCGATCGCACTCAGGGATAGCAGGAGAAGCGCCAGTGGCGTACGAAGTGAAATCGGTTCCATCCTCCGGGCGAGGATCGTCGATTAGCTTGTCACCGGCCTCCTGCCAAGAGCCGGATGGTCGCAATCGGGGCTTTCCCGGACTGCGACTTTACCACTCCGCGATAAAGTTGTGACTTTGCTGGACAAAATCCGAAATGTCCGTCATGGGAATCGTTCTGGGATTCTCTTGGGAATCCACAGGGGTCGCCGCCGCAATGGGGACCCATTTGGACGGCATCAAACCAGCGCGTCCGGGCTGGCCTCGGGACGGCAACAAATCGGGGAATCTATGCGTCGACGGGTGCTTCAGTTTCAGAGTGCGACTTTGCGCCATCTCGCCGTTCTCGGGCTCGCCCTCCTGATCGGTATCGGCGGCGCCCTTGCCCAAAGCGGCGATTCCCGCGCACAGGATCCAGGTAAGCCCGCTGCGGCCACCCCCGTCGATGTCGCCAGGGATAACCAGCGAAAGACCGACCAATTCCTGGAGGCCTCGCAGGCCATCAACGGCCCGGGAGGAAACCCCGAATGCGTCTGGCTCGGCCGCCGCGTCGTCCGCCTGATGTGGCTCGACGATCTCGACACCGCGTTCCGGCACCTCGATCTGTATGACCGGTTTGGCTGTCCCGGCGGGCATGTGCAGGCGACGTTCCGCTGCCTGACCCGTTTTGGCGCCGAGATCGATCCAAAAGTGGCGGACACGCTGAGCGGCCGTATTCATGCCTGCTGGATCAATCCGGCAGCGCAGCCGCAGACCGCCGCGGCCTCGCCACCGGCCGCCACCGCCGGCAGCGCCGCGCCGCCTCCC
>NZ_JAUYAN010000307.1 GCF_030693485.1 Bradyrhizobium sp. | reverse complement strand
ACCGGGCACACAGGGCACGCCGGCCGCCAGCATGATCTCCTTGGCGCCTGCCTTGTTGCCCATCGCCCTGATGGAATCAGACGACGGCCCGATGAACACCAGGCCGGCATCGCGGCACGCTTGCGCAAGGTCCTCATTCTCGGCGAGAAAGCCGTAGCCGGGATGCACCGCATCGGCGCCGCTGGCTTTCGCCGCCGCGATGATCGCCTCGATCTTGAGGTAGGATTGCGACGGCAGCGCCTCGCCGATGCGGATGGCTTGGTCGGCCTCGCGCACATGCAGGGCATCGCGGTCGGCGTCGGAATAGACCGCGACCACGCCATAGCCGAGGCGGCGCGCGGTGCGCATGATCCGCAACGCGATCTCGCCGCGATTGGCGATCAGGATCTTGGAGAACGGCGTCGGCTGCATCTGCACCTTCATGGCCGCGCGACCGAGAACTGCATGCGCTGGGGATTACGCGCCTCGGCCTCGCGGCAGATCGCCAGCACTTCCGCCAGCACGCTGCGGGTATCGCGCGGATCGATCACGCCATCATCGAGCACGCGGGCGCTGGTCGAGAACACGTCCATCTGGCCGTCGAACACGCCGGTGATTTGTGCCTTCATGGCATCGATTTTTTCTCGCTCGATCGGCTTGCCGCGCCTCAGCGCAGCAGCCTCCGTGACGATCGCCATGGTTTCGGCGGCCTGTTCGCCGCCCATCACGGCGGTCCGGGCATTGGGCCAGGAGAAGCAGAAGCGCGGATGGAAGCCGCGGCCGCACATGCCGTAATTGCCGGCGCCGAACGAGGCGCCGCAATAGATCGTGATCTGCGGCACGGTGGCCGAGGTCACCGCCTGGATCATCTTGGAGCCGTGCTTGATCATGCCGGCTTCTTCATAGGCCTTGCCGACCATGTAGCCTGTCGTGTTGTTGAGATAGAGCAGCGGCGTGCGCGACTGGCAGCAGGCCTGGATGAAATGCGTCGCCTTGTTGGCGCCGGGAACGTCGAGAGGGCCGTTGTTGGTGATGATACCGATCGCATGGCCCTCGATGCGGGCGTGGCCGCACACCGTGGCGGGGCCGTAATTGGCACCGAATTCGGTGAAATCGGAATCGTCGATGAAGCGCGCGATGGCCTGGCGCATATCGACCGGCCGCTTGTGGTCCATCGGCATGATGCCGAGCAGTTCTTCGGGATCATGGCGTGGCGGACGGTGCGAAGCCTTGTCCGCTTCCGGACGGTCCCACTGCAGATTGCCCATGATGTCGCGCGCGATCCGCAGCGCATCGCGGTCGTCTTCGGCGAGGTAATCGCCGAGCCCGGAAATGCTGGTGTGCATTTCGGCGCCGCCGAGTTCTTCCTCGGTGGCGATTTCCCCGGTCGCGGCCTTCAGCAGCGGCGGCCCGGCCAGGAACGCGCGGGTGCGTCCGCGCACCATCACGATGTAGTCGGATAGTCCCGTCTGGTAGGCGCCTCCGGCCGTCGAGGAGCCGTGCGTCACCGTCACCACCGGCAGGCCTGCCGCCGACAGCCGCGCCAGATTGCGGAAAATGTTGCCGCCGCGGATAAAGTCCTCGACACGGTAGCGCAGCAAATTAGCGCCGGCGCTTTCGACCAGCTGCACGTAGGGCAGCTTGTTTTCCAGCGCCATCTCCTGCACCCGCAGCGTCTTGTCGAGGCCATAGGGCTGCAGCGCTCCGGCATCGATGCCGGAATCATTGGCCGAGACCATGCAGCGGATGCCGGCGACGAAGCCGATGCCGGCGATCAGCCCGCCGCCGGGAACGCTCCTGTCGGCGTCTGGTACGTCGAACATGTAGCCGGCCAGCGTCGACAGCTCGATGAACGGCGTGCCGGGATCGAGCACGAGCGCCACCCGCTCGCGCGGCAGCAACTGCCCGCGCTTGTGAAACCGGTCCTTGGCGCCGGCCGAAGCCGCGCGCGCCCGCTCTTCGAGGCCGCGCATCCGCGCAATCAGCGCCAGCATGCCGTCGCGGTTGGCCGTGTAGGCAGCACTCCCCGCAGCAATGGTCGATTCAATGATGGCCATGGATTCTCCTGCTCATCGGCCCGGGATGCGCCCCGGAATGACGAGTTGATGCGTCACCGGTGTCCAGCTTCAATTCGCCTTCTTCCCCAGCCCGAGGCTTTCGACCACTTTCCGCTCGGACTCGATCTGCTCGGTGACGAATTTCCGGTAGTCCTCGGTGCTCTTGTAGTTGGCCACCATGTCGTACTTGGCCAGGTTTTCGAGCAACGCGGGCTCTTCGATCGCCTTCTTGAAGGCGTCGTGCAGCTTGGCGACCACTTTCGGATCCATCCCCTTGGGACCGGCGATGCCGAATGGCGAGTCGAATACGAAGGGGTAGCCGAGTTCCTTCATGGTCGGCACGTCGGGCCAGTTCTTCGACCGTTGCGCGGTCCAGATCATCAGCAGGCGCAGCTTGCCGGCATCTACCAGCGCTTTCCACCCGGTGCCGTCGGCCTGCAACATCGTGTGATTGCCGAGTACGGCCGCGTTGGACTCGGCGTTACCCTTGAAGGGCACCTGGGTAAACTTGACGCCGGACTTTGCGGCGATTTGCTCCATGCCGATGTGCAGCGACGTCGCCGCACCCGGCGTGGCGTAAGTGACCTTGCCAGGATTGGCCTTGGCGTAATCGATCACGTCCTGCCATTTCTTGAATGGCGTATCGACATTAGTGGTGACACCGAAAGTGTAGCCGGTGAGGTGAACGATGTAGCTGAAATCCTTTTCCGCATCCCACGACGCCTGCTGCATCAGCGGCAGCCGGAACACCGTAATCGGGATCTGCGAGATGGTGTAACCGTCCGGCTTGGCGGAGGCGGCCATCGTCGCCGGGCCAATCGCGCCGCTGCCGCCGGGCTTGTTGTCGATCACGATCGGCTGGCCGAGATGCCTGGCGGCCGCCTCGGCGATGGCGCGCATCGCGATATCGGTGGCGCCGCCGGGAGGCCATGGAACGATCAGCGTGACGGGTTTTGAGGGATAGTCCTGGGCCATGGCGGCCGGGGCCATCGACAATATGCTGGCCGCGGCAAGGATCAGCGCGGTGAACGACAGCCGCAACTGGTGGCAGTTCGCTCTCATGATGCCCTCCTGTTTCTGGTTAAAGCAGATCTAGCGCCCAATTCCGAAAATCTGGCGCGCCTCGGCCGGGCTCGCGACCGCGCGGCCGGCATTGCGCGCGCAAGTCGCGATGCTCTCGATCAACTGGCCGTTCGATGTCACCTTGGCGCCGTCGGGCTGATAGAAGGTATCTTCCAGACCGGTGCGCAGATGACCGCCGAGATCGGCGCAGCGCTGATGCAGCGGCCAGATTTCCGCGCGCCCGATCGCGGTGACCTGCCAGTTCGCTTCCGGCAGTTTCAGCTTCAGCAGGATCGGCAGCAATTCCGGATCGGCTGGCATGCCGGAGGCAACGCCCATGACGAAATTATACTCCAGCGGTCCTGAATACATCCCGGTCTGCCGGTACATTCCGACACAGCGCACGATGCCGACGTCGAAACATTCGAATTCGGGAATCGTGTTCGCGACCTTCATGACGTCGAGATAGTCCTGCACCTTCTCGACCGCGTTATCGAACATCATCGGCGGCCAGGCCCAGGTGTTGTCGACCTTTACCTTGAGATAATTCAGCGAGCCGGCATTGCAGGCCGCCATTTCAGGCCTGGTTTCGCGCACGCAATCGAGCGCGCCCTGATAATTGGGTCCTGAGGTTCCCGTGGTGTGGTTGATGATGACGCCGGGGCAGGCCTCGCGGATCGCCTGCTGGATCTCGCGCGACACGGCGACTTCCCATGACGGCAGGTGTCCCTTGCCCGGCCCCTGCTGGCGCAAATGGATATGCATCACGCTGGCGCCGGCGTCGAACGCGGCTTTGGCCTCGCGCGCCATCTGCTCCGGGGTGACCGGAACGTGATGCTGCTTCGGGTCGGTCAGCACGCCGTTCAGCGCGCAGGTGATGACAGCCTTGTCGCTCATGAATCAACCCCTGGATCAGCCATCGATCGGTTCAGCCCGCGACGCAGGCGCGCATGCCGTGTATTCGCGGCGGATCATGCGGCCCGCGGCACCCGGCTTCTTGCGTCAACGCGCTATCGCTGGTTCCGATCGCGTCAGGCCCGCCCCTGACGCAATCCGGCGGCGGGCATGCCGGCTTCGCTGCGGTAGATCGCGAGGTCCCGCGAGCCCGAGAAAATCGCGCGGGGCTTCAATCCATAGAACCGGCGGATCGAGTGGCTGAAATGGGTGGAGTCGGGATAGCCGATGTCCTGCGCCAGATGCGCGAGGTTGAGGTCCTGATTGGCGAAGTGCAGCAGATGCCGCGCGCGTTTCCATGCCCGGAACGCCCGGAACGAGATTCCGGTTTCCTGCTTGAACAGATGCAGGAAACGCGACGAGGAAAGTCCGGCCTCCGCGGCACAGCTTGCCGCCGTCACCGGCTCGCCGCAGAACCGGCCGATCTGCGCAATCGATTTGATGACGCGCGGATCGAGCGAACGTGGCGGCAGCGCCTCGCCGAAGCACATGGTGTCAAATTCGGCATTGCCGATGTCGTCGCCATGCTGCCGCTGTTGCAACGCGCGATAGGCCGCGCGGATGCGTTGCGCAAAGCACGGTGCGTCGGCTCCTGAAAGCCGCGCCGCCAACTCTGCAAAGGCGCCGTCGCGAACGCTTTCCGGCTCGATGACGAGGCAGATCGCGGAGCGGTAATCGCTGGCAATGGTGTGACGCACACCGGGCGCCACGATGGCCAGTTCGCCATAGCTTTCGCCACCATTGGCGGTGGTCAGCCAGAGACCCGCCTCGATCGATACATAGACATGAAACGCACCGGGACAGCGTTGCCGCGGACGGCCGAGCAAGCCGGCGTAAAACACCCGCTCCGGCGTAATCAGCATGAGATGGCCGGATTCCCGGCGCGCGCTGTCATTCATTTCCATCCCCTCCCGGGAGCGAGGTCTGCTTCTTGCCGCGTGAAGGCGGGCTCTCTGGCGGAGCAGGCGGCAGAATACAGAAATCGCGGCCAATGTCACCGCGATAAAGTTCGGGAAATGCTCAGGATTTGGCCGGTATCGGGGGAGCGCGGTGAACCCTCAGGAGCGCCGCGCGACCTTTTGCTGATCGCCGGCCAGCGTTTCGGCGGCGACCGCCCGCTGGTAGCCATCGCGCGCCTGCAGGCGCTGCCAATAGGCCGCTACATTGGGCCCGAAATCCTTCGATAGTCCGATGTTTTCCGCCAGCCGCAGCGCGTAGCCGATCGCGATATCGGCTGCCGTAAACCGGCCGGCGACCAGCGTCTCCGCATTCCCGGTGGCGGCCTCGACCGCCCGCAGGCGTCCCAAAAACCACTTGGCATAGTCGCCGGCCACCTGCGGATTGCGCCGTTCTTCGGGCTCGAGCTGGGCGTAGCGCAGCACCAGCGTCTGCGGAAAGGTCAGCGTCGCGTCACTGAAGTACATCCAGTTCAGGAACGCGCCATAGGCCGGCTCGTCGACCCCGACCACCAGCGGCGTCGGCCCGTGCCGCGTGCCGAGATAGTGACAGATGCCGGTGGACTCCGTCATTCTGGTGTCGCCGTCGATCATGAACGGAATGGTGCCGAGCGGATTGATCGCGAGATATTCCTTGGCAAATACCCGCGGCGGGAACGGCAGCATTTTCAGCTCATAGGGCAGGCCCATCTCTTCCAGCATCCACACCGGCCGGAACGACCGCGCGGCGTGGCAATGATAAAGCGTGATCATCCGGCGTTTCCTTTTGATTGATTCAGCACAGTTTGGAACGCCGACGCCCCGATCGCAACGATATCTTTTGACTTGGGACCGCCGCGGCCAGAGAATTGCCCCTCGATGATGCTGCCGAACCGGACATGGCCCTGGCCGTCCCAGCGCGCGCTCTCGTTGCATGCAGTCTCGACAAGATCCGCGCCAGCATCTTGCGTTTACGCGCCGATCAGCTAGTCGACACAAGACGGTGCGCTGGCAAGGCGCAATCTCACCGCAACGAGCAAAGGCCAGGCCGATGGATTTTGAACATAGTCCGAAAGCGATCGAGCTTCAGGGAAGACTGTCGGCTTTCATGGATAGAGAAGTCTATCCCGTCGAACATCTCTACAAGGAGCAGGTCGAGAACGGCCATCGCCATCACCGGCCGCCTATCCTGGAAGACCTCAAGCGCCGCGCCCACGCCGAGGGGCTGTGGAATCTATTCCTGCCCGGCGACCACGGCCCGGGCATCAGCAATCTCGACTATGCGCCGCTGGCCGAAATCATGGGGCGGGTGTCGTGGGCGTCGGAAATCTTCAATTGCTCGGCGCCCGATACCGGCAACATGGAAGTGCTCACGCTGTACGGCTCCCCGGAGCAGAAGAAGCGCTGGCTCGAGCCGCTGCTGGCGGGCGAGATCCGCTCGGCCTTCTCGATGACCGAACCCGAAGTGGCCTCCAGCGACGCCACCAACATCCAGTGCAGCATCCGCCGCGACGGCGGAGACTACGTCATCAACGGCCGCAAATGGTTCACCTCGGGCGCGATGAGCGAGGATTGCAGGATCCTGATCGTGATGGGCAAGACCGATCCCGATAATCCCAACAAGCATCTGCAACAGTCGATGGTGCTGGTGCCCCGGGACACGCCGGGCGTTCGCATCGTGCGCGACATGCGCGTGTTCGGCTATGACGAGGCGCCGGTCGGCCATCCCGAGATCGTCTACGACAATGTCCGGGTGCCCGCGGAAAACATCCTGCTCGGCGAGGGCCGCGGTTTCGAAATCGCGCAGGGCCGGCTTGGTCCGGGCCGTATCCATCACTGCATGCGGCTGATCGGCTGCGCGCAGCGCGCGCTGGAACTGATGTGCGCCCGCGCGCAATCCCGGATTGCCTTCGGCAAGGCGCTCGGCGAACAGGGCTCGGTACGCGAGGACATCGCAAACTCCTGGTGCGAGATCGAGCAGGCGCGGCTGTTGACGCTGCGCGCCGCGGAAAAGATGGACCGCGAGGGCAACAAGTCCGCGCGCGACATGATCGCCGCCGCAAAAGTCGTGGTGCCGAGCATGGCCGCCCGCGTCATCGACCGCGCCATCCAGATTCACGGCGCCGCCGGCGTTTCGCAGGACACTTTTCTGGCCGAAGCCTATATGTACGCCCGCTTCATGAGGCTCGGCGACGGGCCGGACCAAGTGCATCTGGCGCAGCTCGGACGGGGGTTGTTGAAGCGATATGGGACGGCGGGGTGATGGTGGTGATGCCTTGCTGCCAAAATATCGAAAACAACCCCATGAACAGAAGGGCTAGATTGGCTGCACCCGTCCCCGTACAACATATAGTATAGCTTCGTCGCTATTGCTCCCGCAATAACGCGGAAGCCATCAGCGCTTCATCACAGCAGGTGTCATCGCATGGGTTGACCGGGCGACGACAAGTGCACTGTTACGCATTGCCATGCTTGCGCAACTCCAACCGGGCGATCTGGTTGCGGTGCACCTCATCGGGTCCATCGGCCAGACGCAACAGCCGCGCCGTCGCATAGGCCGCGGCCAGCCCAAAGTCATTGCTGGTGCCGCCGCCGCCATGGGCCTGGATCGTCCAGTCGATCACCTGGCACGCCATGTTCGGCACCGCGACCTTGATCATGGCGATTTCGGCCTTGGCCTCGCGGTTGCCGACGGTGTCCATCATGTGCGCGGCATGCAGCGTCAGCAGCCGCGACTGCTCGATCATGATGCGGGATTCGGCGATGCGCTCCTGCGTCACCGTCTGCTCCGACACCGGCCTGCCAAAGGCGACGCGGCTACGCGTGCGCGCACACATTTTTTCCAGCGTGCGTTCGGCCAATCCGATCAGCCGCATGCAGTGATGGATGCGGCCGGGGCCGAGCCGGCCCTGCGCGATCTCGAATCCGCGGCCCTCGCCGAGCAGCATGTTGGTGGCGGGCACCCGGACATTGTCGAACACCACTTCCGAGGCGCGGTCGGGCACGCCGTAGAAGCCGAACACCGGGATCGGCCGCAACACCTTGACGCCCGGCGTGTCCATCGGCACCAGGATCATCGACTGCTGGCGATGCCGGTCCGGATTATCCGGATCGGTCTTGCCCATGAAGATGCAGATCCTGCAGCGCGGGTCGGTGGCGTTGGTGGTGTACCATTTGCGGCCGTTGATGACGTAATCGTCGCCGTCGCGCACGATCGAGCTTTCGATGTTGGTGGCGTCGCTGGAGGCCACGGCCGGCTCGGTCATCGCAAAACAGGAGCGGATTTCACCGGCCAGCAGCGGCTTCAGCCACTTCTCCTGATGCTCACGGGTGCCATAGCGCGCCAGCACTTCCATGTTGCCGGTGTCGGGCGCCGAACAGTTGAACAGTTCGGGCGCCAGATGCGACCGCCCCATCACCTCGCACAGCGGCGCATATTCGAGATTGGTAAGGCCCGCGCCGTGCTCGCTCTGCGGCAGGAACAGATTCCAGAGACCCCCCTCCCTGGCCTTCGGCTTCAGCTCCTCAACCACGGGATAGACTTTCCAGGGACCGAGTTCTTCGGCTTCCTTGTAGAACCGCACTTCGTTCGGATAGACGTGGCGGTCCATGAACGACCGCACGCGATGCTTCAGTTCGCCGACTTTCTGGCTCTGCTCATAGAACATGGTTGCTCCCATTCATGGCTCGGGGATCTCTTACCCTCCCCTGGAGGGGGAGGGTAAGAAAGCTCCCTATTTCTTCGCGCCGGGCAGCGTGCCCATCATCTTGCACAGCACCGACAGCATCACCTCGTCGGCGCCGCCGCCGATCGAGGTCAGCCTGGAGTCGCGATAGGCGCGGCTGACATGCGTCTCGTTCATGAAGCCCATGCCGCCCCAGAATTGCAGGCAGGCATCGGTCAACTCACGCCCAAGCCGTCCGGCCTTCAGTTTCGCCATGGTCGCCAGGCGCGTGACGTCCTCGCCGGCCACCAGCGCCTCGGCGGCGCGGTAGATCAGCGCGCGCAGCAGCTCGACCTCGGTTTGCAGTTCCGCCAGCTTGAAGTGGACGATCTGATTGTCGAGGATGCTCTGGCCGAACGCCTTGCGGTTGCGGGTGTATTCGATGGTCTCGGCGATGATATATTCGTGCGCCTTGAGGCAGGCCGCCGCGCCCCACAGCCGCTCCTCCTGGAACTGGACCATCTGGTAGGTAAAGCCCATGCCTTCCTCGCCGATCCGGTTGCGCTTCGGCACCCGCACCTCGTCGAAGAAGATCTGCGCGGTGTCGGACGAGCGCATCCCCATCTTGTCAAGTTTGCGCGCGACCTCGACGCCCTTGCTCTTCATCGGCACGCAGATCAGCGACTTGTTGCGATGCACCGGACCATCGCCGGTGTTGGCGAGCAGGCAGATCCAGTCGGCCTTGACGCCGTTGGTGATCCACATCTTGCCGCCATTGATGACGTAGTCGTCGCCATCGGAACGCGCGCTGGTCTTGATCGAGGCGACATCGGAGCCCGCGCCCGGCTCCGACACGCCGATACACGCGACCGCGTCGCCCGATATCGCGGGCGCCAGAAACTCGCGGCGCACTTCATCCGATCCGAACCGCGCCAGCGCCGGTGTCGCCATGTCGGTCTGCACCCCGATCGCCATCGGCACCCCGCCGCAATGAATCGCGCCGAGCTCTTCCGCCATCATCAGCGCATAGCTGTAATCCAGCCCCTGGCCGCCGAACTCGACGGGCTTGTTGAGGCCGAGAAAGCCGAGGCCGCCGAGCTTCTTGAACAGCTCGTGCGAGGGGAACTGTTCGGCCTTCTCCCATTCATCGACGAAGGGATTGATTTCCGTCGCGATGAACTTTTGCAGCGTGTTGCGGGCGTCTTCGTGGTCTGCGGTGAAGAGCATGTGGTATCGGGCTCCAATTACCCTCCCCTGGAGGGGGAGGGTCGACGCGAATGAAATGAGCGGCGGGGTGGGGTGACGGTCTCTCGCCTCGAACGGTGCGCAAGTTGAGAGCCCGTCACCCCACCCCGCCCGCTGCGCGGGCGACCCACCCCCACCAGGGGAGGGTAAGCAAGATTCACAGCCCCATCTGCCTTGAGGCCAGGTCCTTCATGATCTCCTCGCTGCCGCCGCCGATGGCGTTGACCTTGACCTCGCGGTAGATGCGCTCGACCTTGATGCCGCGCATGAAGCCGGCGCCGCCGAAAATCTGCACCGCCTCGGAGGCGCAGAACGCCATGGTCTGCGTGGCCTGGTTCTTCAGCATGCAGATCTCGGCGACCGGGCTTTCGCCATGGTCGAGCCGCCACGCCAGCATTTCCAGCATCGCCTGGGACGCCGCCACCTTCTGCGCCATGTCGACCAGCTTGTGCCGGATGACCTGATGCTGCGCCAGCGGCTTGCCGAAGGTGTGGCGCTGCTTGGCATAGGCCGTCGCCTCGTCGAGGCAGACCCGCGCCGCCGCGGTGCAGCCGGCCGCCATGGTCAGCCGCTCGCTGTTGAAATTATGCATGATGATCTTGAAACCCGCGCCCTCCTCGCCGAGCAGATTGCCTGCGGGAACGCGGCAATCATCGAAATGCAGCGTCGCGGTGTCCGAGGCCCACCAGCCCATCTTCTTGAGGGAAGTGCGTGACAGGCCGGGCGTGTCGCCCTCGATCACCAAGAGACTGACGCCGCCGGGTCCGGCACCGCCGGTGCGCACCGCCGTGGTGATGTAATCCGCCCGCATGCCCGAGGTGATAAACGTCTTCTCGCCGTTGACGACATAATGGTCGCCATCGCGCCGCGCCGAGGTGCGCAAATTCGCGACGTCGGAGCCGCCGCTCGGCTCGGTGATCGCCAGCGCCGAGATTTTCTTGCCCGACAGGATTTCCGGCAGCACCCGCGCCTTGAATTCAGGCGTGCCGGCCCGCGCGATCGGCGGCGCGCCGATCGAGTTGCTCTTCAGGCTGGCGGAAACCCCGCCGGCGCCGGCCCGCGCCAGTTCCTGCACCGCGACGATCCACATGAAATTGTCGACCTCGGTGCCGCCATACTGCTCGGGAAAGCCGAGGCCGAGCAGCCCGATGGCGGCAGCCTTTTCATAGAGTTCGCGCGGAAACCCGCCCGCCTCGTCCCATTCATGGGCGAATGGCTCGATTTCCTTCTCGACGAAGCGGCGCACCACGTCGCGATAGGCTTCGTGTTCGGCGGTGTAGAATGGGCTCGCCATCCGTTTCGCTCCCGTGATTCTGTTGGGGCGCAGGATGCGCCGGAAACGGCCGCGCCAACTTGCGTCGAGTAGCTGGCTGACCGCCGTCCGGCGCACCCCGACGCTGGTGTTGAAAACGAAATCTTTCATCCGTCGTTCCTGCGAACGCAGGGACCCATACACCGCGGCCCATCGGGGAAAAGCAGGTATGAGATACCTTCTGCAACAACAGACGACCGGGATTATGGGTCCCTGCGTTCGCAGGGACGACGTTTAGAGAGCGGTGGCCACACCCTACCCCAGCCACTCGACGCAAGACAATATTCCGGTACGCTCGCCAACTGAACGTCACGCGGCGCCAGACCGCGATACCCCTGGAGGAAGCCTTGCCGGTTCGCCATTACGACTGGATCGCCCATTTCGGCCGCCGCACGCCGGACAAGCCGGCGGTGGTCGATCTCGGCAGCGGGCGCGAGTTCAGTTACGCGCAATTCGACAGCCGGATCTCGCGGCTGGCCGCGCATCTGCGTGACCGGCTCAAGGTCAACCGCGGCGACCGGGTAGCGGTGCTGGCGCTGAATACGACCGATACGCTGGAGGTGCAGTTCGCATGCGGGCGGATCGGCGCGGTGTTCCTGCCGCTCAACACCCGGCTCACCGTGCCCGAGCTGCACTACATCGTCGGCGACGCCGCACCCGTGCTGATGATCCACGATTCCGAACTGTCCGAGGTCGCGCTGTCGGTCGCCGGGCTGTGCAACGTCGCGTCCACCCTGCTGCTGGGACCCGGCGGTTCCTACGAAGCCGCGATCGCGGCGGCACCGCCGCTCGACCGGACCGAAATCGTCACGCTCGATGACATGTCCACGATCATGTACACCTCGGGCACCACGGGCCAGCCCAAGGGCGCCATCATCACCCACGGCATGACGTTCTGGAATTGCGTCAATCTCGGCGGCCCCGCCTACATCTCGCCAGCGACGGTACTGCTCACCGTGCTGCCGTTGTTTCACACCGGAGGGCTCAACTGCTACACCAATCCGGTGCTGCATGCCGGCGGCACCGTGCTGATCATGCGCGCGTTCGATCCGGGCGCGGCGCTGCAGCTGATCAGCGATCCCGCGCGCGGCATCAACCAGTTCTTCGGCGTGCCCTCGATCTACCAGTTCATGGCGCAGCATCCTTCGTTCGCCGGAGCGGATTTCAGCCGCCTCGTGATCGGCGGCGTCGGCGGCGCGCCGATGCCGGTGCCGCTATTGAAAGTGTGGGAGGGACGCGGCGTAGCACTGCAGCAGGGCTATGGCATGACCGAGACCAGCCCCGCGGTGCTGACGCTCGACAAGGAGGACGCGGCGCGCAAGGCCGGCTCGTCTGGCAAGCCGGTGCTGCACACCGAAGTGCGGATTGTCCGGCCCGACGGGGCAGATGCCGGCGTCGGCGAACTCGGCGAATTATGGGTGAAGGGGCCGAACATCACGCCGGGCTACTGGAACCGGCCGGACGCCAACAAATCGTCGTTCACCGACGGCTGGCTGCACACCGGCGACGCCGCCAGAATCGACGATGAAGGATTCTACTACATCGTCGACCGCTGGAAGGACATGTACATTTCCGGTGGCGAGAACGTCTATCCGGCCGAGGTCGAGAACGTGCTGCACCAGCTCGCCGCGATCGCCGAGGCCGCCGTGATCGGTATTCCCAGCGAGCAATGGGGCGAGACCGGGATGGCGATCGTCGCGGTCAAGCCCGGCCACAGCATTACCGAGGCGGAGATCCACGCTCATTGCGAGGCCAATCTGGCGCGCTTCAAGCGACCGCGGCTGATAAAATTCATCGCCGCACTGCCGCGCAATGCCACCGGCAAGATCCACAAGCCGACCTTGCGGAAGGATTTTGGCGCGGAGAAGGTAACGGACAAGGCCGCCGTCTCTTACCCTCCCCTGGAGGGGAAGGGTCGACGCGAATGAAATGAGCGGCGGGGTGGGGTGACGGTCTCTCACCTGAAGCGGTGCCCAAGTTGAAAGATCACCCCACCCCGTCTCGCATTTCACTGCGCTCAATGCGAGCCGACCCTCCCCCTCCAGGGGAGGGTGAAGACCGGAGCAAACTCAATCATACACGAACGTCGCCTCGTCGAGGTCGATCGCCGGAAACTGGTCCTTCTCGGCCCAGTAGTCCTGGCTGTGCTGCCATTCCGGTGTGTCGCCGCGCTTCGGCAACAAATGCATGTCGCGCATCAGATAGCCCGGATTGAAATTCTCCGGATCGATCCAGGCATGCAGCGGCATGTTGCCTTCCTGCGGCCGCAGCGCAGTCACGACTTTCCTCGCGCCCTTCGCCTTCATATGGGCGAGCAAGCGGCAAACGAAGTCGGCCACCAGATCGGTGCGCAGCGTCCAGCTGGCGCGGAAATATCCGAACACCCAGGCCATGTTCGGGATGCCGGTGAACATCATGCCGCGATAGGTGACGGTATCGGCGAAATCGAGCGACTTGCCGTCGATCTCGAAGGCGATGTCGCCGAGTACATTGAGGTTGAACCCGGTCGCGGTGATGATGATGTCGGCTTTCAACGTCTCGCCGGATTTCAGCAGAATGCCGTCATTCGTGAAACGGTCGATCGCGTCGGTGACGACGGAGGCCTTGCCGCTCTTGACCGCCTCGAACAGGTCGGCATCCGGCACGAAGGCGATACGCTGCCGCCACGGCCGGTAGCTCGGGGTGAAATGCTTCTCGACGATCTCCTCGTGGCCGGGACCGAGTGCGGCGCGAATGCCGCCGAGCAATTCCTGCTTCACCTTCTCCGGCTCGGTGAACGAGCGGCGGGTGAACAGATCCTGCTCGAACAGGATCTTGCGGCGCACGATCTCGTGGATCCATTCCTCCTTGACCTGCAGCCGCCGCAACTCCTCGGCCAGCTCGATGGCGTTGCGGCCGGTGCGGAAATAGGTCGGCGAGCGCTGCAGCATGGTGACATGCTCGCACTGACCCGCGATGTTCGGGATCAGCGTCGCCGCGGTCGCACCGGAGCCGATCACGACGATCCGCTTGCCTTCGGTGCTGAGATCTTCCGGCCAGCGCTGCGGATGAACGATGCGGCCCTTGAAGTCTTCCATTCCCTTCCATTCCGGCGTGTAGCCCTCGGAATGGCGGTAATAGCCCTGACACATCCAGAGAAAATTCGCGGTGAAGGTTCGCGCCTCACCACTGCCCCGATCGACCGCCTCGATGGTCCACAGCCTGGTCTCGCTGGACCAGCTCGCCGCGTTGATGCGGTGGCGGTAGCGGATGTGTCTGGCGAGATCGTTCTCGTCGATCACCTCGCCCATATAGGCGCGGATTTCCGCGGCGGTTGCGATCGGCGGGCCGGTCCACGGCTTGAAGCTGTAGCCGAACGTGTGCAGGTCGCTGTCGGAGCGGATGCCGGGATATTTATGGGTCCACCAGGTCCCGCCAAAGGTCTCCTGCTCTTCCAGCACGACAAATGTGGTGCCCGGCAGTTGTTTGGTCAGGTGATAGGCACTGCCGACGCCAGAGATGCCGGCACCGACGATCAGGACGTCGAAATGCTCGACCGCCTGTGCGGCGGTCATCGAGCGGAGGGGCGCGGTGATGTTCATGCGTTTAAATCTTTGTTTGAACCGATGAGCCGTTGCCTGAAATTTTCTAGCCGCCAATCATCGAACAAACAAGGCGGTGGCGTCCTTGAGCTGCGTCAAACTCACAACGCAGAACCCCATTGCCGCGCGGTCTGCAGGATCCAGTCGCGGTACAGCGTCAGCGGCGTCACGCCGGTCATGCCTCCGCAGCCGGCGGCGCCGTTCGGCCCTGTCGACCAGCTGACGACGCCGACGATGACAGGGCCACCTGGCCTGTCCTCGAAAGCCGGGCCGCCGGAATCACCGGTGCAGGCGCCGAGCCCGTCGCTCGAGCCCCGGCTCACGGGATCGACGAGGCGAATTTGCAGCGTGCCGGGCTTGCCGGTAGCGATGAGACCCGCGACACGAATGGTGCCGCCGCTCTTGCCGTCACCGCGGACGGTGACGCCGATACCGGCGATGGTGAAGCGGCTGCCAGGAATGACAGGAATCTGCGGCGCGCCGACGACCGATGCAACCTTGCCCTTGAGCGGAGCATCGAGCCGCAGCAGCGCGACATCGGCGGTGGCGCGGTGCGCGGCCATCGCCTGCATGTTGAAGCCGGGATGGATCACGACGGTGCTCACGTCCTGCAGCTGCGGCTGCCGGTCCGCGCCATATTCGACGATCTTGTACGATGCCCCGGGCTGCACGCAATGCGCCGCGGTCAGCACCAGCTTTGGCGCAATCAATGCGCCGGTACAGAAGTTGCCGCGCGAGCCGACGATGGTGACGACGGAACGGCCGACACCATCGGACGACGGCGCGCCGCCACCGACGATCGCATGGGCAGGCGTCGCAAGCAGCGCCAGGCTCGCGATCATTCGCGACAGAAGCGTCATCGCAGCACCCGTCACGCGTAGAGCTCGGCATGTTCCTGGCCATAGGATGCGTAGGAATCCTTGATGCTGGCGAGGTTGAGCAACATGGTGGCGACCGGCAAATTGTCCGAAGCAAAAACTGTCGTTCGCACCCAAAGGCTTTCGGTTCGGCGGCTGCCGCTCAAGGCGACCACTTCCCGCTCGGTCTGATAGTCCTCACCCGCGAACAGCGGTCCCCGCAGCAGACGGATTTCCTGATCGGCAAACAGGCCGACCGCCGGCCCCCTGACCGGCAGGCGATCCTCCCTGGCCATGTATTGGAACAGCACGCTGAGCATCTCGATCGGAATGATCTGACGGCCCCAGGGGTTGCCGGCGTCGGCGTAGAACGGGCTCGGCTCGGTGATCACCTTGAGCTTGTCGGCGAGCGAGAACGGATAGAGTTCGCCCATGTTCTGGTCGAGATCCATCCGGACAGTCTGGCGGCCGGTTCTCATCCCGACCTTGATGTCGCGCAGGATCACCGGATCGGCCAGCGGCTTCAACTCGGTCAGGCGCTGATCTAGCGCAGTCGGAGTCTTGTCGGAACCGACGGAGGCCGTGCCGCGCAGCACCTCAGTGCCGTCACGCTTCACCATCTGGATCGCGCATTGCCTCGCGCCCGCGGCTGGCCTGGCCATGATGGCTTGCACCTCCTCGCCCGCGAAGGATGGGTTGCGGTAATGCGCGGAGATGCATCCGGTCTCGAACCACGCATCGCCCCATACGCTGGCGCAGAGCGGCGCGAACTGGCTGAAATGCGTCGGCCCTTCGATGGTGCCGCCCTGAAATCCCAGTTTCTGCGCCGTCGCATCGTCATGGATCGAGGCATGGGAATCATAGACCTGCGTGTGCAGCATCTGATGCGGCCGGCGCCACGGCCCGGCGATGGCCTCGGAGGTCTCCGCAATGGCGGTGTCAAAGGCTTTCATGTGGTTCCTCGCGAGCGGACAGCGGCGGCAACTTACAGGAAGGCGCGCGCGGCTCCAAATTGCACGAGGCGGCCACACCGCCGACGGGCTGGCCCTCGCCCGGACACCGTGTTAGCCGTTTTCCAGGTGGCATTCGCACAGGCGGGGAATGATGATAGAGGCAGTAATCTGGGATTTCGGCGGCGTGCTCACCACCTCGCCGTTCGAGGCGTTTGCGCGTTTCGAGACCGAGCGCGGGCTGCCCGCCGATATCATCCGGCGCACCAACGCAGCCAACCATCTCGAAAACGCCTGGGCGAAATTCGAGCGTGCCGAAGTGGACATCGAAACCTTCGACAAATTGTTCGCCGCGGAATCGGAGGCGCTGGGCGCGGAGGTTCGCGGCCGCGAGGTATTGCCGCTGCTGTCGGGCGATCTGCGTCCTGAAATGGTCGAAGCGCTGACGCGGGTGAAGGCCCGGTTCAGGACCGGCTGCATCACCAACAATCTGCCCGCCAATGCCATCGGCAGCCACAGCGGCCGCTCGCTCTATGTCGCCGAGGTAATGGCGCTGTTCGATCACATCATCGAGTCCGCGAAAATCGGCCTGCGCAAGCCCGATCCCCGCATCTATCGGCTGATGGTGGAAAAGCTCGGCGTCGATCCCAGGCGATGCGTCTATCTCGATGATCTCGGCGTCAACCTCAAACCGGCGCGCGACATGGGCATGACCACGATCAAGGTCGTCAATGTGCCGCAGGCCATCATCGAACTCGAAGCGGCGACCGGGTTGGTACTGCGATGAGCCCTTGCGCGCCTGCGCGGGCCGGTGTTGAACCCATGCTGGCCGTCACCGCAGCGCGGCGGCGATGTTGCCGCCATCGACGGTGGTGACGTCGGCCGTGGTCTTCAGCGCCAGCGCCTGCGCCAGGAAGGCCTGCGCGACATCCTCGGCGGCCACTTCGCGGCCGAGCAGATTGCCGCGCATATAGGCTTGCTCGCTCATACCCCGAAGCCTGGAGCGCGACGCGATCATCTCTTCGGTCAACAGCCCGGAGCGAATCCGGTCGGCATTGACGGCATTGGCGCGAATGCCCTCATTGCCGTAGTCGAGCGCGTATTGCCGCACCAGAAACAAGGTCGCCGCCTTCGGCAACCCATAGGGGCCGAAATCGGGACCGGGATTGACGGCCTGCTTGGACACATTGAACAGCAGGCAGCCGCCCGTGCCCTGCGCCCGCATGATTCTGACTGCGGCCTGCGCCACGCGCTGGTGGCCGTAGAAATTCAATTCAAAACTCTCGCGCAGCACCGCCTCGTCGACCTCGCCGATCCGCCCCTGCCAGGCCGCGCCGGCATTCGAGATGGATATGTCGACCCCGCCGAACACGCAGGCGACTTGCGCAAATGCCTCCCGCACCGATGCGGCGTCGGTGACGTCGCACCTGATCCCAAGCGCGGCGCCGCCGATCGCCCTGGCCTTCGCCTGGGCGGCAGCCTCGTCGACATCGAGCAAGGCAACTTCGGCGCCGGCCGCCGCAAACGCTTTTGCCGTTGCAAACCCGATGGCGCCCGCAGCGCCGGTGATGGCGACAACCTGCCCTGCCAGCGGCAACTCCCTGGCGCCGCCCAGCTTCGCCTGCTCCAGCGACCAGTATTCGACGTCGAACAGATCGGCTTCCGGCAGCGGCTCGAAACGGCCGACCGCTTCCGCGTCGGTGATGGTGGCAATCGCGGCCTCGGCCAGATCAGCGGCGACGCGCGCGTCCTTCTTGCTGCGCCCGAGGCCGAACAGGCCGACGCCCGGCACCAGCACCACGCGGGGCGAGGGATCGAGCATGGACTTGATCCCGCCGACGCGGGCGTTGTTGCGGGCAAAGTAGTCCTTGTAGGTTGCGCCATAGGCCGCGACCGCATTGCGGACCACTTTTCCAAAGCCGGCGAGGTCGCCGGCTTCGGGCGCGGCGACCACGAGCGGCTTGTTCTTGATGCGAATGTTGTGATCCGGTGTCACCACGCCGGCCTGGCCATAGCGCGCCACTTCCGTGCCGTTGACGAAATTCATCACGGCGTCGCCACCGCGAAAATCCAGCACAAAGCGCTTCCATGCGCCGTCGCTCTTGCCGTC
>NZ_JAUYAN010000299.1 GCF_030693485.1 Bradyrhizobium sp. | reverse complement strand
CATGCAGTTCTCGGTCGCGCGGCCATGAAGGTTCAGATGACGTCGACGCCGTTCTCGAAAATCCTGATCGCCAATCGCGGCGAGATCGCGCTGCGGATCATGCGCACCGCGCGCCGTCTCGGCTATGGCGTGGTCGCGGTCTATTCCGACGCGGATCGCGATGCCTTGCATGTGCGCGAGGCGGACGAGGCCATCCGCATCGGCGAGGCGCTGCCGTCGCAATCCTACCTGAAGATCGAGGCGATCATCGCGGCGGCTCAGGCCAGCGGCGCCGATGCGGTGCATCCCGGCTACGGCTTCCTCGCCGAGAATGAGGACCTTGCGCAAGCGTGCCGCGATGCCGGCCTGGTGTTCATCGGGCCGTCGCCTGATTCCATCAGGGCGATGGGCAACAAGGCAGGCGCCAAGGAGATCATGCTGGCGGCCGGCGTGCCCTGTGTGCCCGGTTATCAGGGCGCCGACCAGAGCGACGCCGTGATGCTGGCCGAAGCAAACAGGATCGGCTTTCCCGTCATGATCAAGGCGGTCGCCGGCGGCGGCGGACGCGGCATGCGGCTGGTCGCGGATGCCACAGCATTTCCGGATGCGCTGCGCAGCGCGCGTTCGGAAGCGCAGGGCGCGTTCGGCGATCCCACCGTGATCCTGGAGCGCGCCATCGCCGATCCCCGCCACATCGAAATCCAGGTGTTCGGGGACCGCCATGGCAACGCCGTCCATCTCGGCGAGCGCGACTGTTCGGTGCAGCGCCGGCACCAGAAGCTGATCGAGGAAGCGCCGTCGCCGGCGGTGTCGGTGCCATTGCGGGCGCGGATGGGCGCGGTCGCGGTCGCCGCCGTCCAATCGATCGGCTATGAGGGCGCGGGCACGCTCGAATTCTTGCTCGATACATCCGGCGAATTCTACTTCATGGAAATGAATACGCGGCTGCAGGTCGAGCATCCCGTCACCGAGGCGATTACCGGGCTCGATCTGGTCGAATTGCAATTGCGGGTAGCCAGTGGCGCGCCGCTCGGCCTGGAGCAGGAAGACATCACATTCACGGGTCATGCCATTGAGGTGCGGCTGTGCTCGGAAGACGCCGGCCACGACTTCATGCCGCAATCCGGCCGCATGGCGCTGTGGCAGATGCCCGGCGAAATCCGCGTCGAGCACGCGCTGCAGTCGGGCTCGGACATTCCGCCGTTCTACGATTCGATGATCGCCAAGCTGATCAGCCACGGCGAAAGCCGCGACGCGGCGCGGCGGCAGCTGATTCATGGCCTCGAACAGACCGCCGTGTTCGGCGTCACCACCAATCTGGCCTTTCTCGCCGCCTGCCTGGCACATCCGGCGTTCGCCAAGGGCGAAGCGACCACGGCGTTCATCGGGCAGCATCGCGACGAGCTGCTGGCGCCGCGCGCCGATGCGGCATCCGAGGCGGCGCTGGCGGCGGTGCTGCTCTACGTCAGCGATCCCTTTGCGCAGCCATGGCGCGGCGGACGGACGCTGGCAGCGAGTTTTCCGGTGCCGGTCCGCGTCGAACTCGATCATGCCATCCACGAACTCGAAGTCGGCCGCGAGCGTGATGGCGGCTATCTTGCTACCCTTGAAAACATGGCATACCGGATCGAAATCCACGCGATCGACGGCGATACCGTTCGCTTCAGCAGCAACGGCGTGATGGAATCCGCCAGATTCCTGCGTGATGGCGACCGGCTGTTCATGCTCCACCGTGGCGTCACGCTGGCGGTCCGTGACCTGACCCTGGCGGCGCCGACCACCGCGGCGTCAAACGGCGGCGATGGCAAGGTCCGCGCCGCGATGAACGGCCGCGTCGTCGCGGTGCTGGTCAAGCCGGGCGAGAAGGTCGAGGTCGGTCAGCCCGTGATGACGCTGGAAGCGATGAAGATGGAGCATGTGCATACCGCAGGGATCGCAGGCACCGTCTCCGCGATCGATGTTGCGGAGGGTGAGCAGGTGACGACCGGGAAGATCGTGGTCGAGATCGAGGCGGGAGCGTAACAAACCCTCGTCGTCCCGGCCAAGCGAGCGTAGCGAGCGCTGAGCCGGGACCCATACCGCGTGATCTCTCGATTTCCAGCAAACTGTTCGACGACCAATCGTAACCACGACGCCCTGTGGCTATGGGTCCCTGCTTTCGCAGGGACGACGATGGATTTTACAACGTCCGCCCCGTGCCCTCATTGAGCCAGCACGCCACCTGGTGCCTGGTCCCGGCTTCCGCCAGAACAGGCGTGTCTACCTTGCAGCGGTCCATCACGTAGCGGCAGCGGGTGTGGAACGCGCAGCCGGAGGGAGGATTGATCGGGCTCGGCACGTCGCCGTCGATCATCGGCTTCAGCGTCTTCTTTTTCGGATCGGCTACCGGCACCGAGGCCAGCAGGGCCTGCGTGTAGGGATGCCTCGGGTTGGCGAACAGTTCGGCCTTTTCCGCGATCTCGACGATGCGGCCAAGATACATCACGGCGACGCGGTGGCTGATATGGGCGACGACGGCGAGGTCGTGCGCGATAAACAGGTATGAAAAACCGTGTCTGCGCTGCAGATCGATCAGGAGGTTGATGACCTGGGCCTGGATCGAGACGTCGAGCGCCGATACCGGCTCGTCGCACACGATCAAATCGGGGCCGAGCGACAGCGCGCGCGCGATGCAGATGCGCTGGCGCTGGCCGCCGGAGAACTGATGCGGGTAGTTCTGCATCTGGTCGGCCCGCAAGCCGACCTGATCGAACAGTTCGGCAACCCGCTCGCGCCGCTTCTCTCCGGTCGCGAGGCCATGGACGCTGAGCGGCTCGCCGACGATATCGCCCGCCGTCATGCGCGGATTGAGCGAGGCGAACGGGTCCTGAAAGATGATCTGCATCGAGCGCCGGTGCTCGCGCAAATCGGCCTTGCCGAGATGGGTGATGTCGAGGCCGTTGAGCTGGATGCTGCCGCTGGTCGGCTCGACCAGCCGCAGGATGGCGCGCGCCACCGTTGATTTGCCGCAGCCGGATTCCCCGACCATTCCCAGCGTTTCGCCGACGCCGACCGTAAAGCTGACGCCATCGACGGCATGCACGGTGCCGACGCGGCGGCGCAGCACCCCGCCGCGCACCGCATAATGTTTGACGAGGTCGGTGACCTCGAGCAGCGGTGTTGCCTCCGTCATGGCGTGTTCGCCGTTTCCGCGGCGCGCCAGCACGCCGCAAAGTGATGGTCGCCCCAGTCCTGCAGCGGCGGATATTCGGTGCGGCAGCGATCGATCGCGAGGCTGCAACGCGGCGCAAAGGCGCAGCCCGGCGGCAGATTGGTCAGCGACGGGACCATGCCGGGAATTTCAACCAGCCGCGCATCGGAGTTGGAGCCGAACGTCGCCACCGCCGGCATCGATGCCATCAGGCCACGGGTGTAGGGATGCCTCGGATTTTCGAACAACGCCTCGACAGTGGCTTCCTCGACCTTCTTGCCGGCATACATCACGATGACGCGCTGCGCGGTCTGCGCGACCACGCCGAGGTCGTGCGTGATCAGGATCAGCCCGGTGCCGAGTTCCTTCTGCAACTCGACGATCAGCGCCAGGATCTGGGCCTGGATGGTGACGTCCAGCGCCGTGGTCGGCTCGTCCGCGATCAGCAGCGCGGGCCGGCACGCCAGCGCCATCGCGATCATGGCGCGCTGGCGCATGCCGCCGGAGAGCTGATGCGGATATTCCCGCGCCCGCTGCTCGGGCTCGGGAATCCGGACCAGCCGCAGCATCTCGACGGCCTTGTTCCAGGCCTCCTTGGCGGTCAGCTTGCGGTGCAGACGAACCGCCTCGGTGATCTGGTCGCCGATCCGTATCACGGGGTTGAGCGAGGTCATCGGCTCCTGGAAGATCATCGAGATGCGGTTGCCGCGAATCGCGCGCATCTCGGCCTCGTCGAGGCCGAGCAGGTCGGTGCCTTCGAGCGCGACCGAGCCGCCGACGATCCGGCCCGGCGGATCCGGCACCAGCCGCATGATCGACAGCGCGCTGACGCTCTTGCCGCAACCGGATTCGCCGACGATCGCCAGCGTCTCGCCGCGGCGAATGCTGAAGGAGATGTCGTCGACCGCCTTGAACAGCCCCGAACTGGTGAAGAACACCGTCTGCAGGTTCTTCACCTCGAGAACCATATCGTCCACCGGAACCTCGTTCATCAGCCGCGCTGCCTCGGATCGAGGATGTCGCGCAGCGCGTCGCCGAACAGATTGGTTCCGAATACCGCGAGGCTGATCGCAACCCCGGGGAAGATCACCAGCCACGGCGCGGTGCGAACATACTCCGCCGCCGATTCCGACAGCATGCGGCCCCATGACGGATAGGGTTCGGGAATGCCGAGGCCGAGGAACGACAGCGAGGCCTCGGTGAGAATGGTCGAGCCGAGCTGCGCCGTCATCAGCACGATTAGCGGCGCCAGCGTGTTGGGCAGCACATGGCGCAGCGCGATGCGGGTTTCGCTCATGCCGACCGACTTCGCCGCCTCGATGAACGGCAGCTCGCGCAGCGCCAGCGTGTTGGCTCGGATCACGCGGGCGACGGTCGGGATCAGCGGGATTGCGATCGCGATAATCACGTTCGGCAGCGACGGCCCCAGCGCCGCGGTCATGACCAGCGCCAGCACCAGGAGCGGCAGCGCCTGCAGGATATCGGTGATGCGCTGGAACACCAGATCGACCCAGCCGGACAGGTAGCCGGAGGCGAGGCCGACGATCACGCCGATCGACGAGCCGAGCAGGGTGGAGCCGACGCCGACGGCGAGCGAGATGCGGGCGCCGTGGATGATCCGGCTCCAGACGTCGCGGCCGAACGAGTCGGTCCCCAGCCAGTGCTGGGCACTGGGCGGCGCCAGGCGCTGCAGGGAATCGACGGAGAGCGGATCGTAACGGGCGATGAAATCGGCCAGCACGGCGGCCAGCACGAACAGCACCATGATGACGAGGCCGATCGCGCCGAGCAGATGGCGCTGTGCCAGGTATGTCAGCTTGCGCCAGCCATGCGTCGAATGGGCGCCGGCGCGTCGCAATTCGCTATCGTAGTTGATGACGGCCAACGCTTACTCCTAATCCGTGTAGCGGATGCGTGGATCGATCGCGGCGTAGAGCATGTCGACCGTGAAGTTGGTGACCACCACGACCAGGGCGATCAGCATCACCAGGTTCTGGACGATCGGATAGTCGCGCCAGCGGATCGCCTCGACCAGGAAGCGGGCGACGCCCGGAATGTTGAACACGGTCTCGGTGACGATCAGGCCGCCGATCAGAAACGCCGCCTCGATGCCGATCACGGTGATGACCGGCAGCACGGCGTTCTTCAGCGCGTGGTGATAGTTGACGGAGGCTTCGGACGCGCCCTTGGCGCGGGCGGTGCGGATGTAATCCTGCCGCAGTATTTCAAGCATCGAGGAGCGGGTGATCCGCATGGTCAGCGCGGCGCTGCGAAAGCCGACCGCCATCGCCGGGACGGCGTAGATCGCGAACGCCTCGGTCCAGGTTGCCGGATTCGGGTTGAAGATCGGCATGGTTCCGAACATCGAGACCGAGGCCATCAGGATCAACAGCCCGAGCCAGAACGACGGCAGCGACAGGCCGCTCAGGCTGACGACGCGCAGCGCGTAATCGAGCCGGGTGCCTTGTTTCACTGCGCTGATGACGCCGAGCGGAATGCCGATCGACGCGGAGAACAGCAGCGCCAGGGCCGCCAGCTTCGCGGTGATCGGAATCCGCGGCAATATTTCCTGCAGCGCGGGTTTCTCGGACACATAGGAATAGCCGAGGTCGCCCTGCAGCAGCCCGCCGATCCATTTCACATATTGCACGAAGATCGGCTGGTCGAGTCCGAGCTCCTTCTCCAGGTTCGCCTTGTCGGCCTGGTCGACGAAGCCCGCGGCGTCGAACAGGATGTCGACGATGTTGCCGGGCACGATGCGCAGCAGCACAAAGATGATCACCGAGATCCCGAACAGGGTCACGAGCATCAAAACGAGGCGCCGCACGATATAGGCAAACAACGGGATACTCCTGTCAGCGCGTATTCCGCGAGCGCGGATAGAGGTCCTGCGATCGGAAGACGTGCAAGGATTAGAGGCTGGAGGGCTTCTGCCGCGATGCGCGGCAGAAGATTACTTGTCCATCCACAAATCCTCGTACCGGTAGCCGTTGTAGGAGCTGTTCACCATGATGGTGACGCCCTTGACGTGGGGCTGCCAGCACGAGCCCATGCGGCTGTGATAGATAATGGGACGGGCAACGTCCTCCTGAAGCCTCTTGTCGATCTCCCAGACCAGCTTCTTGCGCTTGGCGACGTCGGTCTCGGCGGACTGCTCGCCGAACAGCTTCTCGATGTCCTTGTTGCAATAGTTGGTGTAGTTCCGCTCCGAGCCGCAGGAATAATTCTCGTAGAACGACTGGTCGGGATCGTCGACCGCATTGCCGGTCAGGTTGAGGCCGAGCGCATAATCCTTGCGCGCTACCTTGGAGAACCAGTTGGCGGTTTCGACCACTTCAAGCTCGCCGTCGATATGGATGCTCTTGAGCTGGTCGATCAGGATGATGGCGGGATCGCGGTAGATCGGAATATTGCGCGTGGCGACCTTGACCACGAGGCGTTTCTCCGGCCCGTAGCCCGCTTTCGCCATCAGCTTGCGGGCTTCGTCCCGGTTGGCGTTGATGTCGGGGCCGTAGCCCGGAATCTTCTCCAGCATCTCCTTTGGCATGGCCCATAGCCCGCCCGGCGCGGGAAGCATGGTGCCGCCGATATCGGCCTGGCCTTCGAACAGGATCGAGACGAAGGCCTTGCGGTCGAGCGCCATTGCCATCGCCCGGCGAATATCGAGGTTGTCGAACGGCGGCGAGGAGGAATTGACGATGATGTTGGTGGAGACGTTGACCGGTTCGACGACGCACACTGCCTTCGGCGCCTGCGTCTTTACTTCCTTGAGCAGCGGAATCGACACCTCGGTCGGGAACGTCATGTCGAACTGGCCGGAAATGAAGCCGAGGATCGCGGTCGACCGGTTGGTGATGATGGTATATTCGATGCCGTCGAGATGCGGCAGGCCCTTCTTCCAGTAGTCCGGGTTGCGCGTGATCTTGATGGATTCGTTGGCCTTGAACTCGACGAATTTGAACGGACCCGTGCCGATCGGCTTGGTGCGCATGTCGCCGGGCGAGGCGTGGCAGGGGTACACGGGCGTATAGCCGGACGCCAGCAATGCCAGCAGCGCCGGCTGCGACCGCTTCAGGTTGAATGCGACCTCGAAGTCGCCGCTCGGCGTGACGTCGACGACTTCGTCGTACCAGGACTTACGCGGGTTCTTGCGAAATTTCTGCTGCGACTTGCCCATCAGCATGTCGAAGGTGCACTTGACGTCGGCGGAAGTGAACGGCTTGCCGTCGTGCCATTTGACGCCCTGCCGGAGCTTGAAGCTGAGCTTCTTCTTGTCATCGCTCCAGGCCCAGCTCTCGGCGAGGTCAGGGACGATCGAGTCCATGGAGTTTTGCGCCACGTCCTGCTTGTACATCACGAGGTTGTTGAAGATCGGCATGAAGGGGATGTTGACCGAATAGGTCGCCTCCTCATGGATCGAGGCGCTGGCCGGGCTGTCGCGGTGATAGACCTTCAGGATGCCGCCCTTTTTGGGCTCGGCAGCCAACGCGGCGACGTTGGAAGCCGCAAACAAAGACAACGCCACGGCCGTAAGCGCACGCACGCTCCGCATGTTCCCCTCCCTCGATATTTCAGCCTCGTCGGGCCAATTGATCAGGAGGTTATCCATGACCGCGCGCTCGCGCAACCCGCAAAGCCGAGGCCCGCCTCGATCCTTCCGACCAATGCAATTCCGCGCGACGGCCAATCCAATGCCGTTGTCATTGGTGCGGCGCGCAATGGTCTGTGCCGACCGGAACCCGTCAGACCTCCAGCTTGTCGCCGCCCTTGAGGTCGAGAATCTCGCGGGCCTCGTCCGGCGTCGCCACCTGGAGGCCGAGACCTTCGATGATCTTGCGGGCGAGCGTGACCTGTTCGGCGTTCGACGCTGCCATCCGGCCGGGCGCCGCCCACAGCGAATCTTCGAGGCCGACGCGGATATTGCCGCCCATGGCGGCGGCCATTGCCGCGATCGGCAGCTGGTTGCGTCCCGCGCCCAGCACCGACCACACCATCTTGTCGCCGAACAGCCGGTCGGCGGTACGCTTCATGTGCAGCACATCCTCCGGGTGCGCGCCGGTGCCGCCCTGCAGGCCGAACACCGTCTGCACGAACAAGGGCGGTTTCACCATGCCCTGCTCGAGGAAGTAATTGAGGTTGTAGAGATGCGCGGTGTCATAGCATTCGAACTCGAAGCGGGTGCCGGTCTCCGACAGCGTCTTCAACACGTATTCGATGTCCTGAAACGTGTTGCGGAACACGATGTCTTTGTTCTGCAGATGCTTCAATTCCCAATCGTGATCGAATTTCTTGAAACGGTTCAGCATGCCGAAGAAGGCGAAATTCATCGAACCCATGTTGAGCGAGGCGACCTCCGGCTTGTAGACCGCGGCGGGGCGAACCCGCTCATCGACGGTCATGGTCGGCGCGCCGCCGGTGGTGAGGTTGATCACGCAGTTGGAGCGCTGCTTGATGATTTTCAGGAACGGCGCGAAGGCCTCCGGGCTCTGGTCGGGCTGGCCGGTCTTCGGATTGCGCGCGTGCAGATGCACGATGGCCGCACCCGCTTCGGCGGCATCGACCGCAGCGTCGGCGATTTCCTGCGGCGTTACCGGCAACGCCTTCGACATCGAGGGGGTGTGGATTGCACCGGTCACGGCACAGGTGATGATGACTTTGCGGCTCATGTTGTGCTCACTTTCTTGAAGAAGTCGGTCGATGTTTCAGGATTTGTCGGTCTGCCTGGTTTTGTGCGCGGCCAGTGCGGCCAGACGCTCGTTGCGCCGCTGCGTCAGTTCGGCGATGCGTTCCAGCGTCGGCTGATGCGGCCAGGCCGCTATTACCCGGTCCACATTGGGGCTTTGATAGACGTCGGGGCCGGCGGCGGAAGCGGCCAGTTCCTTGTAGAAGCCGGTGTAGCGCGCGCAGTAATCGGGAATTCCGCCGGGGGCATTGAGCTCGATGGTCTCGAACGGTCCGAGAAACGACCAGCGCAGGCCCAACCCGTCCTTCACGGTGTGATCGAGATCCTCGGCGGAGATGTAGCCTTCGCCGACCAGCCGGAAGGCTTCCGCCAGCAGCGCGCCCTGTAGCCGGTTCAGGACAAAACCGTTGATCTCGCGGTTAATGGTGACCGGCACCTGGCCGATCTCGCGGTAGATATTCCGGGCGCGCTCGATCGCGTCAGGCGAGGTCCACGGCGCGCCGCACAGTTCGACCAGCGGCACCAGATGCGGCGGGTTGACGGGATGGCCGACCAGGCAGCGCGCCCGTCCGGGCAGCGTCTCCGTGAAACGCGAGGCCGTGATGGCCGAAGTCGAGGACACCAGCAGCGCATTCGGCGGCGCCAGCCGGTCGAGCTGGGCAAAGATGGCTTTCTTGTCCTCGACGACCTCGGGTCCGTTCTCCTGGACGAATTCGACGTCGAGCAGCGCCTCCTGCAGGCTGGCCGCGATCGAGACCCGCGCCACCGCGCCATCGGGATCGCTGCAAAGGCCATGGCGCGCCAGCGCGTGCAACTCGTCGCGGATCAGGCGAGGGGCCGCCTTCAGCGTCGGAATATGCGGATCGTTGAGCCGCACGTTCCAGCCGGCGCGCGCGAAGATCGTGGCCCAGGCGCGCCCGATCAGACCGGAGCCGACGATGGCGACGTTGCGTTCAGTATCGGTCATTCTCGGTTCTCACAAATGCCGGTCTCACAGCCACAGCACCTTGCGGCGCAGATCGAGATCGTCGCGCAGCGCCTTCGACGGCCCCTGGTGGATCACCCGGCCGCGCTCCAGCGCGACCGTGGTGTCGGACAGCGCCAGCGCCAGATCGAGATGGTGATCGACGATGATGATAGCGATTTCCTTGCGCAGCCGGTCGAAGGTCTCGAACAGCTGCTCCACCACGGTGGGCGCAAGCCCCTCGAACGGTTCGTCGAGCAGCAATACCCGCACATCGCCCGACAGCGCGCGAGCCACCGCCACCATCTGCTGCTCGCCGCCGGAGAGGTAATCCGCCGGGCTGTCGAGCCGCTCCCTGATGCGGGGGAAATATTCATAGATCCGTTCCCGGGTCCAGTGCACGCCATTGCCGGTCTGCCGCTTCAATCCGCCAAGCTCGAGGTTCTGCTCGACGCTCATGCCGGCGAACAGGCCGCGGCCCTGCGGCACGTAGCCGATGCCGAGCCGCGCATTCTGGGCGGAGGAATTGCCGATCAGTTCGACGTCCGCCAGCTTGATCGATCCGTTCGCGGCCGGCGCGATCCCGATCAGCGTTTTCAACAGCGTCGACTTGCCGGCGCCGTTGCGCCCCAACAGCGCGATGATCTCGTTCTCGTGCAGCGTGAAATTGACGTCGTTGAGGATGTGGCTCTTGCCGTAGAAGGTATCGACGTTGCTGGCGGTCAACAGCGCGCTGACGCGGGCGGCGGTCTCGCGCGGCTTTGCTGCGATTTCGGACGCGCCGGAGCCGATATAGACGGCCTGCACCTCGGGGCTGGCGCGCGCTTGCTCGACCGTGCCGTCGAGCAGCACGCGGCCTTCGTTCATCACCGTGACATGGTCGGCGAGCTGAAACACCCGGTCGATATCGTGCTCGACCAGCAGCACCGGCAGGTCCGACGAGATCCGCTTGATGATGGCGCCGATGCGTTCGCGCTCGGCCGCGGCGAGACCCGCCAGCGGCTCGTCGAGCAGCAGCACGCGGGGCGCGGTGGCGAGTGCGACGCCCATGTCGAGCAGGCGCTGGCCGCCATAGGACAGCATGCCGGCTTCCGCCTTCTCGATTCCGGCGAGGCCGAGATAGCGGATGGTGGCGTCGGTCTCTTCGTTGATGGCCTCGATCGACAGCGCATGGGTGATGGGATCGAAGCGCTGGGGGTGCCGCGCCTGCACGGCAAGCCGGATGTTCTCGCCGACGCTCAGCGCCGGAAACAGGTTAGTGATCTGGAACGAGCGGCCGATGCCGGCGCGCGCGATTTCCTCCGGGGTCTCGCCGGCGATCGGCTGGCCCAGCAGCGAGACCGAGCCCTCGTCGGGCGGAAACATGCCGGACAGCAGGTTGAACGCCGTGGTCTTGCCGGCGCCGTTAGGCCCGATCAGCGCATGCAATGTGCGGTCCTGGATCGATATGTCGATGCCCTGCACGGCCTTGATGCCGCCAAAGCTCTTGACAATGTGTCGGGCGGACAGCACCGCCCCGTCGGTGTGGGATTTCGGCCGCAGGAATTGCGGCAGCGGCAGCGCCTCGATGCGGCGCGCCGACATTGCGGCATCCTCGGTGGTCTTCTTGCGGAACGGCGCGATCAGCCGCTCCGCGACGCCGACCAGGCCCGTCGGCGAAAACACGATGAAGCCGACGAACACGAGACCGAACCAGAACAGCCAGTTCTCGGTGTAGATGCCGAGAAATTCCCGGAACAGGATGAAGAACAGCGCGCCGAGCGCGGGGCCGAGGAAACTGCGCATGCCACCGATCACGACCATCGCCAGCAATTCGCCCGAGAAGGCAACCGAGATCGGATCGGCCGAGGTCATGCGGTTCTGGAACAGCAAGAGTATGCCGGCAAGCCCGGTGATCCCGGCGGACAGCACGAAGGCAACCAGCTTGTAGCGGTTGGTGGGATAGCCGAGGAAGCGCGCGCGCTGTTCGTTCTCGCGGATCGCCACCAGCACGGTGCCGACGGTGGAATTATGGAAGCGCCACAGCAGGATCAGAACCACGAAGGCGATGGCGGCGACGAACCAGTAGTAATTGGTGGAGGACTCCAGATTGACGCCGAACAGCGTCGGCCGCGTGATGCCGCCGAGGCCGTTCTCGCCGCCGGTGACGTCGGTCCAGCGGAACGCCACCGCATACAGCATCGCCGCCAGCGCCAGCGTCAGCAGCGAGAAGTACACGCCGCGCCGGCGCAGGATCAGGAATCCGAAGGTGAGCGCGACCGCCATCACGATCAGGACGCCGCCGACGGCGGGGCCGAAGAACGAGTCCGGCATCAGATTGCGCTGGATCAGCGCCGCCGCATAGGCGGCGAGGCCGAACCAGGCGCCATGGCCGAACGAGACCAGGCCGGTGTGCCCGACCAGGATGTTCAGCGCCATGCAGGCCAGCGCGAAGGTGACGACTTCGGAAGCCGAGGTCATGGTGAGGCCGAGCGCGAGCAGCGCCGGCGGCAGCACAAACAGCCCGAGGGCGGCGATGACAAGCGGAATGGGCAGGCGGTTCATCATGTCAGCGGCTCACTCGAACCGCGTTATGCGTTCGCCGAACAGGCCGCGGGGCCGGAACAGCAGCACCAGAAGCATCAGGAGATAGATCGCGGCGGTGGATGCCGCGGAATAGCCGATGCCGACCATGACGCCCTTGACGAGGCCGACCAGCAAGGCGGCGGCCACCACGCCCCAGAACGATCCGAGGCCGCCGATCACCACCACGACAAAAGCCGGCGTGATGATTTCCTGGCCCATCGCCGGATGGATCGAATAGATCGGCGCCAGCAGCACGCCGGCAAGGCCGGCCATACCGATGCCGAGCGCGGCTACCGTGGACATATAGGGCTGCAGCGAAATGCCGAGCGCGCCGACCATGTCGGGGTTCTGCACGCCGGCGCGGACCACGCGGCCGAACGAGGTCTTCTGCAGCAACAGCCAGAGTGCGGCGATGCAGGTAATGGCGATGCCGAGCAGCACCACGCGATAGAACGAATAGATGAAGCTGCCGATCGCGACCTGCCCGCGCAACCATGTCGGTATCGAATAGGACAAAGGCGGCGCGCCGAAAATCATCCGCAGCGCCTGTTCCGCCACCATGGCGAGGCCGAACGTCATCAGCAGCGAGAGGATCGGATCGGAGCGATAGAAGCGGCGGAACAGCGTGCGCTCGATCACCACCCCCATCAGCGCCACCACCACAGGGGCCACCACGAACGAGCCGCCGAAACCGAGATAGGGCGACAGCACCAGCGTCAGGTAGGCGCCGATCGCGTAAAACGCGCCATGCGCCAGATTGACGATGCCGCCGAGCGAAAAGATCAGCGACAGGCCAAGCGCGATCAGCAGGTAGTAGACGCCGTCGAGCAGGCCGTTGAGGATTTGCTGGGCGAGCAACATGGTGGACATGGATGGGGTCTCGGCCGAGTGCAGAAAAGGCGTCTGCAATTGTTATTGCGAGTCAAAATCGCGCGACTCTCCAACACCGTCATTCCGGGGCGATGCGAAGCATCGCACCCGGAATCTCGGGATTCCGGGGTCGCGTCTTCGACGCGCCCCGGAATGACGGTGTGTAGGTCGAGCCGATCAGCTCGGGAAGGTGCAGCTGTTCTCTTCCTTGGTCGCGGCGATGATTTCGAGGTCTTCGTTGGCAGCCGGAACCGCCGGGCTGGAAGCGAAGATGTCCCACTGGTTCTTGATCTTGTCGGCGGGCAGCGCCGTGACCGCGTACATCTCGTGCATCATTTGATGATCCGATGCGCGGAAATAGCCTTCCCTCGTCTTCAGCACGTCGAACTTCGCGCCCTTCTCGAAGTGCTCGATGATCTTGGGCGATTCCACGGATTTCAGATCGTTGATGGTCTTGGCGACGATCTTGACGGCGACGTAATCACCCCAGGCCTGGTTTTCCGGCGGCTTCTTGTATTTGTTGGTGAAGGCCGTGACGAAGGCCTTGGAGCCGGGCGTCTCGAGCAGATGATGCCAGACCACCGGCCAGGTGCCGACGAAGTTGCCCTTGCCGGCCGCCCAGGCCAGCGCGGTGTCGAAGCCGAAGCCGCCGACCGGGAAGGTCAGGCCGAATTCGGCGTATTGCTTGAGGAAGTTGGTGACCTGGTTGCCGGCCAGATTGATCACGACCAGATCCGGCTTGGCTTCGCGGATCTTGAGCAGATAGGCGGAGAAGTCGGTGGCGTCGGTCGGTACCAGATCGTCGCCGGCGAAATTGCCGCCATTGGCTTCCATGAAGCGCTTCGAGACCTTCAGGAGGTCATGCCCGAAGGCGTAGTCCGCCGTCAGCGAGTACCACTTCTTGCCCTTGACCAGGCCGTCGCGCAGGAACGAACGGCCGACGGTCTTGACGTACATTGAGTTCTGCGACTCGACGTGGAACATGTAGCGCTGGCAATCCTTGCCGCGCAGCGCGTCGGAGTTGCCGCCGGTGTTGATGAACAGGGTTTTGGTGCGCGAGGCGACCTGCGCAATGGTCAGGCACGAGGCGGAAGAGATTTCGCCGATGATGCAGGCGACCTTGTCGCGCTCGATCATGCGCTCGGCCTTGGTCGAGGCGGTCTGCGGATTGACCGAATCTTCCTTCAGCAGTTCCACCTTGCGGCCCATCATGCCGCCGGCGGCGTTGATTTCTTCCACTGCCAGATCGGCGGCCATCGCGGCATATTCGCCGAGCGGTCCGAGAAAACCGGTGCGGGGCGTCAGATGGCCGATCTTGATGACGTCGGCGGTCTGGGCGCGCAAAATCGCCGGCGCGGAGATTCCCGACACCAGGGCAATGCCGCCAGCGGTCTTCAACAGGCTACGGCGCGTGAATTGATTGTTATTGGACATCAGCCTTCATCTCCCTGGTTCGGCCGCGTAGGCTGCGGCGGTTTCTTCTTCGGCAGGCGCTCTGTCGCTTGCCGTGATCTATGATCACAGTTAGACTTGCAAAAGTCCGGGGCGTTGTCGAGTCCCCTCTCGAACATCCCGGGCGCATGGGGGAGCTTTCCGTTGAATTTGCCCACCGCGCTCAACCTGGTGGAACCGCTGGACCGTCAGACGCTGGGTGAGCGCGCCTATGCCAGGCTGGCGGACCTGCTGATGTCCGGCCGGCTGGCGCCGGGCGAGAAGTTGTCGTTGCGCGCGGCGGCGGATGTGCTCGGCGTCTCCATCATGCCGGTGCGCGAGGCGGTGTCGCGGCTGGTCGCCGACAAGGCGCTGGAGGTGACCCCGAACCGCGCGGTACGCGTGCCCCTGATGTCGGCGGAGCAATTTCGCGACCTCACAAAAGTGCGGATCGCCATCGAGGGCCATGCGGCGGCGCAGGCGGCAGCGCACCGCGACAGTAGCGACCTCGTGTCCATCGCCCGCGCCGAACAGGCGATGCGGCTGGAGAGCGAGGCTGATGTGCCCGACCTGCCGCGCGCGGTCGAGCTCAACAAGACCTTTCATTTCGCGGTGTACGAGGCCTCGCATTCGCCGATCCTGGTCGAAATCATCCGCGCGTTGTGGCTGAAGGCAGGGCCCGTGATCAATCTCGATCTCAGGGCCAATCCCGACCGGCTGGCGAAGGGCGACGCCATCCGGTTTCACGCCGCGGTGCGCAAGGCGATCGAAGCCGGTACTGGCGAGGCCGCGCAGGCCGGAATTGCCGGCGACATCAAGGGTGCTGCGGATTTCATCCTGTCGCGCGGCGGGCTTGCCGAGTGACGGGTTTTGCCGATTGACATTCTTCCAACCGACATCTCGGAGCGATCATGGATCTCGAACTCAAGGGTTTGCGCGTGCTGGTAACCGCCGGCGCCAACGGCATCGGGCGCGCCATTGCGCAACGTTTTGCAGCCGAAGGCGCCAGGGTCCACACCTGCGATGTCGACGAAATCGCGCTGTCTGAATTGGCCTCCAGCGATCCCGCCATCTCGTCGACGCTCTGCGATGTTTCCAATCGCACGGCGGTTCAAAAGCTGTTTGCGGAAACGCTGGCAAAACTCGGCGGCCTCGATGTGCTGGTCAACAATGCCGGCGTCGCCGGACCGACGGCCAAGGTCGAGGAGATGAATCCGGAAGACTGGGACCGCTGCCTGGAAATCTGTCTGACCGGGCAATTCAACTGCACCCGTCTCGCGGTGCCGCATCTGCGCAAAAGCAAGAATGCATCGATCGTCAATATTTCCTCGGCGGCCGGCCGGCTCGGCTTTGCCATGCGCACGCCCTATGCCGCGGCGAAATGGGGCGTGATCGGCTTCACCAAATCGCTGTCGATCGAACTCGGCCCGGACAACATCCGCGTTAATGCGATCCTGCCTGGCCTCGTCGCCGGCGACCGGCAGCGCCGGGTGCTGGAGGCCAAGGCGCAGCAGCGCGGGATTTCCTACGCCGAGATGGAGCGCACGGCGTTTTCCTACACCTCGATCAAGGATTACGTGACGCCGGAGCAGATCGCCGACCAGATCCTGTTCCTGTGCAGCCCGCGGGGCAAGACGATCTCCGGGCAAGCGATCTCGGTGTGCGGCGACACCCAGATGCTGGGATAGGCGCACCCGTCGGGACGCCGGCTTTCGCTAGAACACCAGCACCTTGTCGGCTTCGATGGTTGCGCCGGCGAGTTCGTCCATCGTGCTGCGACGTGCCCCCTCTATCAGTTCGGCGTCGCCAATGCCGCGCGCGTCCATGCAGGTGCCGCACAAGAGCACCGCTCCGCGGCTGCTGAGAACGCGTTTCAACATCCGCTCCACATTGTAGTAGCCGTCGGGCGTCTTTTGATTGGCCTTGCCCGCCAATACGGCATCCGCCATCAAGAATACGGTTACCTGCATCGAAGGATCCTTCTTCACGAAGGCATGCGCGAGCCTCAGCGCATTATAGACGCGCTCCGTGCCGTAGGGCGGATCGTTGACGATGAACAGGCCTTTCATCGACGCGCCACTCACGAACCGGATAGCAGCTCCCGGCTTCATGCCCGACGCGATCTATCTCGCCGCGCGCGACAAGTCGAAAGTTAGGCGCTGATGGGTTCTTTCTTTTGATTTAGGTCAAGCGGGCGCCCAGGGAGCTCATTTCGCGGCAGGCCGTTCGGATGCTTCAGCGCAAATAGCGCGGACGATCTTGTCCAGCGCTGCGAGCGCATCGCTGGTGCCGTCGGCCTCGCCCTTTTCAAAATCGTCGCCGGATTGCCCCATCGTATTGGTCACATGGGCCAGACAAAGGACCTTCACTCCCGCGGCGCTCGCAAAAGCATAGAGAGCGGCCGCTTCCATTTCGACCGCGAGGACACCCTTGCTTCTCGCGAAGTCGATGGCTTCCGCGGTCTCCCGGAACGGAGCGTCCGTGGTCCAGCTCGACCCAACGACGCAGCGCGGCTTGTGCGCCGACATCGCTTTCCATGCCATCGCCACCAACCGCGGGTCCGCGTTCGCGAATTCGGCGGGCGGCGCATAATGATAACTGGTCCCTTCGTCCCGCAGCGCGCGGTCAATGATCACGAAATAGGGCGGCCGTCCCGACGTCACGATTTGCCCGGCTGAAGTAAGGCTCACCAGGAGACGACAGCCGCTTGCAAACAGTTCCTCTGCGACCAGCACGGCGAAAGACGATCCCACCACGCGGCCGACGATTCCGACTTGTTGCCCGCCGAGTGAGAAGCAATCGAGTTCGGTATGGTAGCAGGGCCAGTTTTCAAACCGTATGGTTTTTCCTGCCACGCGGAGCGTCCGGACAAGATCGCCGTCCGGGTCCAGGATGCAGACGCTCGGCACGTCAGCAACTTCAAGCTTCTTCTGCCGTCGCGCTTCGCGCAACAGGGCCGAAACCGCAAATATGGATGGCGAAGACGTGTGTTTGTTGTCCAGTATGGGAGGTGTATTCATCTGCATCTTCACCTTTCACGCGGCCAGCGGAGATTCGCTAATGAGTGACGGAAGCCGAAAATCCCATTGGGAAACGGTTTATACGACAAAAGGCGAGACCGAAGTCAGCTGGTATCAGGAAGATCCCGCGCCATCGCTCGAACTGATTGACCTTGCGCGACCGGCGACGGAGTCCGCCATCATCGATATCGGCGGCGGCGCGTCACGCCTGGTCGACAGCCTGCTCGCGCGCGGGTTCAAGCGCGTGACGGTGCTGGACATCTCGCAAGCCGCGCTCGACGCCGCCAGGGCGCGGCTTGGCGACCGCGCGACCGGGGTGGAATGGGTTGTCGCGGACGCCACCAAATGGCAGCCGGCACACACCTTCGACATCTGGCATGACCGGGCCGCATTTCATTTTCTGATTGATCCCGCGGACCGCGCCGCCTACGTGGCGCGGCTGCGGCAGGCGGTCAGGCCGGGTGGCCATGTCATCATCGGGACGTTTGCCATCGACGGTCCGGAAAAATGCAGCGGGTTGCCCGTCAACCGGTACGATGCGGCAGGCCTGGCGAAGGAACTGGGCGAAGGTTTCGAACTGGTGGACTCCGGGCGGCAGGATCATGCCACGCCCTGGAACTCGACCCAGCGTTTCCAGTTCTGCATTTTCCGGCGGACTTGAGCGCGGTCGTCGGAAAGCTCGTTCTTCGGCATGCCTTATGCAAGGCTTCTGAATGTAATGTTTTCTGACAGGCTGATGCTTTAGTGGGGAGTGTCTCATGAACGTTGCCGGATGGCGCCGGACGGCTATCGCTTTGAGCTGTGTGGCATGGATGGCCGCCCCGGCGCTGGCTGCCGAGCCCGCGAGACTGTCGGGCTACAACGCCGACATCCGCGAGAGCTCGATATCGGGCATCTCCTCCGGTGCGTTCATGGCGGTTCAGTTCGGAACCGCCTGGTCTTCGGTGATCAAGGGTGTCGGCGTGGTCGCGGGCGGACCGTATTGGTGCGCCAGGGCTGACGCCAACGACATCATGAACGGATACACGCTGCCGATCCTGACCGCGACCGGCTCGTGCATGAAAGGGCCGCCGCGGGAAATGAACCACTCTTTCGAGAAGGCGGCCGCCAAATCGGCCTCCGGCGATATCGATCCCCTGCAGTTCGTCGCTCGACAGAAGATATATCTGTTCCATGGCTACAACGACGCGGTCGTGGCGAAGTCGGTCACCGATGCCGCGGCGGATTTCTATCGTCACTATCTGGGCGAGGCCAACCGCGGCAACCTCTACTACCAGACCACCGTCGGAGCGGGTCACTCGCTGGCCGTTGCGCCCGACAAGCAGGTCGAGGGCCTCAACGACTGCCAGGTCAACGCCGCGCCGTTTATCAACAAATGCGGCTACGATCAGGCCGGAATCATCCTGCAACATGTTTACGGTGCGTTGAACCCGCCGAACCGCGGGCCATTGACCGGGACCATCAAGCGTTTCGAACAGTCGCTCTACACCAGGCCGGACGATCCAGGTCGGCTCAGTCTGGATCAAGCCGGTTTCGTGTTCGTTCCCGGGGAATGCGAGCAGGGCGCGGCATGCCGCGTCCACATCGCCTTGCATGGATGCAGGCAGAATGTCGGCACTATCGGCCGGCGCTTCATCGACGATACCGGCTACAACGCCTGGGCCGACAGCAACCGCCTGATCGTGCTCTATCCGCAAACCACGGCTAGCTCGTTCGCGCCGTTCAATCCGCAGGCGTGCTGGGACTGGTGGAGCTACGTCAACCACGCCGATAATTACGTCACGAAATCCGGCGCGCAGATTCGCGCCATCAAGGCGATGCTCGACGCGCTGACGGCGGGCGCGGCGCCCGCGGCAGCGGTGCCGCCTACCGGCGCGCCGAAACCGCTCAAGGTGATCGACACCTCGGATACATCGGCGGATCTGGCGTGGACTCCGCTGGCGGCAACCACGGCGTATCGAATCTTTCGTGCTGGCGCCGACGGTCCATTCACCGTCGTGGCCGATGTGGCGGGTCCGAGCTTCGCGGATTCAGGGTTGACGCCGCGAACGGCCTACCGTTGGCGCGTCTCGCCAATCGTCAATGGAGCCGAAGGTCCGACGTCCAACGAGGCCCCGGCCACCACGCGCTCTGCGCCCGCGCCCTGCCAGAAGCCCGGCACTTGCCCGATCGGCCAATAGCGGGGCTTTGCACGATGCCGCCAAAGCGGCGTAAAAGCCCCGGATGATTCCGTGGAAACAGATCGATACGACGCGCGTGCCCGGTTCGGACGTCGAACTTCGCCTGATGCAGCGCGGCGTCGAATTTTCCATGAAGCTGGGCCAGAACGAGTTGATGAGCAGCCGCCTCTCGGGATCGGAGGAGGCGCTCGCGACGCTGGCCTGCCGAAGGCTGGAGGCGGTCAAGGCGCCGCATCTGCTGATCGGCGGGTTGGGCATGGGCTTTACGCTGCGCGCCGCACTCGCGGTGCTGGGGCCGCAAGCGCGGATTACGGTAGCGGAACTGGTGCCCGCCGTGATCGCCTGGGCACGCGGCCCGATGGCCGACATCTTCGGCGACAGCCTCGACGATCCGCGCGCGAAAATCCTGAGCGCCGATGTCATCGAGGTCATCGCATCCAAACCCCGGGCGTTCGACGCCATCCTGCTCGATGTCGACAACGGCCCGGAGGGCTTGATTCGCAAGGCCAATGACGCGCTCTACGATGCGAAGGGGCTGCAGGCGATCCATCGGGCGTTGAGGCCGGGCGGTGTGCTCGCGGTCTGGTCGTCGGGGCCGCACCCGGCCTTCGCCAGGCGGCTGCGCAACGCCGGCTTCGAGGTCAACGAAGTCGCAGTGCGCGCCACCACCAAACGCAGCGGCGCGCGCCACCTGATCTGGTTCGCGACGAAGAAGGCTTAGGAGCCTTCCTCGACTTCGTCGGTCCAGACCTTGAAACTCACCAGCGTGTTCGGACCGAAAGTCTGCGTGATCGGCACGTCGGAGGCGTCGCGGCCCTGCGCGATCAGCACCCGGCCGATCCGCGGGATGTTGTTGCGGGGGTCGAAGGTGTGCCAGTGGCCGCCGAGATAGGCCTCGAACCAGCCGGCAAAATCGCCGGCGGCCCAAGGCTTTGGTGTGCCTATGTCGCCGAGATAGCCGGTACAGTAGCGCGCCGGAATATTCATGCAGCGGCAGAAGGTGATGGCGAGGTGGGCATAATCGCGACAGACGCCCTTGCCCTCGTCGAACGCATCCGCCGCGGTCTTGGTGGCACGGGCGTGCTCGTAGCCGAACTTGATGTGGTTGTGAACGAAGTCGCAGATCGCCTGAACCCGCGCCCACCCCGGCGGGGTTTTCTCGAACAGCTTCCAGGCCATGTCGGACAACCGATCAGTCTCGCAATAGCGGCTGCCGAGCAGATAGACCAGGGTCTCCGCCGGCAGGTCTTCCACCGCATGCTGAACGGCCGAAGGCACGACTGGATCGGGCAAGCCACTGTCGCGGACCATGCCGTCGGCGGCCAGCCGCACGCGGCCGGCGGGTGCGACAATGCGGCTGCACCAGTTACCAAAACCGTCGCGATACGGCATGATCTCGACCGACGGGCTGACGGTCAGAAAATCGGGAATGATGACGTCGGATGCCCGCGTGAAATGCGCCCCCAGCACCATGATGACTGGCGTGGGTTGCGGAAAGTCGTAAATCATCTCGTACCCGACGCGGATCTTCAAACTGATTACTCCGATGTTATGGTTGTCTGAAATTTGCTCGACACGAATTGTCGCTTTGAAACCGGACCAGGCAATCCGGTCCGCCCGCTTCAGTCGCCTTCACGAAATGGCTACCGGATCCGTCGAATACAAGCAGCCAGCCGATTTCACGCCCTTGCCTGAAGTCATCCGGGAATGAGAATTTTGCAGCAAGCGTTAAAAAAGACTTCCGATCTCGGTGGCAACGCGCCGGACAGCATTATTGCCAAGGCCATAATCACCGGCGTCGAGAATAGTTCCTTTCCTGATTTAGCTCGCTATTTACCCCGGATAGGCGCAGCAATCGACCTTCCCCCGGTCGATTCTGCATCGGCTTCCTCGAGTAAAAGTAGGTCCCCATGTCCGCGGATTCAACCGACGTGCCGAACGTCCTCATTGTCGAGGACGAAATGATGCTGCGCATGCGCGCCGTCGATATCGTGGAGGATGCCGGGTTTCATTCGGTCGAAGCCGTCAATGCCGACGAGGCGATGTCGATCCTGGAATCTCGCTCGGACATTTCGCTGCTGTTTACCGACATTCAAATGCCCGGAACCATGGACGGCCTGAAGCTCGCCCACACGGTGCACAGCCGCTGGCCCGATATCAAGATCATCCTGGTCTCAGGCCAGGTGAAGCCATCCGAGGCGGAACGGCCGGTCGACAGCCGCTTCTTCGGCAAACCGCTTGGGATGCAGCAGATGATCACCGAATTGCAGACCATGGTCGGGCACGGCGCACTCAAGATCGTTGCGAGACCGGTCATTCCGCCGGAAGAAGAGGTCGTTCAAACAGCAGCAGCAATTCGTTCTACAGCGCTAATTCACGTGGCGGTGCCGATCGAGCCGCCGCTCTCGGCGCACGAGGCCGTGCTGTCGGCGGAAAATGACAGCCTTCGGGTGTTGCTCGAACAGGCCGGCATCGATGCCAAGGTGCTGCTGGCGCAGGCCGGAATCGACGCCAAGGAGCGCGAGGCTGCCGACAAACTGCAGAAGCTGATCCTGGGTGAACTGCATCATCGCATCAAGAATACGCTGGCCACCGTAAGCGCCATCGCGTCGCAAAGCTTCCGCGCCGCGCCTAGTATCGAGCACGGCCAGCAGGCCATGGAGGGCCGGCTCGCCGCGCTCGGCCGCGCCCACGATCTGCTGATGCAGATCAGCTGGTCCAATGCCAGCCTCACCCACACCTTCAGCGGCGCGACTGAGCCGTTCGAAAGCCAGGGCGCCCGGCGCTTTCACTTCAACGGGCCGGATATCCGGGTCACTTCGGGCGCCGTCATAGCGCTGGCGATGACGTTCAACGAGCTCTGCACCAACACCACGAAATTCGGCGCGCTCTCGATCCCGACCGGGCGCGTCGAGATCGCCTGGACCATCGACGACGACAAGCAGCGGCTGCATTTGACCTGGACCGAAAGGGGCGGCCCGCCGGTCAAGCCGCCGGAACGCCGCAGCTTCGGCACCCGCATGATGGAGTCGCTCGGCCAGCAATTGAACGGCCAGGTGCAGCTTTCCTACGCTCCCACCGGTTTCGTGTACGCGCTGGATGTGCCGCTTGGCTCGCTGATCGCTGCGGCGTGACGATCGCCATCGTCGTCATGCGCTAAGGCCGTCGAAGTGTTTTCCGCCGAACCGCATTCGACGGCTCGTCGCTGGTCAGCCCGGCGGCCTGCTGCAACTCGTGCCGGAATTCGTCGCGCCGTTCGTGAATCGAGGCGATGACCAGTCCCGTGGCCTGTCCCAACCCGATCAATGCCGCTTCCGACAATTGCAGGCTGGCCTCGATGGTTTCCGGCACGGCGTCGGTGACGCCGATTCGATAGAGGTGGCGTGCGTGGGCGGCGTCGCGGGCGCGCGAAACGATCACGATGTCGCTTCGCAGCGCGCGCACCTGCCGCACGACTTCGTCGATCGCGTCCGCCGCGGCAACCGTCACGATCACGGCCTTGGCGTCCATCACCCCGCAAGTCCTGAGAAATTCCGGGAGCGTGGCGTCGCCGTAATAGACCTCGCGGCCGCTTCGCCGCTGTTCGGGCACGGCGGCGGCGTCACTATCGACGGCAAGATAGGGACAGCCGTGCCGGTCCAGCATGGTGCAGACGACCTGTCCGACCCGGCCATGGCCGACGACGATGGCATGTCCGGTGATGCCGGCCGGCGCGACGGCGAGTTCCGGATCGATCACCTTGGGCTCCCGGAACCTCGGCGCCAGGCGCCGCGCGGCCAGCGCCAGCGCCGGAATCAGTGCCATGGTGATCGACGTCACCGTCAAGATGAAGCTGGACGCATCGAAGGCGACCAGCCCGAGCGAGGTGGCGAGGCCGATGCCGACGAACGCGAACTCGCCGCCGGGGCCGAGCAGAAGACTGGTTTCGATCGCAGTGGGCCAGGGCAGGCGGAAGATGCGGGCGAGGCCGATCATCAGGACCGACTTGATGACGATCAGCCCGACGACGGAAGTAACAAGCAGCAACGGCTGGCGGATGAGCTCGCGAATGTCGATACTCATGCCGACGGTAAAGAAGAATATTCCTAGCAGCAGGCCCTTGAAGGGGCCGATGGTGGTTTCGATCGCCTTGCGGAATTCGGTCTCGGCGAGCAAAAGACCCGCGACGAACGCTCCCAGCGCCATCGAAAGTCCGGCAAGCGCCGCGGCGAAGCCGGCGCCGATAATTGCAAACAGCGCCGCCGCTACGAACAGCTCAGGGGAGCCGGTGGAAGCGACCAGCCGAAACAGCGGTCGCAACAGCAGGCGGCCGACGATCACGATCGCTGCAAGGGCCAGCGTTGCATTCACGAAGGCGAAGCCGATGTTGGTCATCACCGAGCTGTCTGTCCGGCTTCCGATGATGGAGACCAGCAGCAGCATCGGAGCCACGGCCAGATCCTGCGCCAGCAGAACGGCGAAGCTGGTGCGGCCGGCGGTGGTGGCCAGCCGGCCATGGTTGGAAAGCACCTCGATGACGATCGCGGTCGAAGACAAGGCAAGGCTCGCGCCGATAATGATCGATACCGTGGGCGAGTTGCCGAACAGGCTGGCGATACCGCCGATCACGGCCGTGGTGAGGATGATCTGCAGGCTTCCGAGCCCAAATACCAGGCGGCGCATGAGCTTGAGACGTTCAAACGACAGTTCCATGCCGATGATGAACAGCAGGAAGACCACCCCGAGCTCGGCAATGCCGGCGACGTTCCTGGCGTCAACCACCGTCACCCAGTACAGGAACGGAAAGGTCTTGATGAGCGAGCCCAGTCCGAGCGGGCCCAGCACCGCCCCTGCCGCGAGGTAGCCCAGCACAGGACTGATCCCGAAGCGGCGTACCAGGGGAACGACGATGCCGGCCGTTCCCAGCACCACCAGCGCATCGCTGTAGACCTCGATATTGATCGGCGCAGCCACTTGCTTCCCTTCCGGTCGAACCGTTCAATCCGTACAGGATTACGCGGCGTGAACCTATTCAAAGGTCATGCCACGCCGGATCAGTTCGCCGCGCAATAGCTGGTTACAGGCCTGTTGCCGCCTTTACAGAATCCGGGACGTCTTGTCGCCCCAGTACCGGTCGCGCAGCAGCCGCTTGTAGAGCTTGCCGGTCGGCAACCGCGGCAGTTCCGCCTCGAAGTCGATCGAGCGCGGCACTTTCTGGCGCGACAGCGACTGGCTGCAGAAGGCGATCAGTTCGTCGGCCAGATCAGCGCTGGGCGTAATGCCCGGCATCGGCTGCACCACGGCCTTCACCTCCTCGCCGAGATCGGCATTGGGCACGCCGAACACGGCGGCGTCCGCAATCTTGGGATGGGTGATCAGCAGGTTCTCGCATTCCTGCGGGTAGATATTGACGCCGCCGGAGATGATCATGAAGGTCGCGCGGTCGGTCAGGTACAGAAAATTGTCCTTGTCGACATAGCCGACGTCGCCGACCGTGCTCATGCTGCCGTCAGGCGAGCGCGCCTCCTGGGTCTTGTTCGGATCGTTGAAATATTCGAACGGCGTCGCGGTCTTGAACCAGACCGTGCCCGGCGTGCCGATCGGGCAAGGCTTCATGTCCTCATCGAGAATGTGGAGATCGCCGAGCAGCACGCGGCCGACGCTGCCTCTATGCGCCAGCCATTCCTCGCTGTTGCAGGCGGTAAAGCCGAGGCCTTCGGTGGCGCCGTAATATTCGTGGATGATCGGGCCCCACCATTTGATCATGTCTTCCTTCACCGCCGCCGGGCACGGCGCTGCGGCATGGATCGCGATCTCGAGCGACGACAGGTCATGGCCGTTGCGCTTGGCCTCCGGCAGCTTCAACATGCGCGAGAACATGGTCGGCACCAGCTGGGTATGAGTGACGCCCCATTGCTCGATCAAATCGAGGTAATGCTCGGGATCGAACTGCTCCATGATGATGACGGTGGCGCCGCTCTTGATCGCGAGATTGACGGCGGCCTGCGGCGCCGAATGATATAGCGGCGCCGGCGACAGATAGATCATGCCTTCACGGTACTGCCAGAGCTTGATCAGGAAATCGAACAGCGGAAGCTGCTGCGTCGCCGGCTGTTCCGGCAGCGGTCGCAAAATGCCCTTTGGCCGTCCGGTGGTGCCGGACGAATAGAGCATCGCGGTGCCGACATATTCGTCCGCGATCGGCGTGCCGGGCAGTCCCGCCGTGGCTTCGCGCAGGCCGACGATGCGGTCGCTCTCGCCGGGGCCGTCGACCACGATGCAGAGCTCGACCTTCGGGCACTCCTTGAGCGCCTCGCGCGCGACGTCGAGTTTTGCGACGGAGGTAAAAAGCACGCGGGAGTCGCTGTTGCCGACGATGTAGGCGAGTTCGCCCGGCGTCAAATATGAATTGATACAGGTGTAGTACAGCCCGGAGCGCTCGCCGGCGCCGCAGGTTTCCAGATAGCGGCTGTTGTTTTCCATGAAGATCGCATAGTGATCGAGCCGCTTCAGGCCGAGATTGCGCAACAGATGCGCGAGGCGATTGCTCCGCGCCTCCAGCTCGCGATAGGTCACGGTCTCGCCGGATCCCGCCATGATGAAAGCGGGCTGCAGGGGACGCAGATGAGCATGTTTGCCGGTGTACATTTTTTCTCCAGTCTCTCAGGCGGCCATAACGAGAATTTCGCGCAATTGCGCTGACGAATCGATCTTGCGCGGGTTGCGCGGGACCCACGGCGTCCCCATTGCCTGCTCGGCGATGCGGTCGAAATGCTCGGGGCCGATCCGAACGTCCTGCAGGCTGCGCGGCATGCCGAGCCCGCGAATGAAGGCATCGAGCACGTCGCCGGCATCCTGGCCGGGCTGGCCCATCGCCGCCGATACCAGCGCCTGCCGCTCCGCGTTGACGGATTTGTTCCAGCGCATCACCGAGGGCAGCATCACGCAGGAGGTGTAGCCGTGCGGGACGTCGAACACGGCGCCGAGCACATAGCCGATGCCGTGGCTGGCGCCCATCGGCACGCCGGACGACAACGGCCCCATCGAAAGCCAGGTGCCGATCTGGCAATCCATCCTTGCGTCGAGATCGCCGGGGTCGGCCTTCACCCGCGGCAGCCCTTGCGCCAGCATCGACAATCCCTTGATCGCCTGGGCGTCGGCGTAGGGATGCGCCTCGCGCGAACAAATGCCTTCGACGCAGTGATCGACGGCGCGGATGCCGGTCGACAGGAACAGCCATTCCGGCGTGTGCACGGTCAGCGCGGGATCGAGGATTGTCGCGCGCGGCATCACCAGCGGATGGGCCAGCCGCTCCTTGACCTTGGTGCGTTCGTTGGTGACGCCCGCAATGGCGCTGAATTCGCCGCCCGCGATCGTGGTGGGCACGCTGATCTGGCGCACGGTCGGTGGATTCATTCTGGGCGAGCCGCCCTTGTGGTCGCGGACCCTGTCGATATCCTCGACATCACGAACATCGTTGGCGAGGCAGATCTGCACCGCCTTGGCGCCGTCGGTGATGGAGCCGCCGCCGACCGTGACGATGAGGTCGGCGTCGGCGGCGCGGGCCTGTTCGGACGCCGCGATCACAGCGGCGCGCGGCGTGTGCGCCGGCATCGCATCGAACGTACCGACGCAACGCGAGCCCAGCGCGGCCTTGATCTTGTCGATCTCGCCGGTTTCACGGTTCAGCGTGCCGCTGACCATCAGGAACGCGCGGCTGACGCCGAGCCGGTCGACCTGGGCCACGATCGCCTCGGCGGCGGCGGTTCCAAAAACCACCTCGTCCATGGCGCCGAACACGACACGTCCCTTGTGCACGATTGTCCTCCCGCAAGTCCTGGTCTTGTTGCGACCGTTGCAGGCAATCTAGCGGAGTCCGGGGGGAGGGAAACCAGAAATCCTGCACAATTCCCCCGGAGGGGCCCTGGAGGGGAGGGTAAGCGTCACGCGCGCGGCTTCCGCTAGTCCAGCAACTCCACAACCTCCGCCAGCGACACCGGCCGCTGCGAAAGCACCAGTTCCGCCGCTTCGCGTTCGTCATCGCCGGGCGCCAGCGGGTCCTGCGCGCCTAGTCGATGGTCGAGGACCAGACGCGCATAGAGCGCGCGGCGGGCATCGGCGCCCGGCTGGGCGGCTTCCCAGGTCATCAGGATGGCGCTGGTGATGTGATAGAGCGCGCTTGCCGCCTGCCGCGCATTGGCTTCCAGCGCCGGCTCGGCCGCGACGCGCTCGACCAGTGTCAGTGTCCGCGCCAGCGCGGTGCGCAGGCGGTCGCGAAACGCGGCGGGGATGGAGCGGGCGTGATCGAGCAGGTTGGTCAGCGCGACCGCCAGCGTGCGGTGCGTTCGGCTCTTGCCGACCGCCCGGGTGACGATATCGAGCGCGTTGATGTTGCTGGTGCCCTCCCAGAGCACGCCGACATGGGCATCGCGGATCAGCCTCGCATGCACCCACTCCTCGATGTAGCCGTTGCCGCCGCGGACCTCCATGGAGCCTGTCGCCACCGGAATATTGTCGCGGCAGGCGCGGAACTTCAAAAGCGGCGTCAGGATGCGCAGGCAGTCCTCGGCCGGCCGCGAGCCGGCAGTGGCGCGGTCCATGGCGCTGGCGGCAAACAGGAACATCGACAGCGACTGTTCGGCGGGAACGATGATCTTGAGCAACTGGCGGCGCAGCAGCGGATATTGGATGATGGTCTTGCCGAACGCCACGCGATGGCGCGCGCAGATCATCGCCTCGTTGACGCAGCGCCGCATCATCGCCGCGGCGCGAACGCCATGCGACAGCCGCGACAGATTGACCTGCTCCATCATCTGCTTGAGGCCGCGATCGGCCTCGCCGACCATCCAGGCCTCGGCGCCCTCCAGCAGAATCTCGCCCGACGCCATCGACCGCGTGCCGAGCTTGTCCTTGAGGCGAACGATGCGATAGGCGTTGCGGCTGCCGTCCCTGAGACGGCGCGGCATCGCGAACAGCGCGAGTCCTCTGGTGCCGGACGGCGCGCCCTCGGGCCGCGCCAGCAGCAGTGCGACATCGGCGTCGGCATGCGAGCAGAACCATTTGTCGCCGGTGAGCCGCCATATGCCGTCGACCTTGCGGGCCGTGGTTTCGATGCCGCCGACGTCGGAGCCGCCTGACCGTTCGGTCATGAACTGCGTGCCCTTCCACATCGTGGCGAGGTCGCCGGACAGCATCTTCGGCAGCAGATAATCCTGCAACTCGCGGCTGGCAAATTTGCGGATCAGATGGATCGAGGTGTCGGTGACGCTGATCGGGCACATCAGCCCGAACTCGGCCTGCACGAACAGATATTGCAGCGCGTATTTGGCCACCGCCGGCAATGGGCGGTCCATGCCGAGCGTACCGGCGCGGTGGCTCATGGCGTGGAACTGGAAGTCGCCGAACGCGATCGCCTCCATGTCGCGGTAGGAGGAATGGTAGTCGATCCAGTCCTCGTCGCGGCCGAAGCGGTCGCGCGCCTGCAGCGCCGGCGGGTGCTTGTCGGCGGTTCTGGCGAGTTCGTCGAGTTGGCCGCCGGCCAGCGCGCCGAGCCGGTCGAAGTGAGGTTCGAGCCGGGAGAAGTCGTGGGGTTGCAGATACAGCCGGAGCAGGTCGCGCAGCCCGCGGTCGATGGCATAGAAATTCTGTCCCGCACCGTCAGGCGCGATGCGATCGGCGCCGCCGGACGATGGGTGGGAAGCAGGCGCGTGCATGGGGCGGACCTCGTTCTCGATAGCCGGGCGCACATGATGTGCCACAGGAAATGCTCAACCGCAGGGATATTGCCATGGTATCATCGCCGATATCGCGACGCTGAGCATCAACGATTTCGCGCCGTATCTCAATGCCGTCTTCGAAATGAGGGCACCGGGCGGCATAGTGCCGCTGAAGGCTCGACAAGACGGAATCCTCGGGGCTGGCGATCCGCGAGGGCCCGATCCCAATGAAATCGTGCGCGTTCCCGGGGTAAAATATCGTGCTCGGAACTCAAGAAAATGGAGAGACAAGAATGAGGTTGCGATTGTTGTCGGCCGGCGTTGCGGCATGCGGCCTTGTGCTGGCGGTTCCGGTGTCGGCGCAGGGCGTCAAGATCGGCATCCTGAACGACCAGTCGGGCGTCTATGCGGATTACGGCGGCAAGTGGTCGTTCGAGGCGGCGAAGATGGCGGTCGAGGATTTCGGCGGCAGCGTGTTCGGCCACAGGATCGAGATCGTCTCCGCCGACCATCAGAACAAACCCGACCTCGGCGTCAGCATCGCGCGGCGCTGGTATGAATTCGAGAACGTCGACATGATCACCGAGCTGACGACCTCGTCGGTCGCCCTCGCGGTGCACGATTTGTCGAAGCAGATGAAGAAGATCGACATCGTGGTGGGGGCTGCGACTTCGCGCCTGACCGGCGATGCCTGCCAGCCCTGGGGATTCCACTGGGCCTACGACACCCGCGCGCTGGCGTACGGCACCGGCCGATCGCTGGTGGATGCGGGCGGCGATACCTGGTTCTTCATGACCGCCGACTACGCCTTCGGCTATGCGCTGGAAAAGGACACCGGCGATTTCGTCAGGGCCAAGGGCGGCAAGGTCCTGGGCCAGGTTCGCATCCCGCTGAACTCTTCCGACCTCTCGTCGTTCCTGCTGCAGGCGCAAAGCTCGAAAGCGAAAATCATCGGGCTCGCCAATGCCGGCCTCGACACCACCAACTCGATCAAGCAGGCGGCCGAGTTCGGCATCGTCAAGAGCGGCCAGAAGCTGGCCGGGTTGTTGCTGACGCTGGCCGAAGTGCACGGCCTCGGCCTCGAAGCCGCGCAGGGGCTGGTGCTGACCGAGGGCTATTACTGGGATCGCGACGACAGGAGCCGCGAACTCGCCGAGCGTTTCTTCAAGCGCACCGGCCGGATGCCGAACATGATCCAGGCCGGCACCTATTCGGCGACGCTGGCGTACCTGAAGGCAGTCAAGGCCGCCGGCACCAAGGACACCGAAGCGGTAGCGAAGAAGCTGAAGGAGCTTCCGGTCGACGACCAGTTCGCGCAAGGCGGCAAGGTGCTGGAAAACGGCCGCATGGTGCACGACCTCTATCTGTTCGAAGTCAAGAAGCCGTCGGAGTCCAAGAAGCCCTGGGACTACTACCAGCAGCTCGCGGTGGTGCCGGGCGACAAGGCGTTCCCGTCGGCAAAGGATAGCGGGTGCCCGCTGACGAAATGATCGCGGCGACGGTTTGATCGCGGGCGAGCCCTGATGCGCCGCGCCGTCTCCTTGCAGGGACGGCGCGGCGAATGGTGGAATTTGAGCACTGCGCCGCTCGTTGAGCATCGGCCGCCCTCACATCTTCTCAACCCCGTAGTTTTACGGGAAAAACAGGGCGTTCAGATGAAACTGATTGCTGGTAATTTGGCTGCGGAAAATGGAGAGATACAGCAACAGCATAGTCAGGCTAACAAGATGGCCAATAGCGAAGCCGAGCCGTTACATCGATACCCGATGTTTCAAACATCAGATCCGGAGGTGTTGCGGCATTACGGTTCGACGTTGCTTGGCGCGGTCCGGATCGATCTGGGCAACACCGCCGACTTCCGCGCGCGGGTAAATTTGGTCAGCCTGCCCGACATCGGCCTGGCGTATGGCGCCACCAGCTGCGATCTCGCCGCGGATCTGCTGGAGGCGGATTTCATCCGGCTTCAAATCCCGCTCAAGGGCCGCGCGGCGATTTCAGCCGAGGGCCGGGTGACCGCCATCGATGCCGGCCGGTTCGCGATCACTGCGGCCGGCGTCACCTCTCGTTCGGCTTGCGAGGCCGGACATGAACGTCTCACGCTCCGGATCGACCCGGAAAGGTTGTTGCACAAGCTGACGGCGATTCTGGGCGTCAAGCCGAGGGGAGAGATGAGGTTTGATCCCGCGCTCGACGCGAACGAGCCGTACGCGCGGGGTTTGTACCAATTGCTGCATTTCCTGTCGCACCAACTGGATTCGGCGGCGTCGAGCATGCCCGTGGCCGCATGCCGGGAGCTCGAACAGGCGGTGCAGATTTCTTTTCTCTGGGCGGGCCGGCACACCTTCAGGCATCTGCTGGAAATGCAGGACAAGGAGGCTGCGCCCGTTGTTGTCCGGCGACTTGAGGAATTCATTGAAGCCCATTGGCACGAGGCGATCACGATCGACCGGTTGGTGGCCGAAGCCGGCGTCAGCGCGCGATCCATCTTCAGGGCGTTCGATCGCAGCCGGGGCTATTCGCCGATGGCCTTCGCCAGGTTGATCCGGCTAAGGCGCGCGCGAGAGATGCTGATGGCGGGCGGCCCCAGCGTCAGGGTGACCGCGATCGCGTTCAAATGCAATTTTGTCAGCCCCGGTCGCTTCGCCAGGGACTATCGCGAGGCCTTCGGCGAACTTCCTTCCGAGACCATCTCGCGGACTTGACGGCCATCAGGCTGCGTCACGACGCCTGCACGATCCGCCACACGATCGCACCCAGCGCGCCGGCCCAGAGAATGACACCGGCCAGCGCCTGAATGGCAAAGCCCGGGCCGCGTTTGGCGGCGGCCTTCGAATAGCCGGTCAAATAGAGGCCGCGGCCGGCGATCCAGATCAGGCCGAGCACCGCGGCATAGAGGTCGCCGATATAGATCGCAAACAGCCAGAGCGACGGCAGGAAGATCGGCATCCATTCCAGCGTGTTCATCTGCACGCGAAACACCCGATCGAAATCGAGATGGCCCGAGGTCGCCGGCGCCTTGATGCCGAACGCCACCCGCGCTCTCGACACCTGGATGCCGGTGAAGAAATAGAACAGGATGGCGAGACAGGTGACGAGCGCCGTGAAATGGTACATCGCGGGGATTCCTTCTTGAAGCGTCGCGGACCTAATACCCGGTCATTTCAAGATATCCTAATCCGGCGTGGCTGCCGGCAAAGTGGATCGGGCCTTCCCAATAGGGAAAGCTGGTCCCCATCCAGCTCTTGGCATTCAGCGGCGTGGTTTCGATGGCAAGGCCGCGGGCGGGAATGGCGACGCGCCATGCGGTCGGAATCTTGCGGCCGGCGACGTCGGTCATCCCAATCGGCGTGATGCTGTTGTCGGCCGATGCTATTTCGACCGAGCGGCCGTCGGGCGCGATCCAGTTGCCGAACATCTTGTTGCGGCCGTCCTGCTGGCGCAGCCAGTATAGCATCAGTTTTTCTCCCGTATTCAGATGCAGCGAGAACCAGTCCCATCCGGTCTGGTCCGGGCCAAGCGGCTGGCTGCTCCATTCCCGGTCCATCCAGGCCAGGCCGGTGACATCGACGGGCCTGTCGCCGATGCTGATAAGGCCGCTAACGTTGAAAAACGGCTGGCTGTAATAATACGACGCCTGTCCGCGGTCCGATTTCCGGCTGTAGCCGGCGTCTCCCTGCAGCACCAGCGACCGGTCGGCGTCGAGCCGCAGCGCGTAGGAAAAGTCGGAGCCCGACGCCTTGAGGTCGAGCGGCGCCAACGTGGCGTCGAGCATGCCATCAAGCCCGCGCATGTCCCAGCCATCGATCCAGGCGTGAAAAGGTTTTGTCTCGACGCCGGCCTGGCCGACGCCACCGCGCGCAAAGGCTTCGCCATATCGGTGCGTTTCCGCCGATGTCACCGCGGCATGGCCCATCCAGATCTGCTGGTTGGCCCAGCCTGGCTGCTGCGTGCCCGGCCGGATGGCCTGGCGAAACAGCGTCCACTGCGCGCCATAGGCAGCACCGCTGGCATCCCTCAGATTCGCCGTCACGTACCACCATTCGATACGGAATTCCGGATGCGGGCCGTGATCGGCGGGAAACGTAAAGGTCCTGCCGGGCACCACGGTTGCAAACCCTTCCGCGTTCTCGCCGAGCCCGGCAAAACCCTGCGCACGTGCTGCTCCACCGCCGAGCCCGAGCAGGGCAAGTCCGCCGGCGAAGGCGCGGCGCGATAGTTTGATGCTAGCGTTCATCGGCGAAAATCTTGATCAGGCTGGCCGGCTGCATGCGCGCCAGTTTCAGCACGGGAAGCAGGGCGGCCAGCAGCGAGGCCGCCATCGCGACACCCAGCAGTTCGAGCAGTTGCAGCGGGAATACGTGAAACGGCAGCCGCCAGCCGAACGCCTTGACGTTCACCACCGCGATCAGGCACCACGCCACCAGGAGGCCGAGCGGCAGCGCCAGCAGCGCCGTGATCAGCGCCACCGACATGGTCTTGACCAGCTCGATCGCGGCCAGCCGCCGCCGCGTGATTCCGATCGCCCATAACGGCGCCAGCTGCGGCAGTCGGGAATTGCTCAGGGTCAGCAAGCTGGTCAGCAGTGCGATGCCGGCCACCCCGAGAGTAAAAGTGTTGAGCGCTGCGGTCACCGCAAAGGTTCGGCTGAAAATCCGCTTCGACTCGGCCTTCATGGTGGCCTGATCCGCGAGGCTGCGGTCACCGAGGCCGAATTTTTCACGCATTGCCGATAGCAGCGCCGGAATCTCCGGCGGCGCGACCCGCAGGCCGAACCTCGTGGCGGGGATGCCGGGAAAGCGCCGGGTCAGCGCGGCGTAGTTGACGGTGATCTGGCCCTTCGGGTTGCCGTAATCGGCATAGATGCCGACGATCTCGAGCGGCCAGTTGCCGCCGGGCGCGGGCACCTCGATGCGGTCGCCGAGCCCGAGTTTCAGACGCCGGGCCAGTTGTTCGCTGATCAGGGCTGTATCGCCCGGCCGCAGCCGAACCCAGGCATTGCCGCTGGATTCCAGCAGCGGCCAGTGCTCGCTGTAGGTGGCGTGGTCGGGCAGGCCCAGCACCTCGATCGGGGCGCCGCGAAATTGCGCGTCGGCGCGGCCGCCGGGAAGGATCGCCTCGACTTCGGGGCGCGCACGCAGCCAGGCCCTGATCGCGGTCGCCTGCGCATCGTCTTTGGCGCTGACATAGACATCCGCCGCCAGCCGGCCGTCGAGCCAGCCGACAAACGTCCGGCTGAAACTTTCCACCATGGTGCCGACGCCGACATTGACGGCGAGCGCGAGTAGCAGCGCCATCAGCGCCAGCGAGAGTCCCGAGAGTTGCTGCCGGCTATCGGCCCAGAACCAGACCGCGAGCGGGCGGCGCGCGCTGCGCTGGCCCAGCGACAGCACGCGCTCCAGGATCGCCGGCAGCATAAGTGCTGCGGCCAGCAGCAGGGCCGCGAGCACGGCGAACCCTGACAGCAGCGAGTCGCCATACCACAGCAGGAAACCAGCGGTGGCGAACACCGCGAGCGCGACCGCGCTCTGCAGTATCAGCCAGCGCTGCTGTGCCTGTTGCCAGGCCTGCGGCTGCGCCGCCACCAGCACCGGAAGGCGGGCGGCTTTCAACAGGCTCGCGGCCGCCGCCGCCAAGGCGCCGAGCACCGAGATCGCGAGGCCGGCGATCCACCATTCGCTCCGCAGCGTCAATTGCCCGGGAATCTGCGCGCCATAGAGCCCGCGCAACGATGCCGCGACATCGGGCAACAGGGAAGCCGCGATGAAGTAACCGCACACCAGTCCCATGACGCCCGCGATCAGCGCCAGCGCCACCAGCTCGATCACCAGCACCGCGTTCAGCATCCGCGCCGACACCCCGCAGGCGCGCAGCGTTCGCAGCATCGGCCGCCGCTGCTCGAAGGCCAACCCGATCGCCGAGTTGACGATGAACAGTCCGACCACGAATGACAGCAGGCCGAACGCCGTCAGATTGAGGTGGAAACTGTCGGTGAGCCGTTCGAGATCGCTTTCCGCATCCGGCTCGACCAGAAGCAGCCTGTCGCCGGCGACGGCTTCCAGCGCTGCGCGCGGGCCTTTCGTCTTGCCGATCAAGAGCCGCGACATCTGGTCCGGCATGTTCAGGAGTTGCTGGGCGATGCCGATATCGACCACCAGCACGCCAGGCGCCATTTGCGATTGCACGCGCAACGGCGGCAGCAAGGTTCCGCTGCTGGTCGAAGGCCGTGCGCCTTCCGGCAGATTGAGATCGGTGAGCACCTCGCGCGCCACCAGCATTTCGCCCGGCGGCGTCACGAAGGACTGCAGGCCTGATCGACCGACCGTCGGCGCGTCGCCGACCTCGCCGGGCAGCGTGACCGGTTCGATGCCCAGCAGCCTGAACGCGCGTCCACCGATCTGAATGCGGCCTTCGAGCACGGGTGACACATTCCAGCCGGCGCGGCGCAGTTCGACAAACAGTGCCTGCGGAAAGGCCGCATCGTCGCGGCCGACCAGCATGGCGGTTCGCGCGCCGCCGAAGGTCGCGGCGGCGCGGTCGTAACTGCTGCGCGCCTGCGCGTTCAGCGCCTGCACGCCGCTCCACAGCGCGGTCGCCGAGATCAGTCCGATCAGCAGGGTCGCCAGTTGCATCGGGTGCCGCCGCCAGTGACTGAGCAGAACCGCAAGAATCCACAGCGCCCGGCTCATGCGATCAATCCGGCATGGAGATGGATCCGGCGGTCGAGCGTGGCGGCGAGCCGCTCGCTGTGCGTCACCATCAGGAAGCCGCAGCCGGTTCGCGCCACCAGATCGCGGGTTAGCGCCAGCACCTCATCCGCGGTGGCCTCGTCGAGATTGCCGGTCGGCTCGTCGGCGAGCAGCAGCAGCGGTTTTGTCGCCAGCGCGCGGCCGATCGCCACCCGCTGCTGCTGTCCGCCCGACAATTGTTCGGGATAGCGCTGCAACAGCGCGGCGAGCCCGAGCCGTTCCACCAGTTCGGCATGCCAGACGGCGTCATGGCGGCCGGCAATACGGGACTGAAAGGCGAGGTTGTCTTCGACGTTCAGGCTGGGGATCAGATTGAACTGCTGGAACACCAGGCCAAGCCGGTCGCGCCGCAATTCCGCCCGGCCGGCATCACCGAGATCGGCGACGGCGATATCGGCGAGCGTGATCTCGCCGCCATCGGCCGCATCCAACCCGGCGATCAGATGCAGAAGGGTACTCTTGCCGCTGCCGGACTCGCCCGTCAGTGCGACACGCTCGCCGGCCGAAATATCGAGGTTGACGCCGCGCAGCACCGCGACCTGCTCGCCGGCCGAGCGATAGGTCTTGGTCAGGTTCCTGACGCTCAGCACGATGGGATTGCCGGTTGCGATGCCAAGCGGATTCGATGCCTCTTTGAAAGATCGCCCAGTATACCAAGGGCGGGCCGCCAGATCACGGTCTCAATCGTGGCGGCGACGTGATCGTGAAGGCGTTGCCGGGCACTGCGGTCCGTCATCCGTCCGGAAATGCCCGGTTGCGCTGCCGCTTGCCTCACGGGTAGCATCCGGCGAGGCCGATCAACAGGCCAGCTGCCAAAACTCGGGGGACCCCATGACCACGCAACCGACGCTCAAGGGCGCCTGGACCATCACGTTTCTCCTGTTCCTGTTCATGCTGGTCAATTTCGCCGACAAGATCGTGGTCAACCTCGCCGGCGTCCCGATCAAGGCGGAGCTGCAGCTCGACCCCGAGCAGTTCGGCTTCCTGGGATCCTCGTTTTTCTTCCTGTTCTCGATCTCGGCCCTTGCGGTCGGCTTCATCGTCAACCGCATCGATACCCGCTGGGTGCTGCTGGCGATGGCGGTGATCTGGGCCCTGGCCCAGTTCCCGATGGTCGGCACCGTCAGCTTCACCACGCTGGTGGTTTGCCGCATCATCCTCGGCGCCGGCGAGGGGCCGGCGTTCGCCGTGGCGGTGCACGCGCTGTACAAATGGTTCCCGGACGAGAAGCGGACGCTGCCCACCGCGATCCTGGCGCAGGGCTCGGCGTTCGGCGTGATTCTCGCGGTGCCGGCGCTGAACTGGATCATCGTCAATCACAGCTGGCATTATGCGTTCGGCGCGCTCGGCGTGGTCGGCCTGATGTGGGTGGTGGCGTGGCTGGTGATGGGCAGGGAAGGACCGCTGGTGCAGACCGTCGCGATGGCCGCAGCCGATCCCCGTGTGCCCTATTTCCAGCTGCTGACGTCGCGCACTTTCATTGGCTGCTGTGCCGCGGCCTTCGGCTCCTATTGGGCGCTGTCGCTCGGCCTGACCTGGTTCACATCCTTCATCATCGAGGGGCTTGGCTTCACGCAAAAGGATGCGGGATGGATCACGGTCCTGCCCTGGGTGTTCGGCGCCGTCATCGTGCTGCTGGCCGGGTGGATATCGCAGGTAATGCTGACGCGGGGCTTCACCACCCGCGGCGCCCGCGGCGTGCTCGGTTCGGTGCCGCTGATCGTCGGCGGCCTGATCCTGCTGGCGATGCCGCATGTCAACGGCGCCGGCCTGCAGGTCGTGCTGCTGGTGCTCGGACCCGGGCTGTGCGGCGCGATCTATGTGGTCTGTCCGCCGATGCTGGGCGAATTCACGCCGGTGCAGCAGCGCGGCGCGGTGATCGGAATCTACAGCGCGATCTATACCTTCGCCGGAATCCTGGCGCCGTGGGTGATGGGCACCGTGATCAAGCATGCGGCGACCCCGCTCGAAGGCTACATGACCGGCTTCACCATCAACGCGGTCATCATGATCGTATCCGGGTTGCTCGGCCTACTGCTGCTGTGGCCCAACACCGAACGCGCGCGGCTGCTGGCCCAGGCCGCGGCGCAACCGAAATTCGCGTGAGTTCTTCTCCCTCTCCCGCTTGCGGGGGAGGGCCGGGGTGGGGGTGTCTCCGCATGCGCCAGTGCCAGTCGAGAGATTTCCCCCACCCGCCGCGCTCTTGCGAGCGCGTCGACCTCCCCCGCAAGCGGGAGAGGTAAGAATGGAACGAGAAAACACCAAAGGAGACGAGACATGAGCCGCCATCCAGATTTCGTGCCACACGGCGTCATTCCGGCGGCGCTGCTGCCGTTCCACGACGACCTGTCGATCGACGAGCCGGGTTTTCGGGCTCATCTGCGCGACGTAGCCTCCGTGCAGGGACTGTCGGCGATCACGATCAATGCCCACTCGACCGAGGTCGCCTCCTGCACCGACGAGGAGCAACGCCGCGTCATGGCGATCGCTGGCGAGGAAGTCGGCGGCACGCTGCCGGTCATTCACGGTGTCTGGGCCGACGGCAGCCTGCAGGCGGCGCGGATCGCCCGGCAGGCGCAGGACGGCGGCGCCTCGGCGCTCTTGGTGTTTCCGCCGGCGCCCTTCACCCTCGGCCAGTCGCCGGCGATGGCGCTGGCTCACTTCAAGGCCATCGCGGACGCGAGCGATCTGCCCATCATCGTCTTTCAGTACCCGCTCGCGTCAGGGCAGGGCTATCCGGCGGCGACGCTGGAGCGGCTGTTCGACGAAGTGCCGACCATCCGCGCCATCAAGGACTGGACG
>NZ_JAUYAN010000291.1 GCF_030693485.1 Bradyrhizobium sp. | reverse complement strand
CCGTTCACAAACATTAACGGCCGCTGCCCTTCCGCAGTTCCGGCAGGACGATGGAATAGACGACGGCTTACTTCCTCCCCACCTGCGCTCGAAGGCGGTTCTCCTGCTCGCGCAGCTCGGGCGTCAGCGCCTCGCCGAAATTCTCGGTATCGAACACCTGGCGGATTTCGATCTCGGCACCGCCGTCGAACGGCGCGCGCTTCATCCAGCCGATCGCATCGTCCTTCGACTTCACCTGAATCAGCCAGAAGCCGGCGACAAGGTCGTGGTCACGGCAAACGGACCGTGGCTCCGGGCCAAGAAAGAAGCGTTGATGCGGCCAGACTGCACGGAAGTCAGCCGATTGTCGCAGCGGCGTGCGGGACGGCCGAAGCCGAGCTGAACTTTCATCCTTCGAGGCTCGCCCAAGTGGGCTCGCACCTCACGGGTGAACGCAATTGCGTTCATCCCGGGGATGACGGCACCACCGTCGCAGCGTTCACGTCGCCTTCCACCTCCGCACCGTCTCCTTCTCGCCCTCGATATTCGCTTCGAAGAACGGCGCGGCCAGCACGGCGTGGATATGCAGCGTCACGGTGCCGGAATTGCGAAAGCCGTGCATGCGGTCGGCGGGCACGATCAGCGACTGGCCGGAATAGACCGTCAGGCGCTGCTCGCCCATCCACATCTCGGCTTCGCCCTCGCGCACTGTCAGCACTTCCTCGACCGGATGCGAATGGGTCGGCGCGCCGGCGCCCGGTGCGATCCACTGCTCAAACACGCATAATTGCGCAGCCCCGCTGCTGGCCGAGACAAGCATGCGGGTCTCGACGCCGAGCCGCCATGGCTCGGGCGTCATGTCCCTGACGTCGATGACGATCATTGGCTGGCCCTCTCGCTTTGCCGCTGGTTGAAGCGTGCCCCGGACGCAACGCAGCATGCAAGCTGCGGATCGGGGACACGGCCTGCGGCATGGGTTATAGAGGCGCCGAATTGATCCCTGGCGAATGGAACACCGATGGCCCCTGCTCCGCAAAAAGTCGCACTGGTCACCGGCGCCGCCCGCGGCATCGGGCTCGCGGTGGCCAAACGGTTTCTTGCCGAGGGCTGGCGCGTGGCGCTGCTCGACATCGAGGCTGCACTGCTGCAGGGCGCCGTCGCGGGCCTGGCGAATCCCGATTCGACCATGGCGCTGCCTTGCGACGTCTCGGATGCCGGCGCGGTGGTGGACGCGGTCGCCAAGGTCGGCGCGCGGTTCGGCCGGCTCGATGCGCTGGTCAACAATGCCGGGATTGCGGTGTTCGCGCCGCTGCTGGAGACATCGGACGAAGACTGGAACCGGGTGCTGGCAGTCAACCTGACCGGGCCCTTCATGTGCACCAAGGCGGCGGTGCCGCTGATGCGCGAATTCGGCAGCGGCGCGGTGGTCAACATCACCTCGATTTCGGCGGTGCGCGCCTCGACGCTGCGCTCGGCCTACGGCACCAGCAAGGCCGGGCTCGCGCATCTGACAAAACAACTCGCGGTCGAACTGGCCTCGCTCGGGATTCGCGTCAACGGCGTTGCACCGGGCCCGGTCGATACCGCGATGGCGAAGCAGGTCCACACCCCGGAAATCCGCGCGGATTATCACGACGCCATCCCGCTCAACCGCTACGGCCTCGAGGAAGAACTCGCCGAAGCGGTGTTCTTCCTGTGCAGCGACCGCGCCAGCTATATCACCGGCCAGATCCTCGCGGTCGACGGCGGCTTCGATGCCGCCGGCATCGGCCTGCCGACACTGCGCGGCCAGCGAAGGAACGGGTAGGCGTTCGAGTAGCGTAGCCCGCCGCCTCCCCGACTCGTCATCCTCCGCGAAGGCGGAGGATCCAGTACGCCGCGGCCTCTCGGTTCAATTACGGCCACCTCTGGAATACTGGATCACCCGCCTTCGCGGGTGACGACGGCGGAGAATGCTGAAAACCTAATCCTCCATCGGGCAGTTCACCATCCAGGGCGTGCCGAACTGGTCGATGCACATGCCGAATCCCCGGGAGAAGAAGGTCTTGCCGAACGCCATCTTGATGGAGCCGCCTTCGGCCAGCGCCTTGAACCGGCGCTCGGCATCGGCGGGATCGTCGACCTGCAGGGCGACCGCAAATCCCTGCGGCTGGTGGAAATCGCCGGGAGTGGCATCGGACGCCATGATCACCTCGCCATCGATCAGGATGCTGGCGTGCAGGACCTTGTCCTTCCATTCCGGCGGGACCGGCATGTCGGCCGGCCCGGTCGAATAGGGCAGGATCGCCTCGATCTTCGCGCCGAGCACCTTCTGATAGAATTTCAATGCCGCTGCGCAATTGCCGTTGAAGAACAGATAGGGGTTGACCTGCATCGCGTACTCCAGGGATGATTTGGATATGATGGTCCGTCACTTTTCGGCCAGCCGTTTCAAATTGGCGAGGCCGGCCTCGAAATCCTTGCCGACCATGTTATCGATATTGATGAACAGGTGCATGATCCTGGCCATGAACGGCGCCGGCCCGTGCATGCGCCAGATGACCCGGGTGGCATCCTCGTGCGGCAGCATGGTGAACTCGGCGGTGTTGTGGGCCTCGAACGGCGTGAAAAAATCCAGCTTGATGGCAATTTTGGAAGGCGCCGAGGCTTCGAGTATTTCCATGCGGCCCTTGCCGACATTCTTGTCGCCCTCCCACGCGTAGACGGCGCCTTTGCCGCGCACCGCACCGCTGAACGTGCGCTTCATCGCGGGATCCTTGTGCTCGTAGGGCGACCAGTTTCCCCATTGCCGGAAATCGTTGATCAGCGGGAAGATCTTTTCCGGCGGCGCACTGACGATGGCCGCGCGCTGCACACTGAAGCTGTCCGGCCTGGTCGCGGCGAGGATCAGCACGACCGCGATCGCGCTCGCCAGCACGCCGGCGATGATGGCAATGGTATTCAACATGGCAAACTCTCCTGTCTGTGAATCTACAGCAATGCCCTACTTCCCTGCGCCGGCGCTGTCGCGCATCAGGCGGTCGAGATGCATGCGGATGTGGGCGGCTTCCGCCGAGGTGTTGGCGAGCGCGATGGCGCGGTCGAAGGCGATGCGGGCCTCGTCGCTGCGGCCGAGCTGCATCAGGAACGCGCCGCGCACCCCGAAGAAATGAAAATAATTCGACAGCCGCGACGCCAGCGGCTCGATCATGTCCAGTGCCGCCTCGGCGCCGCGCACCTTGGATACGGCGACGGCGCGGTTGAGCGTCACCACCGGCGACGGCTGCATCACCTCCAGTGCGCCGTAGAGCAGGTCGATCTGGGTCCAGTCGGTATCTTCAGGCCTGGCGGCGCGGGCATGCAACGCGGCGATCGCCGCCTGGATCTGATAGGGGCCGCTTTGCCGGTGCCGCATCGCCTTGTCGATCAGCGCCAGCCCCTCGGCGATCATCTTCTGATTCCACAGGGACCGATCCTGGTCGTCGAGCAGGATCACGGCGCCCCCGGCGTCGAAGCGCGCCGCGGCGCGGGCATGCTGCAGCAGCAACAGCGCGGTCAGCCCCATGATCTCGGGCTCGCTCTGGAACAGCCGCAGCAGCAGCCGCGCCAGCCGGATCGCTTCCTCGCACAGCGGCTTGCGGATATCGGCGGTGTCGCCGCCGGCGGAATAGCCCTCGTTGAAGACCAGATAGATCATCGCCGCCACCGCGGCGAGCCGCTCGCTGCGCTCCACCGCGCCCGGGGTCTCGAACGGCAAGCCGGCGTCGGCGACGCTGGCTTTCGCCCGCGTGATGCGCTGCTCCATCGCAGCCTCCGAGACGATGAAGGCGCGCGCGATCTGCTTCACGGTGAGGCCCGAGACGATGCGCAGCGCCAGTGCGATCTGCTGGGTCGCCGGCAGCCCGGGATGACAACAGATGAACAACAGCCGCAGGATGTCGTCGCGGTACTGCGAGCCGTCGAGCCGCTCGGCAAGCCGCTCCTCGGCGTCATCGAGATCGGAGATCGCTGCGTCCTCGGGCAGCGGCTGCTGCTTGCGGTTGCGCCTGATGTCGTCGATCGCGACATTGCGGCCGACCATGATCAGCCACGCCGCGGGATCGCGCGGCGGGCCGTTCTGCGGCCAGTTCTTCAGCGCGCGCAGGCAGGCGTTCTGGAACGCCTCCTCGGCGGTGTCGAGATCGCGGAAATAGCGCAACAGCGCGCCGACCGCCTGGGGGCGCGCCGAGGTCAGCGCGGCGTCGATCCAGGCGGTGTCGGTCACGTCGGAAGGCTCCCGGGATTCAGCAGCCCGACGGGGCGGATTTCATAGGCGCCGCCGGGATTGACCGCCGCAAGGTCGCGCGCGACGTCGAGCGCGCCGTCGAGATTCGGGCAGTCGACGATATAGAAGCCGAGCAACTGTTCCTTGGTCTCGGCAAAAGGGCCGTCGATCACCACCGGCGGATCGTCCTTGCGCAACGTGGTCGCCGACGTCGTTGGCAGCAGCCGCGCCACCGGGCCGAGCCGGCCCTGTCTTGTCAGCTTGTCCTGTACCACCGCGAGCTTCGTCATGACGGCGGCGTCCTGTTCCTTGCTCCAGGAACCGACGGCGTCCTCGTCGTGATAGCAGAGAATGGCGTAGAGCATGTGAGCGTGTCCCGTTGACTGAACGACGAGTGGTGGCAGAGATTTCCGACAGGATAGCGGAAATATTTTGCAGAGCCATCTCGCCCCGGTAAGGTGATCCGCGATTCCGTGGCGATGAGGCAAAAATCCGATGAACAAAGGCGCGCTGGCCCTGCTGATACATGGCGGGGCTCAAAACTGGTCGCCCGAACGATGGAAGAGCCGGTTCGACGACGTCTGCGGCGATCGCCGGGTGTTGCTGCTGCCCGATCCCGCGCTCGATCCCGCCGAGGTCCATTACGCCGCGGTCTGGAAGCCCGCGCCGGGCGAACTCGCGGGGTTTGCGAACCTGCGCGTGATTTTCAATCTCGGCGCCGGCGTCGATGCGCTGATGGCCGATTCCAGCCTGCCCGAGGTGCCGCTGGTTCGGGTCGCGGTCGGCGACCTCACCGGCCGCATGACGGAATATGTCGTGCTGCACACGCTGATGCATCACCGCCAGGAACCGTATTTGCGCGCCAGCCAGCGCGAGAAGCGCTGGGAGCCGACCTATCAGTGGGCGGCCAATGCCGTTTCGGTCGGCGTCATGGGACTCGGTACGCTCGGGGCCGATGCTGTCGACGTGCTGCGACGCATAGGTTTCCAGGTGGCGGGCTGGAGCCGAAGCCCACGCCAGATCGAGGGCGTCGAATGCTTTCACGGCGAGGGACAACTCGAGGCGTTCCTGCGGCGGACCGATATCCTGGTCTGCCTGCTGCCGCTGACGCCGGAAACAAGGCAGATCCTGAATCGCGGATTGTTCGCAAAGCTCAACCGCAAGGGCCCGATGGGCGCACCGGTGCTGATCAATGCCGGGCGCGGCGGGCTGCAGAACGAGCCTGATATCCTGGCCTGCCTCGACGACGGCACGCTCGGCGCAGCGTCGCTGGATGTGTTCGGCCATGAACCGCTGCCAACCGACAGCCGGTTCTGGACCCATCCGAAGGTGGTGCTGACGCCGCACAACGCCGCGGATACCGATCCCGACGAAATTTCAAAATATGTCGCGCGCCAGATCGAACGGTTTGAAGCGGGCGGTGCGCTGGAGAACGTGGTGGATCGAAAGCGGGGGTATTAGACCTCGATCTCTGGTCGTCCCCGCGAACGCGGGGACCCATAACCACCGGCAGATATGGTTACGGAAGGTATCGACCACCGCACAAAAAAGAGAGCGCACGGCGTATGGGTCCCCGCGTTCGCGGGGACGACACCGAATTTGCCTCATCCCTTCCCCTCCAGCGTGTGCGCAAAACTCCAGCTATGCCCGAACGGGTCCATGATGCGGGCGTAGCGGGCGTCCCAGAACGAGTCCCATGGCGCCAGCGTGACGGTGGCGCCGGCATCCGTACCGCTTCGGTGACGCAGAGCGCCTTCTTGTAGAACTCAATCGCCGCATTGGCGTCGCTGACGACGAGATGCGGCGTAACGATCTGCACTTGGTCGGCCATTTCCTGAATTCCTTTTTCTCGATCACACCATCAGGACGAACCAGGAAGCCGGGAACCGACAGGGATGAGAAATCATTCCCGCGCTGGCACAACGCCACGGTCCCTCCCCTTGCGCCGGCGACGGAACCTTTGCCAGCGGGAGCCGTTCCTCTGATTGGATTTCAGCAGCGATTTTCGCTGGGAGGAGACGACAATGATTGACCGCGCCGCGATCGCCATTCTGGCCGGACTGATGACCGCCGGGGCCGCCTTCGCCCAGACCACGCCGCCAGGCGACACCAAGAAGGGCGAAACCAACTGCGCCACCACGGGATCCGCGACCTCGGGCCACGGCGAGGACAAGACCAACACCTCGATGGCGATCGGAAACAGCGCCATCCTGCCCGACGCAGGTGGCACCAATTCGGCCGCCCCTACCGTGCAAAGCGGCGGCAAACCGATGGAAGTGCGCAAGGATTGCCCGCCGGACGCCAAGGCGAAGTCGTAGCAGCCGCCTATTCGATCACGATGCGCGGCGCCGGCCGGCTCGACGCGCCGGTCGCGACCGCGGTCCAGATTGCGCGGGCAATATCGATGTAATGCCGCGCGTGAACACTATCCGGCTCGGTCGCGACAACGGGGCGACCGTCGTCCGAGGTCTGGCGGATCTGCATGTCGAGCGGGATCTCGCCGAGAAACGGAATGCCGCGCCGCTCGGCTTCCTGGCGCGCGCCGCCATGGCCAAAAATCGGGGTGACGTGGTTGCAGGTCGGGCAACAGAAGCTCGACATGTTCTCGATCAATCCCAACAGCGGAATGTTGACCTTCTCGAACATCGCGATGCCGCGCCTGGCGTCGATCAGGGCTATGTCCTGCGGGGTCGAGACGATCACCGCACCGGCCAGCGGGGTCTGCTGCGCCATTGTGAGCTGCGCATCGCCGGTGCCGGGCGGCAGGTCCACCACCAGGATATCGAGATCGCCCCACGCCACCTCGCGCAGCATCTGGGTGATCGCCGAGATCACCATCGGGCCGCGCCAGATCATGGCGAGGTCTTCCTCGATCAAAAAACCGATCGACATCACCTTGACGCCGAAACGCTCCATCGGCTCCAGCATGCGCGGGCCGATCTGCCGGGGCTTGCCGCGAAGGCCGAACAGTTTCGGCTGCGAAGGCCCGTAGATGTCGGCGTCGAGAATGCCGGCCTTCAGGCCGAGCGCGGCGAAGCCGAGCGCGAGGTTGCAGGAGGTGGTGGACTTGCCGACGCCGCCCTTGCCGGAGGCCACCGCGATGACGTGCCTGACGCCGGGAATGCCTGACGCTTTCGAGGTCGCGCGGGCCGGCATGGTGGGTTGGGTGGCGGACAAATCGGTTCCTTACGAATCCAGCGGATCGCCCTTCCTGGCTTCGCGCGCGCGCAGGTAATCCTCGGTCGTCATCACGGGCGGACGTTGCGGCGCCGCGTGCGGATCGAAACTCTCGTTGACCACGGCTTCGACCCGGCAATCCGCGCACATCCTGATGACGTCGAGGCGTTTGGCGTTGGCGCCCTGGAACATCCAGTGCTTCTCACCGAGTTTGGCCAGCACACGGTCGATCGAGCTCTTGGTGCCGAACGGTTTGTCGCAGGCAATGCAATGGAACGGCTCTTCTTCCTTCAGCACGGTAAGCGGCGCGTTCCACGCCTTGAAGTCGAGCCGCGGCTCCAGCGTGATGACGTCTTCCGGACAGGTGGACTGGCACAGTCCGCATTGCACGCAGAGGCTTTCGGTGAAGCGCAGCATGGCGCGGTCGGGATTGTCCGACAGCGCATGCGTCGGGCACGCGGTGACGCAGGCATGGCAGAGCGTGCAGCCCTCGACATTCAGATTGACGCCGCCGAACGGCGCGCCCGGCGCCAGCGGCACGACATCGACCGGCGCGGGTGCGGCGAGATGCAACTCGCGAAACGTGGTTTCGAGCACGCCGCGCTTGGCGCCGCGCGGCACGAAGCTCGCGGGTCTTGACGTTGCGATTCCGGCCGGCTGCGCATCCAGCATGACGCGCAACTGGTCGGGATCGTCGGTTTCGAGGATCCGCACCAGGCCGGCGCCGAACCCGAGCGCCGAGACGACGGTATCCGACATCTCGACCGCGCGCCGCAGCCCGGCAATGTCATGCTTCGGTTTGGCGCGCGTCAGCATGGCGACACCGCTGCCGCCATAGGCAAACACCGCGGCGATATTTTCGGGCCCGAGTTGTGTCACTTCGTTGACGCGGACCGGCAGCACGTTCGCCGGCAGGCCGGCGCCGAACCGCGCCAGCGCGTCGATGATGGCATCGCCATGCTCGCCGTCGTGGAACAGCACGACGGCCCTGCTGCCGCCGGCCTTGTGAAAGGTCTGCAGCAAAGCGCGCAGCCGCCGCATCAGCGCGTCGGCGCTGGGCAGCGAATACGACGCCGCGCCGGTCGGGCACACCGAAGCACAGGAGCCGCAGCCGGCGCAGACATTGGCGTCGATCGCGACCGCATTGCCGTCAGGCGCGATCGCGCCGGTCGGGCACAGATCGAGACAGCGGGTGCAGCCGGTAATGCCGGAGCGCGAATGGGCGCAGAGTGCTGCTTCGAACGAAACGAAGCGCGGCTTGTCGAACGTGCCGACCATGCCCCCGGCCTCGGCGATGGCGCGTTCGACCGCGGCGCGGTCGCGCGGATCGGCGCGCAGGTAGCCCGGACGCAATTCATGCGCGGGAAACAACGGCGCGCCGCCGGAGAGATCGAGGATCAGGTCGCAGGTCGAGGTGGCGCCATTGCGCGAAGCGCCGAACACCAGTCTTGCGCGCGACGACGGCTGCGGCAGCGCATAATCGTCGATCGCAAGCTCGAAGGCGCCGAGATGGCCCTTGGCGTTGCGGATGGTGCCCTTCAGCACCGGAAACTCATTGCTGCGGCGCGGGACCACGTCGCCCGGTTTGCTCAGCAGCACGGTGATGTCGAGGCGGTCGGCCAGCCGCTGCGCGGCTTCGATCGCGACCTCGTCGCGGCCATAGATCAGCGCGACGCCGCTGCTCTCCAGCGTCACCAGCGAGATCGGCGGCATGTCCTCCTGCGCCGCGGCGATCAGCGCCGCGGCTTTCGGGCCTGCGGCAGCCGCATCGTTCGACCAGCCGCCGGTTTCGCGGATGTTGACGAAGTGGATGGGGCGCACGTCCAGCGAGGCGCTGCCTTCGGTCTGTTCGGCCAGCTCGACGAACAAGCGGCTTTCCTGGGTGCAGGCCACCACCAGGTCGTCACCGCTGCGGGCGGCCTGCTGGAAGGCGGGTGCCTCGCGCCGGCACAGCGTCGTGTGTTCGGTCAATGTTTCGCCCAGGGCGCGGCCCAGGGCGGGCACGTCCAGCGGCATGGTGCGGTTGCAGTTGCAGATCAGCGTGGTCATGCGGTGGGCTCGTTGGGCTCGGTCGGTTCGGTGGGTGGCGAAAGGTCTTCGGCCACCGCTGGTTCGGGCGGGTTTGCAGGCGCTTGCGGCGGCACCTGTTCGGGTGCCTGCTCGGGTGCATCAAACACCTTCATGAACTGTGCGCTGGTGAGTTTGCGCGCCAGCTCCAGCGGCAGCGGGTCGGGCT
>NZ_JAUYAN010000268.1 GCF_030693485.1 Bradyrhizobium sp. | reverse complement strand
AGGGCTGCGCCAAGAGCCGCGATTGCAAGGACGAAGAGATAGTACCAGGGGAAAGCCCGACGCAGCATCCGCCCTGCTTCGCCGACATCAAGCGTTTTGAAGACGAGCGGCGCAAACCCGAAGGAGAAAAGTATCATTCCGCCGAAAAGCGTTGCAGTCGCCAGTAGAGACAGAAATCTCATCGGATGACATTTCCTTTGCGAGTCGTAACCACGAGACTGCGGCAGGTTTTCATGCAGTCAGGTGAACGAAGGACGAGTGCGGGATCATCGCTTCCGCGCTGGAGTAACCTCAGTATGCCCTCCGCCACGGTCAAGGGGACTGCGTAAGGGCGATTCTTCATCAGATTTGTGAGGGAGGTCGATGCTGCCGGCCATGTCTGCCAGCGCCGCGTTGTCCGACCGATGCCAGGCATGCACGAGCCCGAACAGTCTTGACACGGCCGGCCGCACTGGCAGGAACAAACGGTATGCGACCTCAAGAACCTTGAGAATTCCGGGTAGTGCCGCCAGACGCGCAGCCAGACGCCACCGCGGTAAGGTGCTCCAAACAGCAACGAATGCCGCCGCACCAGACAACAATAATCCATTATTGGCGCGGACGTGAAACCGCTTCATGGCTTGCTGTTTGGTCAGATCCACTGCAAGCGTTTCTTCGGATCGAGAGACATCCACGAAGAAGATAGCGCCGGCACCTTCCTGCTTGCGATAGTGATTTATCTCCGCCTGGCAAAGCGGGCAGGCTCCGTCAAAGTACACCGTCAATGGTTGTCTGTCGGATTGCACGCGCCACCTCCATTCAGCCAGGCAGCGCGCCTGCCAGCCCCCCTCGCGCTCGTGCCACATATCCCGCGGCACGGCGGTATCGATTATCGATATCGAGGAAGCTGCGAGACAGCCTGCTCATATCCATCCAATACGACCCTGCCGTCGGGTTGGATCAGTTGCGCCCGAATAAAAATGCCTTGATTTGAACGGATTTGCGTGTGGCGCCGCTGCCGACACGATATCCAGCATCGGGTCCTGCCTGCCGGGCCGATTAAGAAAAAGTATCGTGCATCAGCTTTTCAAGTGATCCATCTGCAAAGATGAATCGTAAGAGCAAGCAGACAGCCAGACGATGGCCGTGCCTTTAAAGCAGCGGTGCGGCACCATTGCTGCGTTGCTGCCAAAGAGATTGACCTCATGAAGCTCCACAACAGCCGTAACGGTCTCGAATCGAACACCAAGGCTATGGTGAGCGCACTTTTGAATGCCCGTCTGGCCGACGCCATCGACCTTGCTCTGGCGACGAAGCAGGCGCATTGGAATTTGCGAGGACGCCAGTTCATAGCCGTGCATGAAATGCTCGACGGGTTCCGCGACGAAATCGATACTCATGCGGATACCCTGGCCGAGTGGGTGGTGCAGCTTGGCGGAACAGCCCTTGGTACAGCCCAGATTGTCGTGCAAGCCTCCAGGCTGCAGGCGTATCCGACGGATCTCGTGCGCGTCGAAGACCATATGCTCGCGCTCGCCGAGCGTTTCGGCGATCTCGCCAATTTCACTCGTTCCGCCATCAAAACGGCGGATGAATTGGGCGACGCCGGTACCGCAGATATTCTAACAGCGTTTTCGCGTTCACTCGACAAGGCTCTGTGGTTTTTGGAATCCCATGAGGCATGAGAAATCCGGGCGGCACACCGCGACGCCGATTCTGACATCGCTCATTCACCGGCAGAAACTGCGTTGATGTTTCAAAAAACAGCTATCCCGTTTCCCGAGGGCGGAATTGCCGTTGTATTCGGTGCCGGCGGCGGCATCGGCAGAGCTTTGGTGGGCCAGTTGCAAGCGGGCCAGAATTTCAAGCATGTGGTGGGCTTCAGCCGGGCCAGCACGCCAGCGATAGATCTGCTGATAGAGACGACCCTCAAGGAAGCGGCTGACTTTGCCACATCGCAAGGGGAAATAAGGCTTGTCTTGGATGCGACCGGCTTTCTCCATGACGACGCGCATGGTCCGGAAAAGAGCTGGCGGGAGCTCCAGCCTTCTCATCTGGCCCGATCCTTTGCGCTGAATGCAATCGGCCCTGCGCTGATCATGAAGCATGTGCTCCCGCTATTGCCTCGCCAGGGCAAGTCGGTATTCGCGACCTTGTCGGCTAAGCTGGGTAGCATCGGCGAGAACAGACTTGGTGGCTGGTATAGCTACCGGGCCTCGAAGGCTGCGCTGAACCAGTTGGTCCGAACTGCTGCAATTGAGCTCGGGCGTCGCCGGCCCGATTCGATCTGCGTGGCGCTTCATCCGGGGACGGTGGACACCGGCCTGACGTCCCCTTTCAACAAGACCGGCCTTGAGGTGCAATCGCCGGATGCTGCCGCCGGTCGGCTTCTGGCGGTCATTGATCGTCTCAGCCCCGGAGACTCCGGCGGCTTTCTGGATCACCGCGGAGAACGCCTTCCATGGTGAGCGCAGGTATGGCAGGGCCCTGGCGTTGATAAATCCGCTTCGCGAATGATCCAACCTCGGTGCTGGCGCGTATCAGCTTGTGCAACATGAGGGGCGGCGTCCGTAGCTGAGCTGCATATTGAATGTCGCCCAGTCAATATGAGAGGATGCATGACTTTCCAGCAAACTGAAACCCTGCGTGCCGGACCTGACGAGCGTGGCCACTTCGGCGCGTTCGGCGGCCGCTTTGTGCCGGAAACTCTGATGCCCTTGATTTTGGAACTGGAGTTTGCCTACGCCGAGGCGCGCACGGATCCCGCATTCCAGAATGAAATGGCAAGCTATCTTACCAATTACATTGGCCGTCCCAGCCCGTTGTATTTTGCGGAGCGCATGACCGAACATCTCAAGGGCGCCAAAATCTACTTCAAACGCGATGAGCTCAATCACACTGGCGCCCACAAAGTGAACAATGTGCTTGGCCAAATCATGATCGCACGGCGAATGGGCAAGAAGCGGATCATCGCTGAAACCGGCGCAGGCATGCACGGCGTCGCTACCGCCACACTCTGCGCCCGTTTTGGACTCGAATGTATCGTCTACATGGGCTCGGTCGATGTGGAGCGGCAGGAGGCCAATGTCCTTCGCATGAAGATGCTTGGCGCCGACGTTCGAGCGGTTGATTCCGGCTCCCGAACGCTCAAGGACGCGATGAACGAGGCCTTGCGTGACTGGGTCACGAATGTGGAAAATACCTTCTATTGCATCGGTACGGTAGCCGGCCCTCATCCGTACCCGGTGATGGTCCGTGATTTCCAATGCATTATCGGCAGGGAAACGCGAGATCAGATGATGCAGTCTGAGGGACGGCTGCCGAATTCGCTGATTGCTTGTATTGGTGGCGGTTCCAACGCGATAGGCCTGTTCCATCCGTTTCTCGATGAAACCCAGGTCTTGATGTATGGCGTTGAGGCGGCGGGTCACGGGCTGAACAGCGGGTTGCACGCCGCTTCGCTGGCTGCGGGTCGCCCCGGGATCCTCCATGGCAACCGGACTTACCTCCTGATGGATGGCGATGGACAGATCGAGGATGTGCACTCGATCTCAGCAGGGCTCGATTATCCGGGCGTGGGTCCCGAGCACGCATGGCTCAATTCCGTAGGCCGGGTGAAGTATCTCTCCGCCACCGACGAGGAAGCCATTTGCGCGTTGCAACTCTGCGCGAGGCTGGAGGGGATCATCCCCGCGCTGGAGCCTGCGCACGCGATCGCCAAGGCAATCGAGCTTGCTCCGAAAATGCCCAATGATCATCTCATGGTAATCAACCTGTGCGGTCGGGGCGACAAGGACCTCGCGAATATCGTGAGCTATCTCGGAGGCAGCAAGCGATGATCGGGTGCGTCGGTCTCTTCAGGCGCGGACAAGCCGGCATTTCACGGGCGAGCGGGCGGGCATCTTGAATTCGAACGAGACGGCCAGATCTGATGCTTCGAGCGTGCCCCCGGCCGCGGCCTGGCTGGGGGGCCTCGGCATTATACCCTTTGCGGGACTTTCGCTTGCGACACCATTCGCAAACGATGTTTTGGAAGCGCGGCTGTCATTCGCGCTGATGGCATATGGCGCAATCATTCTGTCGTTCCTGGGTGGCATTCACTGGGGCCTTGCGATCGGTGCGGTTCCCCAATCCGATAACATGCTGTGGCGTCGGATTGCCCTGAGTATCCTGCCTTCGCTCGTTGCCTGGGCGGCGCTGTTCGCGCCGTCCAGGATTAGCTTCCTGGTCCTCGCAGCAGCATTCGTCGCGATGCTGTTGGTAGACATCCGGGCCTCCCGCATTCACGAAGCCCCGGCTTGGTATCTGAAGCTTAGATGGCCGCTGTCATGCGGCGCAGTCGCGGCACTTCTTCTGGGAACGTTTTCGTGATGCGGCCGGTCACAACGGCGACCAGGTGATCCGGCGCCGGCTTGAACTCGTAAAACAGTTCAAGATGCGGCGAGAACAATCATGAGAACGCGTACACGAGACTTTCCTGGTGCCGATCGCGAGACCAACGAACGACTTACGCTGGATGTCGCCCGCGATGAGGAAGCCATCATCAACGAGATCCTGGAACTTCGTCGGACAAATACGATAAGCCTGGAGGCGATTGGCTTTCTGCTTGGAGCAGACCCGAGTCAGGTCTCGCGCTACCTGAACGGCACTTCCAGCGTCACTCTCACCAACTACCTTCGAATAGCGCGGGCGCTTGGTTATCGCTGCCGAATAGTGCTCGAATTGGCCGATATTGGCCCACGTAACACGCCCCCGTTGGACCTGAGAATCGCTTCCCACAAGGTCATCAACGCGCGTCGTTCCCCGACATCATGAGCAACACATGGGCAAGGTTTCCGGCAAGGTTTCCGGCAAGGTTTCCGCACCGCGGGAATTTTGTTCAGTTCCTGTGATCCAATTTTTGCTCGGTCTCGTACCAGTTGTTACCGGGACTGCAGCGCCGCCGCTGCGCCCCACCCGGTAACAAGTCCCCGGTCGATAAGCCCCCTCGACCGGGGTACTTTTTCTTAAAGGCAAGCAATTCCCATTGCTTACCGCGGATCAGATGCTTGAGGCCGAGCATGCATGCTGAAAAGGAAACGCGAGTGTGAATATCCAGATCAATGACTTTTCGCAGCAATCCAGCGGCATGCCTTCTCGTGAAGAGGCCGAGGCCGCATTCCGGACCATCATTCGCTGGGCGGGCGAAAACCCCGATCGCCCGGGATTGCTCGAAACGCCGTCCAGGGCCGCTCGTGCTTTCCGGGAGTATTTCGCCGGCTACCAGCAGGACCCGCTGGCGATCCTGGATAAGACTTTCGACGAAACCGGCGGTTACGAGGAAATGGTGGTCCTTCGCGGGATATCTTTCGAGAGCCACTGCGAGCATCATCTCGCGCCCATCATCGGCCAGGCGTGGGTCGCTTACGTTCCCAACGGCCGGGTCGTAGGACTCTCCAAGCTGGCTCGCGTTGTCGACGCCTATGCCAAGCGGATGCAGATCCAGGAGCGGATGACTTCGGAGATCGCTTCTGCGGTCCAGGAAGTCCTGCAACCACAGGGCGTTGGCGTGGTGATTAAGGCTGTACACCACTGTATGTCGAGCCGAGGCGTTCACAAGGTCGGAGCGGAAATGGTGACAAGCTGCATGCTTGGCTGCTTTCGCGACAACGCCGCAACTCGCCAGGAATTCCTGGCTATGACCAAACAATGACCTTTAATGACACATGTTTGATTGTAGACGGCTCGCAAGGGCGTGCAAATTGGGCCAACAGGCTCGTGAACTTCGATGATAATCCACTGGCGAGGTCGATATTCGATATTGCATTCGCCGTCCGGTTCGCAAGACTGCCATACGGAGCCACGCCGGCGCGGAGCAGGCCTGAGGACATTATGGTCGCCAAAGAAATTCTGCAGGGTGACCCACGACCGAATGCATCGGAATTTGCCAAATCTATTTCAAAGATCGCAAATGACCGAGACGAGGCGGCGTTCGAAGTCCTGTTCCGATATTTTGCGCCTCGCATCAAATCCTATTGTCTGAGGTTGGGCGCCGATCCTTCCGGCGCAGAGGAAATCACGCAAGAGGCGATGGTTTCGATCTGGCGCAATGCAGGACAATTCGATCCGTCGAAGGCATCGCCGTCCACCTGGATTTTCACGATCGCAAGAAATCTGACCATCGATCGTTTTCGTAAGACGCGCCGACCTCAATTCGATCCAAATGACCCGGCGCTGGTCCCTGACGACCAGCCGCCGCCCGATCTTTTGGTTGAGCAGACTGAGAAGCAAGAGAACGTTCGCAAGATAATGGATGCGCTTTCTCCCAATGAGAGAAATGTTCTGATGCTTTCCTTTTATGAGGACCTTTCGCATTTCGAAATTTCCCGACGACTCAGTCTTCCCCTTGGAACCGTGAAGTCCCGAATACGACTGGCATTCGCCAAGATACGTTCCACCCTCGATGCCCAAGACGGAGCAAACAGGTGACGATTAAATTTCATATCAGCAATGATATCCTGTTGAGCTATTCGGCGGGAACGCTGGATGAAGCGTCAAGCTTGCTTGTTGCCACCCACCTTGCTCTATGTCCGCAGTGTCGTGCCCGCAACAGCTCGGCCGACGCCCTGGGTGGCTATTGGCTCGATTCGCTTGAAGCAACGGCGGTATTGCCGACAATGATGGCGTCCGTATTGTCGCAGGTCAGAAGCGATACGACGTCTCCCGAGCCAAGGGAGCCGTCGCGTAGTTTTTCAAATGCAATCATTCCAGATCCGCTCCGAAGTTACCTCGGCGGGGATCTGAGCGACTTGCACTGGAAAAGGCTCGCACCTCGTGTCCAGCAAATTTCCATCGATACGCTCGACAAACGTTCTCAAGCCCGGTTGTTGCGTTTTCAAAGTGGCTTGAAGGTCCCGTCTCACGGTCACAACGGTCGCGAGCTCACGCTTATCCTGACCGGAAGTCTGTGCGATCGCGATACCGTTCTGTATCGAGGCGACATCGCAGAAACGGATGAACGCACTGAGCATCAGCCATTTGCGGGTCCGGGGGAAGATTGCGTTTGCCTGGCGGTGACCGACGCTCCGCTGCGGTTCAAGAGCATGTTTGCGCGTTTGTTGCAGCCGCTCTTCGGAATTTAGATAACCCCCGCGAACAGAAGCCAAGAGCTCGATATGATCCGCTATTTAATTGCCTATGCCGTGACGGCCGTCGTCTTTCTTGCCGTGGACTACATCTGGCTTAGTCGTGCCATGGGTTTCTACAGGAGTTCACTTGGGGATTTGCTGGCGGAGAAGCCCAATCTCCTCGCGGCAGCAGCGTTCTATTTGATCTACTTCGTCGGGATCGTTGTGTTCGCAGTCATGCCAGCAGCCAGAAATGGCGGATGGGTCTCGGCGTTATCACTGGGCGGTCTGCTTGGGCTAGTTGCATATGCGACCTACGACCTGACCAATCTTGCGACGTTGAGCCGGTGGCCTCTGGTTGTCGTTGCCGTCGATATGGTTTGGGGAACCTTTGTCACCGCTCTGGCATCCCTGGCCGGCTTCGTCGCAATCCGGACCTTCGCACCCATCGAGTGAGGTATCTTCGGTATTTTTTGGAATAGACGAGCCACTCCGACTGGGTTTCAACGCGGTTTTTGGTACTTTCTCAATTCAGGAAAAATACATGCTCACGGTGACCGCGACCGAATCGGGATCAAAAGAGCTGGAACGCCTGTTGGCGATTGTGGGCACTCGGAAAGACCAGGCCGCTTTTGCGGCACTATACTACGCCAGCAAACGAAAGCTGTTTTCCACCGTTCTGCTGATCGTCAAGCGCTCGGATCTCGCGGAGGAAGTTATCCAGGAAGCCTACGTGCGCATCTGGCACAGCGCGAGCTCTTATCGTTCGTCACGTGGGTCACCGATGACCTGGATGATCACCATTGCCCGCAATCTGGCGATCGACATGGTCAGAAAACCGACGCGAGAAATTTATTCCGACGATTCAGAGTTGCTGGAGCTGCCTGCCGACGGTCCCACGGCTCTTGAAATAATCGAGGACTCGGAAGATCAGCAAACGGCGATGCAGGAACAGCAGGATTTGTTTTCCGCTTTGCAGGCTCTTCATCCAACAAGACGCGACCTGATCATCGGCGCCTACATTCACGGTGAAAGTCGGGAACAGCTCTCAAAACGGACTGGAATACCTGTAAACACCATCAAAACCTGGATCAGGCGATCTTTGCTGGAAATAGAGTCGATACTCCGGGGTAAGGACAAAGAACACGAACAGGTTTTCAGCAGGGCTCCTCAAATTGCCCGAGAGGACCAGCTTGAACCAGGGGCGGCGATGGCGTGACCTTTCCCGAGGATAAGCGCCATACGACGACATTCCAGCTTTGTCTCGGGCGCTTACGACGGCAAAGATGCCTGGGAACATATCGACTCATTATAAAACTCAAATCATTGATTGCTCGGCCTTTGATCCCGACGAGTGGATCTGGAACACGTCATATCGCGTACGGGTCCGTTGGAAATATTGGCGAAGGCGCGATGCAGTCAGCAAGCCAAGCAGCTTGGACGACTGCCACAGCCAACTTAGGGCCCGCCACATCACGCTGCAGTCGATATTCGAGGCGCAGATTTCAGCGTTTCGTCAGGCTATCTGATGATCCAGAATGCGACCCGCAGCGTACAAGAAATACAGTTATCAAAGAGGAACCAATGCAATGCTCACTACCGGCTTGTTTGCAATCATAAAGAGAAATTATGGATTGATCATGGATGCGGATAAGAACCCGCTATTCGCGTTGCCACCCGCACAGAGATTCCAGACGATGGTCTATCTATCCGTCATGTGGACGGCCATTTTCTGCGGATCGTTTGGCGTTTGGTTTTGGTATGGCGAGCTTCTTATCGCCCACGCCCTTTTTGCTCTGGGCGCGCTGACCACGGTTGTTAAATTTCGTTCGGCGAGCGTGGTGAGGACGTATCGGGATTATCCGCTTAAGGACGGAACCGCACGTTACGACGATGTGTGGGGCGGATGATCTCAAGGCAGATTTGATAACAGGGCAACGTCTTGTCCCCCATTCACGATCGCGACGCAGCCCACGAGCTCGTGTCGGGCCATCTGGGATTGGTAGCCAAACTTGCCATGGGCTTCCGTGGTTATGGCCTACCTCTTGCAGAGGTAATTTCAGAGGGCAATGTGGGTCTGATGCAGGCAGTGAGGCGGTTTGAGCCCGAATAGGGATTGAAGCGCGTCGGTATCGCTTCCAGACGGTCAAGAACTTCAGATGTTGATTTCACGCGTCCCGCATCGGCATCTGCCACACCGCGTGCAATCGAGGCATCGAGAGCTGCCAGCCGCGCCTCGCGTTCCTGAACGAGCCGGACGCCCTCGTGGAGCACCTCGATTTTCGAATGGTAGCGGCCAGTCGCCACGAATTTCGTTACGAACACTTCAAGCGCTTTTCCCAAGTCCGCACTCGTGGCCATAGGTCCTTGCTCCCGTCGGTTCGTCGGGGTTGGTCAATAACTATTATTGGACACCTTGATTTTCAAACGGCGCCGGCGCCGGGGGCCCTGTTCTGTGCTTGGGGTCGTTTTCGTGTTTTTTGCCAAGGCCTTGCCGTGCACCACCGAAGACGCCCGGCGGGGGGAAAACCGCCGGAAAGCATGTATCGCAACGGTCCGCCTGACGGCCTATTGAAAACGGATGGCTTTCAGTGGTTTGTGGGAAGCGACAGGGGTTGCCGTGGCCAGCAATGGCCGCCGGCCGGTCCCTGCGACAGGCAAGGCTGCACGCGCCCCTCGTTTGTTGAGGATTTCAGCGTTAGTTTGGCCCACCCCGATTCGACGAGGTTTTCAACATCATGACCATCCGCCTGCATCGCGGCGATCTGCCCGATTTGTCCCGCTATACCGATTCGGTGGCGATCGATACCGAGACCATGGGGCTGCATCCGCACCGCGACCGGCTCTGCGTGGTGCAGCTGTCGAATGGCGACGGCAGCGCCGACGTGGTGCAGATCCCCAAAGATCATGGCAAGGATCACACCGACGCGCCGAATTTGAAGGCGCTGCTGGGCAATCCGAAAGTGACGAAAATCTTCCACTTCGCGCGGTTCGACCTTGCGGCGCTTTACAACGCCTTCGGCGTGATGCCGCAGCCGGTGTACTGCACCAAGATCGCCTCGCGGCTGTGCCGGACCTATACCGACCGTCATGGCCTGAAGGATCTGGTGCGTGAAATTCTCAACATCGATCTGTCGAAGCACCAGCAGTCGAGCGACTGGGGCGCGCAGAGCCTGAGCGAGGCGCAGCTGTCCTATGCCGCCTCCGACGTGCTGCATCTGCATGGCCTGCGCGAGCGGCTCGACGGCATGCTGGCGCGCGAGGGACGCACGGAACTCGCCCAGACCTGTTTCGGGTTCCTCCCCGCGCGGGTCAGGCTCGACCTGCTGGGCTGGGACACCGAGGACATTTTCGCCCATTCCTGAGGATTGCAACGGCGCTATGCCGCGGCGCTCCGCCCCGTTTCGGTCACACTGCTGGCGAGTGTCGGGCTGCAAATTCCGGCGATTTCGGGTAGGATGACCTGATATCCCAGCGTTCTGGAGCAGCGGTGAATTCGGTGCAAAATCCACCCTATCAGGCCGGAATGGATGCCCGCTTTCGAATCGCGGCGCGCCACAGCCGGATGGTGCGGTTTCTGCGCGTCGCGGTGCCGGCCACCGTGATCGTGTCGATGGCGGCGATCGTCTTCATCTCGGTCTACAATCCATTCCGCATGCTGCTGCCGAAACTGCCGCTCGACATCGGAAACCTGGTGGTTTCCGGCACCAAGATCACGATGGAAGCGCCGCATTTGGCCGGCTACACGCCGGATCAGCGGCCCTACGAGGTCTGGGCCAAGACCGCGACCCAGGACGTGACCGATCCGGACAAGGTCGATCTCAGGACGCTGCGCGCCAAGGTGCTGATGGAAGACCGCACCACGTCCATCACGCTCGATGCCCGCAGCGGGCTGTTCAACTCCAAGACGCAGCTTCTGGAACTGCGCAAGGATATCTTCCTGCAGTCTTCCAGCGGCTATGAAGCCCGGATGTCGCAGGCGCTGGTCGATATCGGCAAGAGCACGGTGACGTCGGAAGAACATGTCGACGTCAAATTGCTCAACGGCACGCTGAGCGCCGACCGTCTGCGGATTACCGACGGAGGCGAGGTGGTGCGGTTTGAAGGCAATGTCGTGCTGAACCTGGATAATCTGGGTGCTCCCGAGGAGGCGGCGGCGACGCCCGAGTCCGCGGCTTCTGCCAATCCATCTGCCAATTCATCTGCCAATTCATCTGCCAAGACACGATCGGTGTCCGGCAAGTCGGCCAACCCGAAATGATCCTGATGATGATGATGCTTTTACAGCGCAGCACTTCGACGAAGCGGATCGCGCATTATGCCGGCATGGCCGCCTGCGCGCTGGCGCTGCTTGCCGCCGGCGAAGCCGCCGCGCAAAGCGCGATGTCAGGCGTGCCCAACGCCATGCAGGGTTTTTCGCAGAACCGCGACCAGCCGATCCAGATCGAGGCCGCCAGCCTCGAAATGCGCGACAAGAAAAAGGAAGCGACGTTCGCCGGCAATGTGAAAGTGATCCAGGGCGACACCGTGATGACGTCGAAGAGCCTCGTGGTGTTCTACGATTCGGCATCGACGCCCGCCCCGGCGCCGGCCGCGGGCGCCAAGGGCGCCAATGCGAAGGCGGCCAAATCGGCGCCGATGCAGGCTGCGAGCCCGGGTCCCGGCGGCAGTTCCTCGATCCGCAGGCTCGAGGCCAAGGGCAATGTGGTGGTGACCCAGAAGGACCAGGTTGTGACCGGGGAAACCGCGGTGTTCGACACCAGGGCCAACATGATCACCATGCTCGGCGGCATCGTGCTGACCCAGGGCAAGAACGTGCTGCGCGGCGACCGGCTGATGGTGGACATGGCGACCGGTGTCTCGCGCGTCGAATCCGACAGCGGCCGGGTGCAGGGCCTGTTCATTTCCTCCGGCGGCGGCGGAGCGCCGGGCATCCCCGGAATGCCGGGTTCAGCGCCGGCGCTCGCGCCCGGTCCCTCAAATAAACCAAAATAACATCAATCACTTGTACGATAGGCCTCGGTGGCGAGGTTGAAGCTCGCGGGGCAAGCCTGTATCTACCGCTCGGCTGGCGGCGCGATCCATGCCTGAGATCGAGGGTGTTTCACCGCACAAGGGACATCCGTTCATTCATGTTGCCGAGGCCGTCGATGGGCCGGCGGCACACCGCGGGACACCGTGAAAGGCTCGAGCGAAGCGGGGGATGGTGGATTTACTCGGCATGTTTCGTCGACGGCCGGCCAAGCGTGGTCCGGGGGGATTTGCGCGCTCGCGTGAGGATATTACCGCGCTTGGCGACACCATCGGCGACATGCTCACCAGCCCGGTGCGCGATGCGCCGCCGATGGCCCGAGAAGCGATCCCGATTGCCCACGACGTCGCGCTGCCGCAACCTGGCGCGCCGGCTCCCGAACCGGAAAAGCCGCGACCGCCGAAGGCCAAGGAAAAGGGCAAGGCCAAGGTCAATGGCGCGACCGCGCCGCGGCTGGCCAAACGGGCCGGCTATCTGGCTGTGCATAGCGTGGAAAAGAGTTTCGGCAGCCGGCAGGTCGTGCGCGGCGTCAGCATCTATGTCCGCCGCGGCGAGGCCGTAGGCCTGCTGGGCCCGAACGGCGCCGGCAAGACCACGGTATTTTACATGATCACCGGCCTGATCAAGGCCGACCGCGGCGCCATCGAGCTCGATGGCCACGACGTCACCAAGCTGCCGATGTATCAGCGCGCCCGGCTCGGAATCGGTTATCTGCCGCAGGAAGCCTCGATCTTCCGCGGTCTCACCGTGGAGCAGAATATCCGCGCCGTGCTGGAGGTCGTGGAGCCCTCGAAGAAAAAACGCGAGAAAGAACTCGATTCGCTGCTCGACGAGTTCAACATCACGCGGTTGCGTAAAACCCCGTCGATTGCGCTGTCCGGCGGCGAACGGCGCCGCGTCGAGATCGCGCGCGCGCTGGCGACCCGGCCGAATTACATGCTGCTCGACGAGCCGTTCGCCGGCATCGATCCGATCGCGGTAGGTGACATTCAGGCCCTGGTCCGCCACCTCACCAATCGCGGCATCGGCGTCCTGATCACCGACCACAATGTGCGGGAAACGCTGGGGCTGACCGACCGCGCCTATATCGTCTATGCTGGCGAGATTCTGACCGAGGGCAATCCGGAAGAGATCGTCAACAATCCCGATGTGCGGCGGTTGTATCTGGGCGAGGAATTCCGGCTGTAAGCCTGGCTTTAAAAGCCGCACCCTGACCTTGAGCTTAACCTTGGCTTTGGATTTCGCCTCAAGTGCTTTTTTCCCGTCCGTCAAGCCGTGTACATCGGCTTTGGACTAGTTTAAGCAAGAATCGGACCAACTTTTCGTGGATCGGTTCTTTTCGCCATGGCGTTGTCGCAGAGATTAGAGTTCCGCCAGTCCCAGTCGCTGGTGATGACGCCGCAGCTGATGCAGGCGATCAAGCTGCTGCAACTGTCCAATCTCGACCTTTCGGCCTTCGTGGAAGACGAACTGGAGCGCAATCCGCTGCTGGAGCGCGCCAGCGAGGGCACCGAACCGCCTGTGGCGGGCGAGCCCGCGGCCGAGCGCGGCGAATATTCCGGCCATGACGACCAGGGCGCTAGCTACGGCGACGATGGCGGCGTCGAGCGGTCCGACATGACCGGCGGGGCTGCCGGCGATGGCTTCGAGGCGCCGCAGGAAGACTGGATGAACCGCGACCTCGGCAGCCGCTCCGAGATCGAGCAGACCCTCGATACCCCGCTCGACAATGTGTTTACCGAAGAGCCGGCCGAGGCCGCCGCGCGCACCGCGCAGGACGCGGCGCCGACCGCCTACACCGAATGGGGCGGCGGCGCCTCCAACGACGACAGCTACAATCTGGAAGCCTTCGTCGCCGCCGAAGTGACGCTCGGCAGCCATCTCGCCGAACAGCTGTCGGTGGCCTTTACCGCGCCGGCGCAGCGCATGATCGGGCAATATCTGATCGATCTGGTCGACGAGGCCGGCTATCTGCCGCCGGATCTGGGGCAGGCCGCCGAGCGACTGGGGGCATCGCAGGCGGACGTCGAGGCGGTGCTCGCCGTGCTGCAGAAATTCGATCCGCCCGGCGTCTGTGCGCGCTCTCTCAGCGAATGCCTGGCAATCCAGCTGCGCGAGCTCAACCGCTACGATCCCGCGATGCGGGCGTTGGTCGAGCATCTCGATTTGCTGGCCAAGCGCGATATCGCCGCTCTGCGCAAACTGTGCGGCGTCGATGATGAGGATATCACCGACATGATCGGTGAAATTCGCAGACTCACCCCGAAGCCCGGCCTGAAATTCGGCTCGGCCCGGACCCAGACCATGGTGCCGGATGTCTATGTGCGGCCGGGCCCCGATGGCGGCTGGCATGTCGAACTCAACAGCGACACGTTGCCGCGCGTGCTGGTCAACCAGATTTATTACACCGAGCTGGCCAGGAACATCCGCAAGGACGGCGACAAGTCGTATTTCAGCGATTGCCTGCAGAACGCGACCTGGCTGGTGCGCGCGCTCGATCAGCGCGCCCGCACCATTCTGAAGGTCGCGACCGAGATCGTGCGCCAGCAGGACGGCTTCTTTACCCACGGCGTCGCGCATTTGCGGCCGCTCAATCTCAAAGCGGTGGCGGACGCCATCCAGATGCATGAATCGACGGTGTCGCGGGTCACCGCCAACAAATACATGGCGACAAATCGCGGCAGTTTCGAGTTGAAGTATTTCTTCACCGCCTCGATCGCGTCGGCCGATGGCGGCGAAGCCCATTCGGCCGAGGCCGTCCGGCATCACATCAAGCAGCTGATCGATGCGGAAGATCCGGCCGTAATTCTGTCCGACGACACCATCGTGGAACGATTGCGCGTCTCCGGCATTGATATCGCCCGTCGCACGGTTGCGAAGTACCGCGAGGCGATGCGTATCCCCTCGTCGGTACAACGCCGCCGTGACAAGCAAAGCATGATCGGTAATGCCCTTTCGGCGCCTGCCGCATCCTCCGACCGGTCCCGGGACACCGCCCCGGCCTGATTGCGTCCCGGCCAAATCGGGATAGTGTCGGTATCGTTCCAGACCAATCGAGGCATCAAATGACTCTCCGGATCTCGGGAAAAAGCATCAACGTCGGCGACGCCCTGCGAGGGCGCGTCAGCGAACGCACCGATGAAGTCCTGCGCAAGTACTTCGACGGCAACTATTCCGGCCACATCACGCTGAGCAAGGACGGTTTCGGTTTCCGCACCGACTGCTCGCTGCATCTGGATTCCGGCATCACGCTGGAAGCCGATTCCAATGCCGCCGACGCCTATGCCAGCGCCGACCAGGCGCTGCTGATGATCGAGAAGCGCCTGCGCCGCTACAAGAGCCGGCTCAAGGATCGTTCGGCGCGAAAGTCGCATGCCGAAGCGGTGGCGATGGCCGAACTGACCGCGCCGACCTTCGACGTCCCGAGCTATGTGATCGAGGCGCCGGCTGGCGAAGACGAGCACGACGAGATCGGCTACAGCCCGGTCATCATTGCCGAGGCGACCACGTCGCTGAAGCGGTTTTCCGTCAGCGAGGCGGTGATGGAACTGGACCTGACCGGCGCCGCCTGCCTGGTCTTCCAGCACGGCTCCAGCGGGCGGGTGAACATCATTTACCGCCGCCCGGACGGCAATGTTGGCTGGATCGATCCTCCGGTGCTACCGTCCGGGGGATAGCCGGGAAACCGGCAAGAAGCCGGCCACAACCGGCATTGACGCCCCCGGGGAGCCTCCCTATGGTCCGCCGCCTTCAAGGGCAGGAGACCCCGGGGACAACTGCCCAGGGTGTTGGCACCGGTGTTGCGTGGAGTAGGAGAAGACCCGTAGAAGCCCTGATGGGCAGCCGGGTACAGGCCTGCTACCGCGATCCAAGTTCTTGACGTCGCCCCGCTAAACCCTATTTCGCAACCTGACGGCTTAATTCACCTCGGAACGTTCCATGATGATTACCGATCTGGTCGCACCCGAGGCGATCCTCCCGGCGTTGAAGGTCAACAGCAAGAAGCAGGCGCTGCAGGAACTGGCGGCGCGGGCGGCCAGCCTGACCGGGCAGAACGAACGCGCAGTGTTCGAGGTCCTGCTGCAGCGGGAAAAGCTCGGCACCACCGCCGTCGGCTATGGCGTCGCCATTCCACATGGCAAGCTCCCAAGGCTGGAAAAGCTGTTCGGACTTTTCGCACGCCTTGAACGCCCGATCGATTTCGAATCAATGGATGGCCAGCCGGTCGATCTGGTGTTCCTGCTGCTGGCGCCGGAAGGCGCCGGCGCCGATCACCTGAAGGCGCTGGCGCGGATCGCCCGGCTGCTGCGCGACCAGGACGTCGCCAAGAAGCTGCGCGCCTCGCGCGATGCCCAGGCGATCTATTCGGTGCTGGCGCTGCCGCCGGCGAGCGCGGCGTAGGCAGGCGGCGCGAAGCGCTTTGCCGGGTTTTGCACAGATTGTGCTATGCTCATCCCATGACCAAGGCCGAAACACCCAGGAAACTGCGCCATCAGGCCGCCGCCATCAAGGCGCTCGGTGCGACGTCGTTTTACCTGTTCGGTTCGACCGCTCGCAACAAGGCCGGCACCACAAGCGACGTGGATTTGTTCATCGATTATGACCCGCGCGGACGGTTCAACATGCTGGATCTGGTGGCAGCCAAGCGATTGCTCGAGAAGAGTCTCGGTGTCGAGGTTGATCTCACCACCCGTAAAGGGCTGCATCCGCTGATACGCGAACAGGTCGAGGCCGAAGCGACGCGGGTTTTCTAGATGGCCACGCGCTCGCGATTACTGCCAACGAGCGCGGCGTAATCCCAAAACAAAATACGCGGACATCGGCTCGATATAATCGAGGCAAGGCCCGCGTATCGTGAATTCTTATCTGTCCTCCACGGCCGCGAACGGCTGCGTCAGTGACACCTGCAAGCGTCGCGTTCAGGACGGAGCAAGCGCTCCGTCAGTGAACGCTGACAGCCTGCAATTCGTTGCTCCATGCGTTGGCGATCGCAGCTTCCCGGCTATCGGTCAGCATGATCGGCGTGCCGTCGGCGGCATGCAGCGCGAACAGCTTCAGGCCCGGCGCGATCTTCGGCGCCTGCGGAAACAGCCCCGGGACGTCCTCGGAACGGATCTGCTTCACATAGGCGATATGGCCCTCGCCCAGGGTAGCCAGCGTCTCGGTGGAGACGGTTTCGGTTTCAAACACAACACCAGCATCAGTCATGGTCTCGACTCCTCTGTCAGACTAAGCGGTCGAGTCCGCTACTCGTTCCATTATTCGTGCTCATTGATAGCAATTGTCTTAACGACCTTTTCAGGTTCCGGCCTGGCGAGGTCGATCGACAACAGCCCGTTCTTCAGGTCCGCGCCCAGCACCTGCATCCCCTCCGCCAGCACGAAGGTGCGCTGGAAGTGGCGGGCGGCGATGCCGCGATGGATGTATTGCCGGACCTTGTCGTCCTGCTGGCGGCCGCGGATGACGAGCTGGTTTTCCTCAATGGTTACATCGAGTTGATCACGGGTGAAGCCCGCCACAGCCAGCGTGATCCGCAGGCATTCGGGCGCACCATTGCTGCGGTCGCAGCGCTCGATGTTGTAGGGAGGATAACCGTCGGCACCCTTGACGACGCGATCGAGCGCACGCTCGATCTCGTCGAAGCCAAGCAGGAACGGACTGGATAACGATGGAACACGAGACATAGTTTACAAAGCCCTCTCGAAGCGACTTTGGCATTTCAGGGCCCTTGCGGCGCCCCATGGCAACCGGCTGGCGTGTTTGCCCTCCGGTCCTCAACAATATGGGCATATTTGCGGAGCGTTCAAGCTCTTGGGGAACCGCGACAAATTGGCTCTTTATCGTCATTCCGCGGCGCGCGAAGTGCGAACCCGGAATGACGAGATCGTACCGCGAGATTCCGGGTTCATCGCTGCGCGATGCCCCGGAATGACAATCAGAGATCGATCCGCTTCCGCCCGTCGGCGCTGAACAGATGCAGGTTCTCGCGCGGGGCCACCGCCTTGATTCGCTCGCCGATGGCGGGCGCGACCGCGCCGGGGATCCGCACGATCACCTCGCCCGGCGGCAGGTCGCCGGGGTTGGCGGCGACGCCCTGGATTTCGTGCTGGCGGGTGCCGTAGATGAAGGTCTCGGCCCCGACCCGCTCGATCGCTTCCACCGTGAGGTCGAGCGCGATGCCGCCGGCAATGGTCTCGCTCGATATGACAAAATCCTCGGGCCGGATTCCGAGGATGCCGGCTTCGCTGCCGGCGCGGCTGTCGCCGGCGAATTGCGCCCTGATTTCGTCGGCCCTCAGCGGCATCAGATTCATCGGCGGCGCGCCGATGAAGGAGGCGACGAAAGTGGTGGCGGGCTTCTGATAGATGTCGAGCGGATTGCCGATCTGCTCGACCCGGCCGCTGTTCATGACCACGAGAATATCGGCCAGCGTCATCGCCTCGAGCTGGTCGTGGGTGACGTAGATCGAGGTGGTCTTCAATCGCCGCTGCAATTTGCGAATCTCGACGCGCATGGCGATGCGCAGCTTGGCATCGAGGTTCGACAGCGGCTCGTCGAACAGGAACACCTTCGGCTGGCGCACGATGGCGCGGCCCATCGCGACGCGCTGGCGCTGGCCGCCGGAGAGCTGCTTCGGCTTGCGATCGAGCATGGTGCCGAGTTCGAGAATGCGGGCGGCTTCCTGCACCCTGGTGTCGATCTCGGGCTCCGGCATGCGCCGGTTGCGCAGGCCGTAGGCCATGTTGTTGTAGACGCTCATATGCGGATAGAGCGCGTAGTTCTGGAACACCATGGCGATGTCGCGGTCGGCCGGCTCGACCTGGTTGACAATGCGTCCGCCGATATCGATGTCGCCTGACGTGATGGTTTCGAGGCCGGCGACCATGCGCAGCAGCGTGGACTTGCCGCAGCCGGAGGGGCCGACCAGCACGCAGAACTGGCCGTCGCCGACTTCGAAGTCGATGCCCTTGATGGCCTCGAAGCCACCGGCGTAGGTTTTGCGGACGTCGCGGAGAACTACGTTGGCCATCTCGGTCCTACTTCTCGGTCTCGACCAGGCCGCGCACGAACAGCCGTTGCATGAATACCACCACCGCCACCGGCGGCAGCATGGCGAGGACGGCGGTCGCCATCGCCAGCTGCCATTCCGCAAGTTCATCCGTCGTGACGAGCATCTTCTTGATGCCGGTGACGATGGTCTGCATCGAATCCTGCGTGGTGATCAGCAACGGCCACAGATACTGGTTCCAGCCATAGATGAACTGAATCACGAACAGAGCGGAGATCGTCGTGACCGACAGCGGCAGCAGGGTATCCCAGAAAAACCGGAACGGTCCGGCGCCGTCGATGCGCGAGGCTTCCAGCAACTCGTCCGGTACCGTCATGAAGAACTGCCTGAACAGCAGCGTGCCGGTCGCCGACGCGATCAGCGGCAGGATCAGCCCGGCATAGGTATCGAGCATGCGCAGGTCGGCGACCACCTTGTAGGTCGGATAGATGCGGACCTCGACCGGCAGCATCAGGGTAACGAAGATGATCCAGAACGCGGTCTTGCGGAACGGAAAGCGGAAATACACCACGGCGTAGGCGGACAGGATCGAAATACAGATCTTGCCCACCGCGATGCCGATCGCGGAGATGAAGGAATTCATCAGCAGACGGCCGACCGGCTCGGGCGCGGTGCGGGAGCCGCCGACGAAGATGGCGCGGTAGTAATTTTCGAGCGCCTGGCCGCCCGGCGACATCGGCATCCGTCCGCCGACCACGGTCGCGGCGTCATGGGTCGAGGCGATCATTGCGACATAGACCGGAAACGCGACGATGAAGACGCCGAGGGTGAGGATGGCGTAGGCGATGATGTCGTTCCACGGGCGATGCTCGACCATCAGTACTGCACCTTGCGCTCGACATACTTGAACTGGATCGCGGTCAGCGCGATGACGATGACCATCAGCACCACCGATTGCGCCGCCGAGCCTCCGAGATCGCCGCCGAGCCGGCCGTCGGCATAGACCTTGTAGACCATGGTGGTGGTCGCCCCGGCCGGGCCGCCGCCGGTCACCGCGTCGATGATGCCGAAGGTGTCGAAGAAGACGTAGACGATGTTCACGACCAGCAGAAAGAAGGTGGTCGGCGACAGCAGCGGGAAGATGATGGTCCAGAACCGCCGCATCGGGCCCGCGCCGTCGATCGCGCCGGCCTCGATCACGCTTTTGGGGATCGACTGCAGTCCGGCGAGAAAGAACAGGAAATTGTAGGCGATCTGTTTCCACACCGCGGACATCACAACCAGGGTCATGGCGTGGTTGCCGTTCAGGAGCGGATTCCAGTCGAGGCCCATTCCGCGCAGCGGCCGCGCCAGGGTGCCGAGCGACGGGTGGAAGATGAAGAACCACAGCACGCCGGCCACCGCCGGCGCCACCGCGTAGGGCCAGATCATGAAGGTCTTGTAGACCGGCGCCGCCTTGAGGTTCTTGTCGGCCTGGGTTGCGAACAACAGCGCGATCGAGAGCGACAGCGCCGCGACCAGCGTCGAGAACACCAGCGTCGTCAGCATCGATTTGTAGTATTCGGGCTGCGCGAACAGCGCCTGGTAATTCTCCAGGCCGACGAATTCGGAAACGAGGCCGAAGGCGTCCTCGCGCTTGAACGATTGCAGGACCGCCTGGCTGGCTGGCCAGTAGAAGAATACGAATGTGATAATGAGCTGCGGCGCGAGCAGCGCGTAGGGAAGCAGCTTGCTGTTGTTGAAGACCGCGGACTTTTCCATTCAGGGAGTCTTGTCCGTTTCGGGCGGTTTGTCGACTCGACTCGCTGGCGAGTTCCGGATTCTGACGACAGCTCCCTCTCCGAACCGGAGAGGGAGCTGTTATCGAAGGCTTACTTTGCCGTCTTTTCAAACGTCCGCAACATCGCATTGCCGCGAGATACGGCCGCGTCGAGGGCTTCCTGCGCGGTCTTTTTGCCCGCGAGCGCCGCCTCGATCTCCTCGGCCCAGACGTCGCGCATCTGCACCATGTTGCCGAAGCGCAGGCCGCGCGAATTCTCGGTCGGCTCCTTGTTGGTCAGTTCCAGCAGCGGCGTCTGCAGGATCGGATTCTTCTCGTAGAAGCCGTCGGCCTTGGTCTTTTCATAGGCCGCCTTGGTGATCGGCAGGTAGCCGGATTCCTGGTGCAGCCTGGCCTGGCGGTTGGTGTCCGAGAGGAACGCGAAGAATTTTGCGACGCCCTTGTACTCTTCGGGCTTCTTGCCGCCCATCACCCACAGCGAAGCGCCGCCGATGATCGAGTTCTGTGGAGCTCCTGTCGCATCGGGATAATACGGCATCGGCGCCGAGGTGAAGTCGAACTTGGCGGTACCCTTGGCAGTGCCGTAATAGCCCGACGAAGTCAGGAAGATCGCGCATTCGCCCGAGCCGAAGCGAGCCTCGCCGGCGTTGGCGCGGCCGGCATAGTCGTAGGTCTTGTCTTTCTGCAGGTCTATCAGGTTCTGCAGGTGCTTGACGTGCAGCGGCGAGTTGAACTTCAGCTCGGTGTCGAAGCCGTCGAGCCCGTTGGCCTTGGTGCCGATCGCCACATTATGCCAGGCGGAGAACTGCTCGATATGAACCCATGACGCCCAGGCATTGGAAAAGCCGCAGGTGTCATGACCTGCCGCTTTCAGTTTCTTGGCGGCAGCGAACACTTCCGGCCAGGTCTTCGGGATCTCGGCGATGCCGGCCTTCTTCAGTTCATCCTTGTTGATCCACATCACCGCCGAAGACGAGTTGAAGGGAAACGACAGCATGTCGCCCTTGGAGGTCGAGTAGTAGCCCGTGATGGTCGGCAGGTAGGCCTTGGGATCGAACGGTTCGCCGGCGTCCTTCATCAGCTGATAGACCGGCTTGATGGCGCCGGTGGCGCTCATCATCGTGGCGGTGCCGACTTCGAACACCTGGATGATGTGCGGCGCATTGCCGGCGCGGAACGCGGCGATACCGGCGTTCATGGTGTCGGGATAGCCGCCCTTGAAGGACGGCGTCACCTTGTAGTCCGACTGGCTGGCGTTGAATTCCGCCGCGAGCTTGTTGACGACATCGTTGTTGGCGCCGGTCATGGCGTGCCACCACTGCAGCTCGGTCGCGGCGTAAGCGGGCGTTGCGAGCGCCAGCGTGGCCGACAGCGTCGTGGCAAGGCCGAAATGTCGTAGCATCATAAGAATCCCTCCCGGTTGGATCATCATCTTCGTTTCGCGCGTTAACAGCGCTGGATGACGTGCAAATGACCGTATATGCGAAAGCGCGTTATGGGGGAAGCGGCGGCGAGGGAAAGTCGGAAAATAGGCGGGTCAATCTCTCCTGTCGTCCAGGCCAAGCGAACGCTTGTGAGTTGCGCGCCGGGATCCATACGTCCCGGCCCGTCGTTCGGGTGCGGAGGCGGACACCTCCGGCAACAACCGACGTCCGGGATGATGGGTCCCCCCGCCTTCGCAGGGACGACAAAAGAGGGTGGGTTATCAGCGCTTCCGTTCGCTGCCGCAGACCGCGCCCCCGGCGACCAGGGTCTCGATCTCGCTTGTCGAATACCCGAACTCGCCCAGCACCTCGGCGGTGTGCTGGCTGAATTTCGGCGGGGTGCGGCGCAGGCTCGGCTTGCTGCGCGACAGGCGGATCGGCGAGGCGACCCCCTTGTACCAGTCCTTTTCGATGACATCGCCGCGGTGCAGGGTGTGGGCGCTGGTGAGCGCCTGGTCGATCGACTGCACCGGACCCGCCGGCAGGCCGGCGGCGAGCAGGCGATCGCACAGCGGGCCGGCGTCGTGCTGGCTGAACACGGCGGCGAGCTCGGCGCGCAGCGCATCGCGGTTGGCGATGCGGTCCTTGTTGCGGGCGAAGCGCGGATCGGTGCCGAGTTCCGGCTTGCCGATCTCCTTGGCCAGCTTGCGGAAGGTGCCGTCATTGCCGACGCCGATGAAGATATTGTCGGTCCGGGTGGGGAAGATCGCGTAGGGCACCAGATTGGGATGCTCGTTGCCGGTCAGGCTCGGCGGCTTGCCGTGCATGAAATAATTCGCCGCATGCGGATGCATGATGGCGAGGCCGGTTTCGTACAGCGTGGTCTCGAGAAACTGCCCGACGCCGGATCGCTGCCGCTCCGACAGCGCCATCAGGATGCCGATCGCGGCATAAAGCCCGGTGGTGATGTCGACCAGGGGGACGCCGATCCGCATCGGCCCGCTCTGCGGCGAGCCGGTCGCGGCGATCATGCCGGTCATGGCCTGGATGATGGCGTCATAGCCGGGATTGCCGCCGCGCGGGCCGTCGGCGCCGAAGCCGGAGATCCGGCAGTGCACCAGCTTCGGAAATTTCGCGCGCAGCACGTCGTTGCCGATGCCCCATTTGTCGAGCGTGCCCGGCTTGAAATTCTCGATCAGGACGTCGGCGCTCTCCAGCATCTTCAGCAGCACCACGCGGCCGCCTTCGGAAGCGAGGTCGAGCCCGATCGAGCGCTTGTTGCGATTGATGCCGACGAAATAGGCCGCGTCTTCGCCGTGGAACGGAGGGCCCCAGTCGCGCACCTCGTCGCCGGCGGGCGGCTCGACCTTGATCACGTCGGCGCCGTGGTCGGCGAGGATCTGGGTGCAATAGGGTCCGCCGAGCACGCGCGTCAAATCGATCACGCGGAGTCCGGTCATCGCGCCGGGAGCAGGTTCAGTCGTCATGGGGGCTTCTTGGCCGTTTCTTGCGAGGTTTTAAGGGAACGTCGCGGCCATTAAGCATCAGGCGGGCTGCTGCGCAAATGCGCAGGCGAATGCCTTCCCGCACCGGGATGCATGTCGAATGCCGGTGCGGCGGCCCGCCGATCGACGTCGGCGGGCCATTCGGCGTCGGAGTTACGCGACCTTCAGGCGCACATCGACATTGCCGCGGGTGGCGTTGGAATAGGGGCACACCTGGTGCGCCTTCGCCACCAGCGCCTCGGCTTCCGCGCGCGAAACGCCGGGCAGCGAGATTTCGAGGTCGATGTCGAGGCCGAAACCGCCGGCCGCGCGCGGTCCGATGCCGACCGTCGAGGTCACCGACGCATCGGCGGGCACCTTCGGGCCGCCCTGGGAAGCGACGAACTTCATCGCGCCGATGAAGCAGGCGGCATAGCCGGCGGCGAAAAGCTGCTCGGGATTATTGCCGGCGCCGCCGCCGCCGCCCAGTTCCTTCGGGTTAGCGAGCTTGACGTCGAGCGCGCCGTCCAGCGTGGCGGCGTCCCGGTCACGGATATCGGCGAACGGCTCATGCTGGATTCCGGCACGCTCACCCCGCTGCTCAAACGGCTGGAAGCGGCGGAATTGGTCAGGCGCACCCGCAGCACCGAAGACGAGCGCCAGGTGCTGATCGCACTGACGCCGAAGGGGCAGGCGCTCAAGGAAAAAGCCAGGGCGGTGCCGCAGGCCATCCTTGCGGCCTCAAATTGCTCGGTCGCCGAGCTGTTGGCGATGAAGAACGAACTGGTGGCGCTGCGCGACCGGCTCAATGTGGTGCTGGGGGAGTAGGCGGGGCGGTCATTCGCGCAGGCCGGTGTTTTCAGCGTACGTTCGGCGCTTCCGACTTCATGGCTGCGCCACTCAGGCGCTTCTTCGCAAAGGCGCGTCCGGAGTGGGATTTGAGATATTTCTCAAATTCCAGTGCCTTGAACTTATCCGGGAAAGCGCAATACCAGACTATCTGCCAAGGCTTGAATTTGGCGGTGTGCGCGGATTTGCCGGCATTATGCTCTGCCAGCCGTCGCTTCAGATCGGCGGTTGCGCCGATGTATTCCTGTTCCGGAGAATTGATGCTGCGGATGATGTAGACGTACCACATGGGCGCTCACATGAAGGTGAGCCTGGATGGTAGATGGTGTCGGGTGGGTACTTCCAGCCCGTCTTCGCCCAAGAGGGCTACGCCGGGCACCACGCTTCGCCCTTCAGGCTCTTGCGTGGCTGCGCCACGCGTAGCCCGAAGGGCGAAGCGTGGTGGAGCCAGGCGGGATCGAACCGCCGACCTCTTGCATGCCATGCAAGCGCTCTCCCAGCTGAGCTATGGCCCCTTAACTTTCCCGCGTGCCTTGGGCGACTCGCGGGGAAAAACCCTGAACACAGTTCAGGGTCGATCTCAAGTCTCTTCGTCGCTGCCGACGTCGCCGATGATGTCGGTGACGTCCTCGTCGCCTTCTTCCTCGTCGGCGATGAAGGTCGAATCGTCATCATCGTCGTCTTCGATGGTCTCGTCGATCTCGATGTCGTCCTCGGACTCCGGAACGGCGGCCTTCACCTTGCCGGTATTTTCCTCGGCATCGGCCTCCTCGAGCGGCACCAATTCTTCGGCTTCGGCGGGCTCCACAGCTTCGGCGGCTGAAGCGGCGGATGCGGCTGCAGCGGCGCGCGCCGCGGCGTCGGCACGGGTCCGGGGCGGCGGAATCGGCGCGATCGGCACCACCTCGCCGGTGTAGGGTGAGATCACCGGGTTCTTGTTGAGGTCGTAAAACTTCTTACCCGTCGTCGGGCAAATGCGTTTGGTTCCGAGATCGGATTTGGCCACGTGGGGAGTCCTGGGAATTTGTCGAAAAACGGTGCTTCACTTGGCTAGTTGACGCGGCCCTGTCAATAGCGCTGTGCGGGCATTCCGACGGCGGCGTGACGCGGCGCGGGTCATGTGGTACCTGCGCCCGCGCAGAGGACACAATCTTGACCCAATCTGACCAGCCCACGCCGCTTGAATCCCGCGCCAGCGGTCCCCTGACCGGGAAAGTCCGCGTTCCCGGCGACAAATCGATTTCGCACCGGGCCCTGATTCTGGGCGCACTGGCGGTCGGCGAAACCCGGATTTCCGGCCTGCTCGAGGGCGAAGACGTACTCAACACCGCCAAATCGATGCGGGCGCTGGGCGCAAGAGTGGAACGGACCGGCCCGTTTGCGTGGGTTGTGCGCGGGGTTGGCGTGGCCGGGTTCGCGCAGCCGCAAGCGCCGCTCGATTTCGGCAATTCCGGCACCGGCTGCCGGCTGGTGATGGGAGCGGTCGCCGGCAGCCCGATCACGGCGATCTTCGACGGCGACGCCTCGCTGCGCTCGCGGCCGATGCGGCGGATACTCGATCCGCTGGGCCTGATGGGCGCCACCGTCGGCAGCAGCGGGGAAGGCGGCCGCCTGCCGCTGACCCTCACCGGCGCGCGCGATCCGCTGCCGATCCTGTACCGCACCCCGGTGGCCTCGGCCCAGATCAAGTCCGCGGTGCTGCTGGCGGGGCTGGCCGCGCCGGGAATCACCACCGTGATCGAGACCGAAGCCAGCCGCGACCACACCGAACTGATGCTGAAGCACTTTGGGGCGGAGATCGTCTCAACGCCTGAGGGCGGCCACGGCCGCAAGATCGCGCTGACAGGCCAGCCGGAGCTGCACGGCGCCGGTGTCGTGGTGCCGGCGGACCCGTCGTCGGCGGCGTTCCCGATCGTGGCGGCCCTGATCGTCGAGGGCTCGGATCTCATTCTGTCCGACGTCATGACCAATCCGCTGCGCACCGGCCTGTTTACGACGCTGCGCGAGATGGGCGCGTCGATCGAGGAAAGCGAGGTTCGCGGCGACGCCGGCGAGCCGATGGCCCGGTTCCGGGTCCGCGCCTCGAAACTGCGTGGCGTCGAGGTGCCGCCGGAGCGCGCGCCCTCGATGATCGACGAATATCTGGTGCTGGCGGTGGCGGCCGCCTTCGCCGAAGGCACCACCATCATGCGCGGCCTGCAGGAACTGCGGGTCAAGGAATCCGACCGGCTGGAAGCCACCGCCGCCATGCTGCGCGTCAACGGCGTCCAGGTCGAGATCGTGGGCGATGATCTGATTGTCGAAGGCAAGGGCCATGTGCCCGGCGGCGGCCTGGTCGCCACCCACATGGATCACCGCATCGCGATGTCGGCGCTGGTGATGGGGCTTGCCTCCGACAAGCCGGTCAAGGTCGACGACACCGCCTTCATCGCCACCAGCTTTCCGGATTTCATCCCGATGATGCGCGGGCTTGGCGCGGAGTTCTCATGATCATCGCCATCGACGGACCCGCAGCCTCGGGCAAGGGCACGCTCGGCAAACGGCTCGCCCATCATTACCACTACCGTCATCTTGATACCGGCGTGATCTACCGCGCGGTGGCCAAGGCCCTGCTGGATGCCGGCGCCGACCTCACCGACGAGAACCTCGCGGTCGCCGCCGCGCTGGAACTCGATCCCGAAAAGTTCGGAAATCCGGCTTTAAAAACCCAATTGGTGGGCGAGGCCGCCTCGGTCGTCTCGGCCATCCCCAGGGTGCGGGAAGCATTGATCAATTTTCAGCGGCAGTTCGCGGCCGATCCGCCCGGCGCGGTGCTCGATGGCCGCGATATCGGCACCGTGATCTGCCCGCATGCCGACGTGAAGATTTTCGTCATCGCCGACCCCAGAGTCCGGGCCCGGCGCCGGACCCTGGAAGCGCTGGCGCGAGGCGAACCCGCCGACGAGGCCGCGGTGCTGGCGGATATCCTCAGGCGCGACGAGCGCGACCAGAACCGGGCCGCGGCGCCTCTGAAAGCGGCCGCGGATGCACACTTGCTCGATAACTCGCATTTGGATATAGAAAGCGGCGTCCGGGCCGCCATCGACATTGTCGAGGCCGTCCGAGCGGGCCGGCATCGGGTTTGAGTGCTCCTCAAACGAAACCGCTGCCGTCATTGGAGGAAAGCCCGCTCCAGGTCTTGAACATCGATCCCGAGGCCGCTTGCCTCGTTCAGGTTCCGGATAATCAACGTATCGAACGTGCAGGCATGCTGCCGGCCCGCTCTCGCGATTTTTTGCGGGGCGGTCGTCAGGGTTTGCGGAACCCTGACACTTCACCTTCCGATACGCCCTTTAACCCGAATGGCCGGCGATACCCGCATCTGGAGAACAAATGGCTTCGACTGCTACTTCCTATAACCCTTCCCGCGACGATTTCGCCGCGATGCTCGATGAATCCTTTGCCGGCGGCAATCTGCAGGAAAGCTCCGTCATCAAGGGCATCGTTGTTGCGATCGAGAAGGACATGGCCGTCATCGACGTCGGCCTGAAGACCGAAGGCCGCGTGGCGCTGCGTGAATTCGCGGGGCCCGGCAAGGAAAGCGAACTCAAGGTAGGCGACGAGGTCGAGGTGTTCCTCGACCGCATCGAGAATGCGCTCGGCGAAGCCGTGCTGTCGCGCGACAAGGCGCGCCGCGAGGAGAGCTGGGGCAAGCTCGAGAAGGCCTTCAACAACAACGAGAAGGTTCACGGCGTCATCTTCAACCAGGTCAAGGGCGGCTTCACCGTCGACCTCGACGGCGCGGTGGCCTTCCTGCCGCGCTCGCAGGTCGACATCCGCCCGATCCGCGACGTCGCGCCGCTGATGAACAATTCGCAGCCGTTCCAGATTCTCAAGATGGATCGCCGCCGCGGCAACATCGTGGTGTCGCGCCGCACGGTTCTCGAAGAGACCCGCGCCGAACAGCGCCAGGAACTGGTGCAGAACCTCGAAGAGGGCCAGGTCATCGACGGCGTCGTCAAGAACATCACCGATTACGGTGCGTTCGTCGACCTCGGCGGCATCGACGGCCTGCTGCACGTCACCGACATCGCCTGGCGCCGGGTCAATCACCCGACCGAAGTGCTCACCATCGGCCAGACCGTCAAGGTCAAGATCATCAAGATCAACCACGAGACCCACCGCATTTCGCTCGGCATGAAGCAGTTGCTGGACGATCCGTGGCAGGGCATCGAGGCCAAGTATCCGCTCAATGCGCGCTTCACCGGCCGCGTCACCAACATCACCGACTACGGCGCGTTCGTCGAACTGGAGCCGGGCATCGAAGGCCTGATCCACGTCTCGGAAATGTCGTGGACCAAGAAGAACATGCATCCCGGCAAGATCGTTTCGACCTCGCAGGAAGTCGAAGTGCAGGTTCTCGAGGTCGATTCGGTCAAGCGCCGCATTTCGCTCGGCCTCAAGCAGACCATGCGCAATCCCTGGGAAGTGTTCGTCGAGAAGTTCCCGGTCGGCGCCACGGTCGAAGGCGAAGTCAAGAACAAGACCGAGTTCGGCCTGTTCCTGGGTCTCGATGGCGATGTCGACGGCATGGTCCATCTGTCCGACCTCGACTGGAAGCTTCCGGGCGAGCAGGTGATCGACAACTTCAAGAAGGGCGACATGGTCAAGGCCATCGTGCTCGATGTCGATGTCGAAAAGGAGCGCATCTCGCTCGGCGTCAAGCAGCTCGAAGGCGACCCCTTCGCCGAGCCGGGCGACGTCAAGAAGGGCGCGGTCGTGACCTGCGAAGTGCTGGAAGTGAAGGAAAGCGGCATCGAGGTGAAGATCGCCGGCACCGACTTCAATACCTTCATCAAGCGGTCCGAACTGGCGCGTGAGCGTTCAGATCAGCGCGCCGAGCGTTTCGCCGTCGGCGAAAAGGTCGATGCGCGGGTGATCCAGTTCGACAAGAAGGCCCGCAAGGTGCAGGTTTCGATCAAGGCGCTGGAAGTCGCCGAAGAGAAGGAAGCCATCGCGCAATACGGCTCCTCCGATTCGGGGGCGACGCTGGGCGACATTCTCGGCACCGCGCTCAAGCAGCGTACCGACAAGTAAGTTCCGCTTGTTCGTTTCCGATCAATCGGGCCCCGGTTTCGACCGGGGCCCTTTTTTGTATCCACGGTGTCGTCCCGGCCAAGCGAGCCCTTGCGAGCGCGAGCCGGGATCCATACGCCGTGTCCTGTCGATACGGACGCCGTGGCAGACGCCTACTGCGACAATTGCTGCCGCGGAGTATGGGTTCCGGCGTCCGCCGGAACGACGACGGGGCCTTGTTTTCTTCATATTGCATCGCAATTGATGTAATTGAGGCACGATATATTAGGGCTGCGCGGAGAATACCGTGCGGCCCCTCAACGACTGCTCGCTGGGAGAATTCTCGATGTCGCTTGATTCAGACGTGATCGTCGATCGCCGCCGGATTCGCCGCAAGCTGACGTTCTGGCGAGTGCTCGCAGCCCTGGTCGTGATCGCGGCCATCGTCACGGTTGCGGTGGTGGCGACGCCGGCCGGCCGCGGCGCGTTCACCACGTCGGGCTCGATCGCACGGGTCAAGATCGATGGCCTGATTCGCAGCGACAGTGGACGCGTCGAGGCGCTGGAGCGGCTGGAAAAATCCAGCGCCGCGGCCGTCGTCGTGCATATCAATTCACCCGGCGGCACCACCGCCGGCTCCGAGCAACTCTACGACGCGCTGGTGCGCCTGAAGGCGAAGAAGCCGGTGGTGGTGGTGGTCGAGGGACTGGCGGCATCCGGCGGCTACATCACCGCGATCGCGGCCGATCACATCGTGGCGCAGCAAAGCTCGCTGGTTGGCTCGATCGGTGTGCTGTTCCAGTATCCGAATTTCAGCGAGTTGATGAAAACCGTCGGCATCAAGGTCGAGGAGGTGAAATCCTCGCCGCTGAAAGCCGCGCCCAACGGATTTGAGCCGACCAGTCCGGAAGCGCGCGCTGCACTGGATTCGCTGGTCAAGGATTCCTACGCCTGGTTCCGCGGCCTCGTGAAGCAACGGCGCGGCATGGACGATGCCTTGCTTGAAAAAGTCGCGGACGGGCGGATCTTCACCGGCCGCCAGGCGGTCGAACTCAGGCTGGTCGATGCGCTCGGCGACGAGAAGACCGCCATTGCCTGGCTGGTTGCCCAGAAAAACGTCAAGCCCGATTTGCCGGTGCGCGACTTCAAGCTGACACCGCGACTCGGCGATCTGACTTTTTTGCGAACGGCGGCCTCTTTTACGCTGGACGCGCTGGGGTTGAGCGTGATCGCGCGTCAGGTCGAGCATGCCGGCCTGGTCCAGGCCGTCGATCGCCTCGGTCTCGACGGAATGCTGGCATTGTGGCAACCCGCGGGGGCCAATTGATCACCCTCGGTCGGGTGCCGGCCCCGTTTCCCGCACTGCGGGTATCCTCGCAATCCTGAATCCGGCCGTTTGTCACGCCCTTTCGCGAGGCCCAAATTCGATTTAGCGGCTTGACAGTTCAAGGCATTTTCACGGAAATGCATTTCCGCATGTTCCCGGGTCCCAATCTCGATGATCAAATCCGAACTTGTTCAGCGTATCGCCGAGCACAACCCGCACCTCTACCAGCGGGATGTCGAGAATATCGTGAACGCGATCCTCGATGAGATCGTGGCAGCCCTGGCGCGCGGCGACCGGGTCGAGCTGCGCGGGTTCGGCGCGTTCTCGGTCAAGCATCGCCCCGCCCGCGCCGGACGCAATCCGCGCACCGGGGCACACGTGCCGGTCGATCAGAAGAGCGTTCCGTTTTTCAAGACCGGCAAGGAAATGCGCGAACGGCTGAACCGCGACGGCGCGGCTCCCGAGGCCGGCGCCTAGGCGTCGCGTACCGGCACTCAGTCCGCCGAGGGTGCGGGAGACACAGGCCGCCTCCGTCAACGCGAGAGATGACCATGCGAAAATTCTTCTCCGCTCTGGTGCTGATTCCGCTGGGCCTGTTCTTCGTGATCTTTGCGGTCGCCAATCGCCATCTGGTGACGGTGTCGTTCGATCCGTTCAATTCCGCCTTTCCGACGGTCGCGGTGACGCTGCCGCTGTTCGTGGTCATCATCGTGGTGGCGATCCTTGGCGTGGCGGCGGGCGGCACGGCGACCTGGTTCCGGCAGAGCCACTGGCGGCGTTCCGCGCGCCGGCACGAGGCCGACGCCCGGGCGGCGCGGGCGCAACTGGCCGATCTGCGCGCGAGCGTGACGGCCCCGCGCGGCGATTTGCAGCGGCTTCCCGCGTTGACGCAGGGCGGCGCCTATGGGACCGGCGGGCGAGACAAGCAGGGCGCGACGTTGTAGAACCCGCCCCGTCAGCTTCCTTGCCTGTCCTGTCGCTGGCGCCCGTATCCGTGCCTTGAAAACCGGCCTGCTTTGAAACCATGTCCCTGATCGTCAAAATCTGCGGCCTGTCCACGCGCGAGACGCTCGACGTCGCGCTGCGGGCTGGCGCGGACATGGTCGGATTCGTGTTCTTTCCGCCCTCGCCCCGGCACATCAGCCTGGAAGCCGCGCGCGAACTCGGCCAGCAGGCCAGGGGCCGCGCGACAAAGGTGGCGCTCACGGTCGATGCCGACGACGCCACGCTCGCCAATATCGTCGAGGCGCTGCGGCCGGATATTTTGCAGGTGCATGGCAAGGAGACCGTGGCGCGGCTGCGCGACATCAAGCAGGCCTTCGGATTGCCGGTCATGAAGGCGATGGCGGTGGAGACCGTGGCCGACCTCGCGCCGTTGCCTGGCTATGCCGCGGTCGCCGATCGCATCCTGTTCGATGCCCGCCCGCCCAGGGACGCCACGCGTCCGGGCGGCCTCGGCGCGGTGTTCGACTGGCATGTGCTGGAACATCTCGATCTCAAGCTGCCTTTCATGGTCTCGGGCGGCCTGCATGCCGGCAATGTCGCGGAAGCCGTCCGCGTCACCCGCGCCGGCGGCGTCGATGTGTCCTCCGGCGTCGAGCGCGCCTCCGGCATCAAGGATCCCGAGATGATCCGCCATTTCATTCGCGCCGCGCGCGCCACCGAACTTACTTCACCTCTCCCCGTTTACGGGGAGAGGTCGGATCGCGCTTGCGATCCGGGTGAGGGGGACTCACAGCGTTCACATCTGTCACCGAATTTGCCGAAAGAGCCCCTCACCCCAACCCTCTCCCCGCAAGGGCGGGGAGAGGGAGCAGAGGCAGCGCGACGCGCCAACAAGAGTTGATGGTCCGATGAATCCCAATCTTCCGAATTCCTTCCGCAGCGGCCCTGACGACACCGGGCATTTCGGCAATTTCGGCGGCCGCTTCGTCGCGGAAACGCTGATGCCGCTGATCCTCGAGCTGGAAAAGGCCTATGCCGCGGCCAAGGCCGATCCGGCCTTCCACGCCGAAATGAACGGCTACCTCAAGCATTATGTCGGGCGGCCGTCGCCGCTTTACTTCGCCGAGCGCCTGACCGGGCATCTTGGCGGCGCCAAGATCTATTTCAAGCGCGAGGAGCTCAACCACACCGGCTCGCACAAGGTCAACAATGTGCTCGGCCAGATCATGGTGGCGCGGCGGATGGGCAAGAAGCGCATCATCGCCGAGACCGGCGCCGGCCAGCACGGTGTCGCCACCGCCACTTTGTGCGCGCGGTTCGGGCTCGAATGCATCGTCTATATGGGCGCGGTCGACGTCGCGCGTCAGGCGCCCAACGTATTCCGGATGGAGACGCTGGGCGCCAGGGTCATCCCGGTGCAGTCGGGCACGCGCACGCTGAAGGACGCGATGAATGAGGCGCTGCGCGACTGGGTCACCAACGTGCATGATACGTTTTACTGCATCGGCACCGTCGCCGGCCCGCATCCCTATCCGATGATGGTGCGCGACTTCCAGTCGATCATCGGCGTCGAGACCCGCGCCCAGATGCAGGAAGCCGAGGGCCGGCTGCCGGATTCGCTGGTCGCCTGCATCGGCGGCGGCTCCAATGCCATCGGCTTGTTTCATCCGTTTCTCGATGATCCCGGCGTCGAGATCTTCGGCGTGGAGGCGGCGGGTCACGGCCTGACGCAGCTGCACGCGGCCTCGATCGCGGGCGGCAGGGCCGGCGTGCTGCACGGCAACCGCACTTATTTGCTGATGGACGATGACGGCCAGATCCAGGACGCGCATTCGATTTCGGCGGGACTGGACTATCCCGGCATCGGCCCGGAGCATTCCTGGCTCTACGAGACCAAGCGCGTCACCTATCTCAGCGCCACCGACGACGAGGCGCTGGCCGCGTTCCAGCTGCTGTCGCGGCAGGAAGGTATCATCCCCGCGCTGGAAACGGCGCACGCCATCGCCAAGGTGATGGAGCTCGCGCCGAAGCGGCCTCGGGATCACCTGATGGTGGTCAACCTCTCCGGCCGCGGCGACAAGGACATTCCGCAAGTGGCGGAGATTTTGAAGGGCCAGAAGATATGATCGCTTCTTGCATCGGTCTCTCACACGGCGCGCTGCGCGGTTTTGGAACTCGATCATGACCACCCGCATCGACACCCGCTTCGCCGAGCTGAAAAGGCAGGGCCGTTCGGCCTTTGTCACCTTCCTGATGGCCGGCGATCCCGATCCCGCGACCGCGCTCGAGATCATCACGGCGCTGCCGAAAGCCGGCGCCGACATCATCGAGATCGGCATGCCCTTTACCGATCCGATGGCGGATGGTCCGTCGATTCAGGCGGCGGGCCTGCGTGCGCTGAAGGCCGGCATGACGCTGAAGAAAACGCTGGCGATGGTCGGCGAGTTTCGCAAAGGCGACAACGCGACGCCGCTGGTGCTGATGGGTTACTACAATCCGATCTACATCTACGGCGTCGACAAGTTTCTCGTCGACGCGAAATCCGCCGGGGTCGACGGGCTGATCATCGTCGACCTGCCGCCGGAGGAAGACGCCGAATTGTGCCTGCCGGCGATGAAGGCGGGACTGAATTTCATCCGGCTGGCGACGCCGACCACCGATGACAGGCGGCTGCCCGCGGTGCTCGCCAACACTTCCGGCTTTGTCTATTACGTCTCGATCACGGGCATCACCGGCAGCGCCAGCGCCGATACCGCCGTGGTCGGCGAAGCCGTCGCCCGCATCAAGCGGCACACCAAATTGCCGGTTTGCGTCGGCTTCGGCATCCGAACCCCGGAGGCCGCCCGCGGCATCGCGGAGACCGCCGATGGCGCCGTGGTCGGCACCGCGCTGGTCGATGCCCTGGCCGGCAGCCTCGATGCCGAGGGCAAGGCGACCGCGAAAACCGTTCGGGCGGTAGCCGATCTGGTGTCCGCTCTGGCCCAAGGGGTCCGGGGAGCCAAGCAGGCCGCCGAATAAGCCACAATTGCGGTGGAGATAGACCTTTAGCGGCGGCTTGCCGGGGAATGCCCGCACCGCCATATAATCCAGGCAGTGCGTCCCATAGCGTTTTCAAGCGAAGTGGGTACCGGTTCGCGTCAAGAAAACGCGTCAAAACGATAGAGACCGCATTTCGGAGCGAAGCATGAATTGGCTCACCAACGTCGTCCGGCCGAAGATCCGCAACATCCTGCGTCGCGAGACGCCGGAGAATCTGTGGATCAAGTGCCCGGATTCCGGCCAGCTGGTGTTCTACAAGGACGTCGAGGCCAACCAGTTCGTGATCCCCGGCTCGAACTACCACATGCGCATGGGCGCGGTGGCGCGGCTGAAATCGGTGTTCGACAACGAGACCTGGTTCGACGTGGCGCTGCCCGAGGTGACGGCCGATCCCCTGAAATTCCGCGACGAGCGCAAATATGCCGACCGCATCAAGGATGCGCGCGCCCGGACCGGCCTGAACGACGCCATCAAGGTCGGCTACGGCAAGCTCGAGGGCGCCGGTGTCGTGATCGCGGTGCAGGATTTCGATTTCATGGGCGGCTCGCTCGGCATGGCCGCGGGAGAGGCGATCGTGCGCGGGCTCGAACTCGCGGTCGAAAAGAAATCGCCGTTCATCGTGTTCGCGGCCTCCGGCGGCGCCCGCATGCAGGAAGGCATCCTGTCGCTGATGCAGATGCCGCGCACCACCGTCGGCGTGCAGATGCTGCGCGAAACCAAACAGCCCTATATCGTGGTGTTGACCAACCCGACCACCGGCGGCGTCACCGCCTCCTATGCCATGCTGGGCGACGTGCAGATCGCCGAGCCCGGCGCGCTGATCGGCTTTGCCGGCGCGCGCGTGATCGAGCAGACCATCCGCGAGAAATTGCCGGAAGGGTTTCAGCGCGCCGAATATCTGAAAGACCACGGCATGGTCGACATGGTGGTGCATCGCCATGACCTTCGCCCGACGCTGGCGCGGCTGTGCCGGCTGCTGACGAAAGCGCCGGCGGTGGAAACCGCCGCGAGGCCCGCAACCCCCGTGATCGAGCCCGCCCAGATCGCCTCCGGTGCGGATGCGGCGCCGGCAGCACCCCAGGCGTGAACGCACAAGCGGCCAGACGGGGTCAGCCGCTCGGCGAATTGATCGCGCGGCTGTCCGCACTGCATCCCAACCGCATCGATCTTGGTCTGGAGCGGATGCAGCTGCTGCTGCAGCGGCTCGGCCATCCCGAACGCAATCTGCCGCCGGTGATTCATGTCGCCGGCACCAATGGCAAGGGTTCGACGATCGCCTATTTGCGCGCGATCCTGGAAGCCGCCCACCTGCGCGTTCACGTCTACACTTCGCCCTCCCTGGTGCGGATCAACGAATGCTTTCGCCTCGGCGCAGCCGGCGGGGGCGCGCTGGTCGGCGACGAAGAACTGCGCGCGGTGCTGGAGCATTGCGAGCAGGCCAATGCCGGCGCGCCCATCACCTTTTTCGAAATCCAAACCGCGGCGGCGTTCTGCCTGTTCGCGCAGCATCCGGCCGATTTGGTGCTGCTGGAAGTCGGCCTCGGCGGCCGGCTCGACGCCACCAATGTGATCGAGTCGCCGCTGGTGACCGTGATCGCGCCTGTCAGCCTGGACCACACCGAGTTTCTCGGCGACACGCTGACGACGATCGCCGGGGAAAAGGCCGCCATCATCAAGCGCCACGTGCCGGTGATCTGCGCGGAGCAATCGCCCGACGCCGCCACCATCATCGAGGCGCAGGCCAGGCGCATGCACGCGCCGCTGTATAGCGCGGGGCAGGAGTGGCATGTCGGGGTCGAGCGCGGGCGACTGGTCTATCAGGATGAACGCGGGTTGATGGATTTGGCGGCGCCAAAATTGTTCGGACGGCATCAGTTCGACAATGCCGGGCTCGCCATCGCCACGTTGCGCGCGCTGGATACATTGAAGGTCGACAGCGCAGCGTTCGAGGCCGGCATCGTCAGCGCCGAATGGCCGGCGCGGATGCAGCGGCTGGCGTCCGGCGCGCTGGTCGACCAGGCGCCGCCGGGCTGCGAGGTCTGGCTCGACGGCGGACACAATGCCGAGGGCGGACGCGTGGTCGCTGATGCGCTCGGCGATCTCGAAGAGCGGGTATCGCGGCCGCTGGTGGTGATAACAGGCATGATGGCCAACAAGGATGCCGGCGCGTTTCTCGCCAATTTCGCCGGCCTCACCCGCCACATCATCGCGGTGCCGATTCCGGGTGTCGACAACGCGATGTCGCCTGACCGGCTGGCGGACGCCGCCCGCGCGCTCGGGATGCGGGTGGAAACTCTGGGCGGTGTCGAGGCCGCCTTGCGCTCGCTGGCGCGGCTGGCCTATGAGGTGCCGCCGCGTATCCTGATCACGGGATCGCTGTATCTGGCAGGACACGTGCTTGAGGCCAACGGCACCCCGCCGGGCTAGACCCGAACAGGAGCAGCCATGCGCTTTGCCGCGATCGCCGATGTGCACGGAAACCATCTCGCCCTCGAAGCTGTCATCGCCGATATCCGCGTCCAGGGCATCGATGCGATCGTCAACCTCGGCGACATGGCCAGCAGCCCGCTCGAAGCGGGGCGGACGATGGATGCGCTGATGGCGCTCGACGCCGTCCATGTGCTGGGCAATCACGACCGCTGTCTGATCGACCGGCCGCCGGAGCGGATGGGATCGTGGGACCGGCCCGCCTACGCGCAGCTTAACGAGAAACATCTCGCCTGGTTGCGGACCATCCCACCGACGCGAATCTTCCGCGATCAGGTGTTTCTCTGCCACGCCACGCCCGGCAATGACGATCTCTACTGGCTGGAGACGGTAATGCCCGACGGCTCGGTCACGCTGTCGGCGCTGGATGCCATCGAGAAGGAAGCGGAAGGCATTTCGCAGTCGCTTGTTCTGTGCGCCCATACCCATATCGCGCGCGCGGTCCGGCTCAGCGACGGCCGCATGGTGGTCAATCCCGGCAGTGTCGGCGTTCCCGGCTTTTCCTACAACGTGCCCTATCCGCATCTGATCGAGGCCGGCACGCCGGATGCGCGCTACGCGGTGCTGGAACTGGTCGACGGCGCATGGCACGTCACCTTCCGGCATGTGCCCTACGATCACGAAGCGATGGCCGCGCTGGCGCGCCGCAACGGCTATCCCGAATTCGCCTCCGCGCTGGCGACGGGGTGGGTACGAGCCCGCTAACGCGCTCGGCGCATCCTTCGTTATGACCGCATGAAAGCCAGTAGCGGCTCGATGTTGTGATGATCCGCTCCTTGAAGAGCCGCTACATACCGATCCCGCAATGTTCCTGCGTCTGCGAGAGTTCCGCCTCCCCAGCTAAAGGCTGTGCCGCCGAGCCGTTCGATGAACAGATCCGCCATCATGCGCGCGTGACGGCCATTGCCATTTGGAAAAGCGTGTATCTGCGTCAGGCGGTGATGCAGGCGGGCCGCGATTTCGTCGGGCGCATAGGTATTGTGCTCGACCCAATAGCGCGCGTCGTCGAGCATCGCCGGTATCTGTGCGACGATAAGGTGTGGCGCTATGCCGATATTGAGTTCGCCCTTCCGGTAGGCTCCCGCCCATTTCCAGACCTCGCCGAACATTTGCTTGTGCAGCGTCTTGACGAAATGCTCGGTCAGAAGATCGGCGGCCTCGCCGCGACGACGGCGGCCCCAGGTCGCGCCCCTTACGATATTTTCCTCTTCGGCTTCGTTCAGGTCGGCGCGGCTGGTGATCCAGCTTTGCAGCAGGTCGCCGCGCAGTGCGGGATCGAGCGGCGTTGCATCGTCAGGCTCCTGGAAGAGATCCGTCACGGCTCGTTCCACAGATCGCGATCCCTAAGCACGTCGCGGACATGCGTCTCGATGCGCGCTTCGAGATTGGCGCCGTCGGTGCCTTGCGCTTCCAGCTTCATCGTATGGGCGACACGCCCCAGTTCGCGAATGGCAATCTTGCGCGCGCGTGCACGCATGACGTCGTCAAGCGACGTGTTCGGTACGAGGGCGTAGACCAGCGTGCAATCGAGCGCTTCCGCCGCGCGGCGTAACGTCTTGAGCTGGATTGAACCGTTCGCTTCGGATTTTTCCAGTGCGCTGACGCTTTGGGGCCGGATTTGGAGCCGCTGGGCGAACTGGACACCTGTCATGCCGAGAGCATCGCGGATAGCGCGGACCCAGCCTTTCGGGGGGACGCCAAATCTGTCTGCGGGCTTGAGCGCCGACAAGCGTTCATCGAGGCGTTTACGGCCACGTTGGCGGGCATCATCTTTCATGGTTCAGCCTGATCAGAGGTTGGGTGCTCAGCTCATAGACTTCAGTACCATTTATATTATCATGCTTCAATATGATTATTCCTATACTAGAAACATGCTATAATATGATTCTGGGGGCCGTGAAAGGCGAAGCGACAGCCGATCTGCCAATGTATGACTATGACGCACATGACCGCCGCCTGAAAACGGCGGGGTCGCAGGGCTGGGCGGGAGATCAGCACGAACGCAATTTTGCGCGCCCGGCCGCGACGCTGGAGCGGCTGGAACGCGATCACTTTCCCAAGCCGCCGGCACGGGTGCTCGAACTCGGTTGCGGCAATGGCATGTCGTCGTCGTCGTACTGGATGGCCGGCCCCATCGGACGCTGAAGCCGCTGGATGATCTGGCGCGTGAGTTGACCGATGCAGGCTTCGACGTGCGAGACACCCGCCTCAACATCAATCCAAGGTGGGATCACGTGACCATGACCGCCGGATGGCACGCGGCAAAACGCAAACGGCCGGCGAGGCGCCGGCCGTCAAAATCAGATGAATGCGTAAGACGCAGCTCAGACCGCAGCCGTGATCCACTGCTGCAGCTTGGCCTTCGGCGCGGCGCCGACCTGGCGCGAGGCCATCTCGCCGCCCTTGAAGATCATCAAGGTCGGGATCGACATCACGCCGTATTTCGAGGCCGTCTTCGGGCTCTCGTCGACGTTCAGCTTGACGATCTTGACCTTGTCGCCCATCGCGCCGGAAATCTCGTCGAGCGCGGGCGCGATCATGCGACAGGGACCGCACCATTCGGCCCAGAAATCGACCACGACCGGTCCGGTCGCCTTGAGCACTTCGGCTTCGAAATCGGCGTCAGAAACCTTGCCAACGGCCATGGGAATACCTCGTTCGGGTTGGGGAAGATGCGGGATAAGAATCGCCGCCGGATCATGCAGTCAACCTATGAACGCGGTCTTGCCGGGTCAAGCTCGCTCATCCCTTTGGATTACGGTTGCCAGTTGCGCGTCCAGCGCAGGAGTAGAAATCTCCATCAATTCAGGGGTTTCGGTCCAAAGCAGCGCCGCGCGGACCGGCAACCGGGGATAAAGCTTCTGCAATACCGCCCGGTAGAGCGCAAGCTGCCTGACATAGCCGGCGGGAGCTCCGGCCAAGGCTGCCGGCGGGGCGTGATTCGTCTTGTAATCGACGATCAGGACCTCGGCCGGGGTCACCACCAGCCGGTCGATCTGCCCCGAAACCAGCGCCGGCGGCCGTCCAGGCCGCTCCAGCCTTCCGGCAATCGAGACCTCGGTCCGGCTGCCGGGCGCGAATACCGGGGCAAAGCGCAGATCCTCGATCAGGGCCAGCATGCTTTTCGCGAGGGCCTCGCGCTCACCTTCGCTCCAGCCTCCGGCGTTGCGGGCGAGATACCGCAGCGCTGCGTCGCGGCGGCCTTGGGCGGCAACGTCAGGCAGGGATTGCAGCAGCCGGTGCACCAGCGTGCCGCGCAACCGCGCCCGCGCCCGCAACTGGACCGATTCGCCTGATCGGACCGGATGGCCCTCGCCCGTGGCGGGATCGGACGGCCGCAGCAGATTGTCGGCGGCGGGTTCCGCGGGCGCGGCTCCATACAGCCATGATGGCAGTTCAGCCCGTGGACTGGTCGCCGGAGCGGCGGCCCCGGCGATGGGAGCCGTGGCATCCTCGGGCCGCGAATAGCGCTTCACCACCAGGCCGTCGGCGTTCTCGAACTCCTGCAGCTGCAATCCGGAATTGCCGAGGCCCTTGACGATCAGATCGTACCAGGAGAATTCGCGCACGCTCTTCATGTTGCCCGGCATGCAGCCGCCGACGATCAGGCGGTCGGCCGCCCGCGTCATCGCCACGTACAGCAGCCGGCGATACTCGTCCTCGGTCTCGTCAAGCATCGTCGCGCGGGCGGCGGCGACCGCAGCGGGATCGTCGGCCTTCCTGCCGGCCCAGACCACGACGCCGGGCGCGTGAGGTTGCGCATTGCCGCGCGGCAGATGGATCAGCTTGAGGCGCTGGGTATCCGCCGGTGACGAGGTGGTGTCGACCAGGAACACCACCGGCGCTTCCAGCCCCTTGGCGCCGTGCACGGTCATGACGCGGACTTCGTCGCGCGAAATTTCCATATCACGCTTCACTTCGGTGTCGGCGGCGCGCAGCCAGGCCATAAAGCCCTGCAGCGAGGCCGGCGCCTTGCGCTCATAGCCCAGTGCCAGTTCGAGAAATTCGTCGAGCGCGTCGTTGGCCTCATGGCCGAGCCGCTTCAGGATCCGTTTGCGGCCGCCGTCGCCGCCAAGCAGCCAGCCATAGAAGGCAAACGGGGGCTCGGTGGCAAACCGGCGCTCGCAGGCTTCGAGGCGCTTCAACGCGTCGCCGAACTTCCCGTCCGCCGCGGCATGAAGGCTCAGCGCGTTGCGCAGCGATCCCTTGCGCTGCCACGCCAGCGTGAACAGGTCGTCGTCGTCAAGTCCGAACAGCGGGCTCTTCAGCGCCACCGCCAGCGCCAGGTCGTCCTGCGGCAGCAGCAGCGCGTCCGCCAGATTCATCAGGTCGATGATCGCGATATGCTCGGTCAATTTCAGCCGGTCGGCGCCGGCGACCGGGACATTGGCGTGCTTCAGCGCCTGGATCACGGCATCAAAGGCGTTGCCGCGCCGCCGCACCAGCACCAGCACGTCGCCGTAACGCAAGGGCCGGCGCTTGCCGGTGTGGCCGGTCATGGTGCCGCCTTCGACCAGCGACTTGATCTCGGCCTGGATGCGCTTCGAAAGCTTCACTTCCGGCGATGTCGCCGACACTCCGTCGAACGGCGCGCGCCAGCCTTCGATGTCCTGGCGGTCGTCGGCTTCCGCCAGTTCCCAGAGATCGATCAGACTCGGCCCGGCGTCGTCGAGCGAATGGTGGATCGGATAGCCAGTTTCGACCGCATGAATGCTGCCGTAAATCTCCGGGTCGCGGAACACATGATCGACCGATTGCAGGATCGACGGCCCGGAGCGGAACGAATAGGTGAACGAGATCGGATCGAATTTCAGGCCGGCATCCACGAACTTCCGGTGCAGCGATCTGCGGCGGGCGTCGAATTCGCGGGGTGCTGCGCCCTGAAACGAAAAGATCGACTGTTTCTCGTCACCGACCGCGAACACGGTGCGCAAGACGCCGTCGCGCGCGCCCTCGCCGGAGGTGAATTCGGAAATGATGTGGTCGACGATGTCCCATTGCCGCGGGCTGGTGTCCTGTGCCTCGTCGATCAGCACATGGTCGACGCCGCGGTCGAGCTTGTAATGCACCCAGCCGGAGGACACCCGGTCCAGCATTTCCAGCGTCTTGTCGATCAGATCGTCATAATCGAGCAGGCCGCGTTCCTGCTTCTCGCGGCGGTAATTCGCCGCCGCCGCGGTGGCGATATGGAGCAGCGCTGTTGTTCGGTCGCGGGTGGTCAGCGCGCGGCGCCGCTCGATCAGGGCTTCGAGCCGGCCGGCTTCGGCGTCGAACCATTGGGCGAGCTGCGGCCTGGCGTCGCAAAGTTTTTTGGTTAGCACCGATTTGCGCGGCGTGCTGGCGTCGGTGAGGAACACGTCGAGATACCGGTTCACCCGCTCGATGCCGGACAGCAGCAGCGCTTCACGCAGCCGCCCGGCCTGAGCCTGATCGGCGTTGCTGCTGGCGCCAAGAATGGCGGCGACCTCTTGCCACCGCGATCGCGGCAGATGCGGCCCGTCGACAATTTCGCGCTCGACGCTCTCGATATCGTCGTCGGGATCGACGCCGAGCGCGTCGGACACCTGCGCCGCCGCTGTAACGGCCGAGCCGGCGTCGTCGGTCCAGGCCATGAAATGGTCGCGGCTGAGACAGGCCTCGCGCACGACATCCTTGAAGGTGACGTCGGCCGCACTGGCCATCGCCACCGTCAACGCGCGCCCGGTCGGGCTGTCGGGATCGCTGGAGGCGTCGAGCAGCACCGCGAGGTTGGCGCGCTCCATCATCGCGGTCTGGTCGCGGTCGTCGAGCACGGCGAAGCGCGCCGGCACATTGGCCTCGAACGGGAATTGCTGCAGCAGCCGGGTGCACAGCGCGTGAATGGTCTGCACCTTCAGCCCGCCCGGCGTCTCCAGCGCGGAGGCGAACAGTTCGCGGGCACGCATGCGCAGTTTGGCATCGACGCGCCCGATGCCCGCCTCGGCGATCGCGGCATCGAGCGCCCTGTCATCGAGCGTGACCCAGTGGCCGAGGGTGGAGAACACCCGCTCCGCCATGTTGGCGGCGGCGGCCTTGGTGAAGGTGATGCAGAGGATTTTTTCCGGCGGCACATTGCCGAGCAACAGCCGGATCACCCGCTGTACCAGCACATGGGTCTTGCCCGAGCCGGCATTGGCCGAGACGAAGGCGGACGCCGTGGGATCCGAGGCACGCTCCTGCGTGGCACGGACGGCGTCGGGAATGGGGCGCAGCGCGGTCACCATTCCTCGATCTCCATGCCGCCCGCCGCGGACCATTCCTTGATGCGGGCGAGATCGTCGTAAGAGCCATAGCGGCGCGTCCACATTGGCAGATTGAGCGATCTATAGGGCTCGTTCTCGTTCTCGAATTTGAGGATTAATTTCTCCAGCTCTTGCCGCGCATAGTCCGCGGCCACATCGGGCGATTGTGCCTGATCGCTCTTGTTGATCTTCAACTCCAGCGGCTTCGCTTCGCCCGGCGGATTATTTCCGCTGAGCCTGACATAGCCGAGTTCGCTGACCGAGGCGCCCGCCGCAATGCCAGCAAAACCGCCTTCGCGCAGGATCGCCGCCTCCAGCGTCAGTTGCGGCGACAGCCCCATGCGGACCTGCTTGCCGGTCGGCGGCTGACCCGTCTTGTAGTCGAGAATGGCAAAACTGCCGTCATGGTGGCGTTCGATCCGGTCGGCGCGGGCCGACAGGTAAAAGATGCGCGCATTGTCGAGCGGAATCGGGATTTCGCCGCGGATCTCGGCCTCGATGGCGCTGACATCGCCGCGCCGCACGAGTTCCCAGGCCGCGAACCATCCGGCGATCCGGTTGAAGCGCGGCCACCACAGCGCGCGGGCTTCCGGCGGCTCCATCAGCGGCGCAAAATATTTCTCGCCAATGACGCGCAGCGCGCCCGCGGGGTCGGGTGGCAGCGCGGTGGCGTACACTTGCGTGAATTCGCCGAGCGCGTCGTGAATCGCCGAACCGCGGTCGGCGGCCGACAGCGGCATGTCGACGGGATCGAGTGGCGCCAGTTTCAGAAT
>NZ_JAUYAN010000264.1 GCF_030693485.1 Bradyrhizobium sp. | reverse complement strand
GGCCCGCGCCGCCGGCATCACGCCCGCCGCGGGCGCCGCGGCTCCCCGGGGGGCCGCGTCATGACCGCCGCGATCGACATCGCCACCGTCTGGGCGTTCATCATCGCCTTTGCCGTCTTCGTCTATATCGTCATGGACGGGTTCGACCTCGGCCTCGGCATTCTGTTTCCGCTGTTTCCCCAGAAGTCCGATCGCGACGTCATCATGAACAGCGTCGCGCCGGTGTGGGACGGCAACGAAACCTGGCTGGTGCTCGGCGGCGGCGGCCTGATGGCGGCGTTTCCGCTGGCCTATGCGGTGCTGATGCCGGCGCTGTACACCCCCATGATCGTAATGCTGCTCGGCCTGGTGTTTCGCGGCGTCGCCTTCGAATTTCGCTGGCGGACGAGACCGAGCGAGCGCAATCGCTGGGATATCCCGTTCTTCGCCGGATCGCTGCTGGCGGCGCTGGCGCAGGGCATAGCCCTCGGCGCCATCCTGCAGGGCGTCCATGTCGAGGGCCGACATTACGCCGGCGGATGGTGGGACTGGCTGACGCCGTTCAGCATCCTGACCGGCATCGCGCTGGCGATCGGCTACGCGCTGCTGGGCGCGACCTGGCTGGTCATGAAGACCGAGGGCCCGCTGCGCGACAAGGCCTATCATCTGAGCTGGTTCCTGCTGTTCGCGATGATCAGCGCCATCGGCGCAGTCAGCATCGCCACGCCGTTCCTGCACATCCAGTACACCCAGCGCTGGTTTTCCTGGCCGGGCATCCTCCTGACCGCGCCGGTGCCGGTCGCGGTCGCCGCTGTTACCTTGCTGCTGTTGCGCAGCCTCGCCCGGAAGCGGGATTATCAGCCGTTCTTCCTGACGCTGACGCTGTTCGCGCTGTCCTATGCCGGACTCGGCATCAGCATGTGGCCCTATATCGTGCCGCAGAGCATCACCATCTGGCAGGCGGCCTCGCCCGAAAACAGCCAGGTCTTCATGCTGTTTGGCGTCGCCGTGCTGATCCCGCTGATTCTCGGCTACACCGGCTGGGCCTATTATGTCTTCCGCGGCAAGGTGAAGGCCGGGAGCGGCTATCATTGATTCCGCCGGAGCCAAATCCGCCGCCGCTGGCGCGCCGCCTGCTGTGGTTCGCGGCGCTGTGGCTCGGGGGCGTCGGGACCGTGACCCTGATCTCGTACGGCCTGCGGCTGTGGATCGCTCCGAAATGAGGCGAGCCCCAAGCCCACTCATTCTCGCTCCGCAGCAAAATATCGAAAACAACCCCATGTACAGTAGCGCTGGGTCGATGGCAGGGGTGCCTTGCCTGCGAGGAAACGTTGGAAGCACCAGACATATGGGGTGCGCCTGCCTAGAACTTGCCATCAAGTTGCCACTGAGATTTGATGGTTCCAAGACTCAACCAAGATTTTGACTAAGACCTGGCGAAGGCGCCACCGGGAGAGCTCTGAATGACCAAATTTCGCCAATTGATCTGGATGATGGCCGCCGCGGCCGGACTGATGCTTTCGATCGCACCGGGTCATGCGCAAAGGCCCGATGTCGGCGACGAGCCCGGCCTGATCGCCGACGACAATGTGGAGCTGGACCCGCAGTTCAAGCGCACTGCGGTGCTGTACCGCACCTCCGAGCCGCCGGGCACCATCATCATCTCAACGAAGGATCGCCATCTCTATCTGGTCCAGGGCGGCGGCCGCGCATTGCGCTACGGCATCGGCGTCGGCCGCGAAGGGTTCCAGTGGCAGGGATTGCTGAACGTCACGCGCAAGGCGGAATGGCCGGACTGGACCCCGCCGCCGGAAATGATCGCGCGCCAGCCCTATCTGCCGCGTTTCATGGCCGGTGGACCCGGAAATCCGATGGGCGCGCGTGCGATGTATCTCGGCACCACGGTCTACCGCATCCACGGCACCAACCGGCCGGATACCATCGGCACCGCAGTTTCCTCCGGCTGTTTCCGGCTGGTCAATGCCGACGTCGCCGACCTCTATGAGAGGGTCCCGGTCGGCACCAAGGTGATCGTGCGGCAGAAGCCCGAATTATAGACCGCAGCGGCTCGTTTCGCGACCGCCCCGTTTTCCTGACATTGGCGAGAAAAAAATGTTTCGTACATTCCGAGGCGGCCTCCTGATTGGCATGGCGGTCGCGATCGCGGTCGCGGCCATTGCCGTGACCTATGAGCGATACGACACCAAGACCCTGAAGCGGACGATCCGGCGCGGCGACGTGCTGTGCGGCGTCAACAAGGGACTGCCGGGTTTCTCGATCCCCGACGACAAGGGCGACTGGAGCGGGTTCGATGTCGACTTCTGCCGCGCGGTGGCGGCGGCGATCTTCGACGATCCGAAAAAGGCGAAGTTCGTTCCGCTCGACGCCAACGAACGCTTCAAGGAGTTGCAGAGCCGCAAGGTGGATATCCTCTCGCGCAACTCGACCTGGAGCATGTCACGCGAGACGTCCAACGCGCTGTATTTCCCGGCCGTCGCCTATTATGACGGCGGAGGATTCATGCTGCCGGCATCGCGCAAGATCGACTCCGGCCTGGAACTCAACGACAGCAAGGTCTGCGTGCAGGCGGAAACGACGACGCAGCTCAACCTCGTCGACTTTTTCCGCACCAACAACATGAAATACACGGAGATGAAGTTCGGAAAGCTGGAGGAGGTCATCAAGGCCTATGATTCCGGCCAGTGCGACACCTTCACCGCCGACATCTCGCAGCTTTACGCGCTGCGCCTGAACCTCGGCAAACCCGGCGACCATGTCATCCTCCCCGACGTCATTTCCAAGGAGCCGCTGGCGCCGGTGGTGCGGCAGCGCGACGACGACTGGATGATGATCGTGAAGTGGACCCTGTATGCGATGATCAATGCCGAGGAACTCGGCATCACCTCGAAGAACATCGACGAGGCGCTGAAGTCGAAAAAGCCGGATGTGATGCGGCTGGTCGGCACCGAAGGCGCCTACGGCGAGGAACTCGGCCTGCCCCGCGACTGGGCCGCGCGCATCATCCGCCATGTCGGCAATTACGGCGAGATCTACGAGCGCAATGTCGGCGAGGGGTCGAAACTGAAGATTCCACGCGGGCTGAACCAGCTCTGGAGCGCCGGCGGCATCCAGTACGCTCCGCCGATCCGGTAACGATCGACCGAATGCCGGATCGCCCGGTCAAGACCGGGCGATGACAGCGTAACTCTCGGTGCAATTTACGAAATGACATCGCGGCGTGGCGCGCCTAGAAAATCGCGCGCCACGAGTCCCGCCATGCCCCATCTCACTTCCCTGCTCGGCTTCGCTCTGGTCGCTCGGCATGGTGCTGACGCCGGGACCGAACATGATCTATCTGATCTCGCGTTCGATCGCGCAGGGCCACATTGCCGGCCTCATTTCGCTCGGCAGCGTCGCGCTGGGTTTCGTGTTTTTCATGCTATGCGCGGCATTCGGCATCACGGCGCTGCTGTTCGCGGTGCCTTATGCCTATGATGCGCTGCGGCTCGCCGGCGCGGCGTATCTCATGTGGCTGGCGTGGCAGGCCCTGATGCCCAACGGCCGCTCGCCGTTTCAGGTGAAAGAACTCGCAGTCGACGGGCCGCGCAGACTGTTCGCGATGAGCCTGTTCACCAACTTGCTCAATCCAAAGGTCGCCATGCTGTATCTGGCGCTGCTGTCGCATTCGTCGACCCGGCTCACGGCAGCGTGCTGACGCAGTCGCTGGCGCTCGGCTTTACCCAGATCGCGATCAGCGTCAGCGTCAACGCCCTGATCGCACTCGCGGCCGGCTCGATCGCGCTGTTCCTCGGCACCAGGCCGGGCTGGCTATTGGTTCAGCGCTGGCTGATGGGCACCGTGCTGGCCGGGCTCGCGGTGAAGATGGCGCTGGAGACGAAGCGGGCGTGAGTTTACTTTCTTACCTCTCCCGCTTGCGGGG
>NZ_JAUYAN010000161.1 GCF_030693485.1 Bradyrhizobium sp. | reverse complement strand
GGCTCGCTTGGCGGTCTCGGCGGCTGTCCGTTCGCGCCCGGCGCCACCGGCAATGTGGTGTTCGAGGATTTGGCGTTTCTCTGCGAGAGCAAGGGATTTGCCACCGGCATCGATATCGAGAGGCTGATCGCGGTGCGCGGGATCTTGCGATCGGAAATGCCCGGCGAGACGCTGTATGGCGGATTGGCGCGGGCCGGATTGCCGGGCGGCACGGCGAAGGCGGCGTGAAATTCTTCTCCCTCCCCCCGCGTAGCGGTGGGGAGGGTGGCACCTCGTGAGCGTAGCGAACGAGGTGACGGGTGGGGGGCTGCTTCAACGCATTCGTCTGCCGGATCACTTGCTGAGACACCCCCCACCCGACCGGCCTTCGGCCGGCCACCCTCCCCACCACGCGGCGAAGGGCCGCGCGGGGGGAGGGATAAGAGAAGCGCCGTTCCTCAATCGTGCTTGTGCTTGGTCTTGCTCGCTCGCTTCTTCCTGGTCCCTGCGGTCGGGATCATCACCACGCGGCCGTAGCGCACGCCGCATTCGGCGATGATGTGGTCGGCGAAATGCTGCACTTCGCTGGCGGCGCCCTTCAGCGCCGTCACCTCCATGCAGCTATCGTCGTCGAGATGGACGTGCAGCGTCGCCAGCGACAATTCGTGGTGGCCGTGAAAATTCCGCACCAGGCGTTTCGACAGGCCGCGCGCGGGCAAAGCCAACCAGTATTTTCTGCGCGGCTTCAATCTCGACCACGGCACCGACCTTGCCATCACGGTCGACGGCATACCGGTGAATATGCGGACCCGCGGCCACGGCCAGGGCTATGCCGACATCAACTTCCTGATTCCGGAACTGGTCGGGGCGGTCAATGTCCGCAAGGGTCCCTACTTCGCCGACAAGGGCGATTTCGCTTCCGCGGTTCCGTCGACATCGACTATCTCACCGGGCTGCCGAAGAATCTTGCCGAGATCAGTTTTGGCAGTTTCGGCCATCTGCGCGGGTTGCCGCCGGCTCGACCGCGGTCGGCGCCGGCACGCTGCTCGCCGCGATCGAGGGCACCAAATATAGCGGCCCGTGGGAACGGCCTATCCATCCGGTGGAGCCATTGGCGGTTCGGCTGACATTGGCGGGCCGGTTCCGATCCGATCCGGGCAAGGCACTGGCGATTACGAAAACGCGTTGCCGCCGCGCAGGCCGAGCTTCTTGAAGATCATCGCCGCCGGGCAGAATCCGGTGAACGCTGCCTGCAGCATGTTGAGCCCGGCGAAGGCGGTCAGCAGGAACCAGTAGGGACTAACCAGCCAGCCCAGCGCGAGGCTGAGAAGCACCATGCATCCGGCGAAAGCGAGCACTGCCTTATCGATATTCATGACGTATTTCCTTTGGTTGAGTTCTTGCTTGGGTCTTTTGGGTTTGAAGCGTCAGGGCCGGGCAAGCCCGGCCATCGTCCATGCCACGATGTTTCTGGTGTCCATCGCACCTGAGGTCCGCGCGATTTCCCGGCCGTTGCGCATCAGTAGCAAGGTCGGGATGCCGCTGATCCCGAGGCGGGAAGAGACCGCGGGCGCCTGGTCCGAGTTCAGTTTCAACAGCCGCACTGCCGGTTCGAGCTGCTGCGCCGCGCGTTCGAACATCGGCGCCATCGATCGGCAGGGACCGCACCACGGCGCCCAGACATCGACCAGCACCGGAACATCGTTGTGCGCGAGATGGCGGTCGAATGCCTGCTCGTCCACTTCGATGGGATGGCCGCTGAACATCGGCTGATGGCATGATCCGCAACGGGCATTCGTCGCGGTCCGTTCGGCGGGCAGCCGGTTGATCCTGCCGCAATGCCCGCAGACGACCTGGTGACTTGCACTCATGTTTCGGTCCTGACCTCCTTGATCTTGGCGATGTTGAGCTTGTCGAGCAGGAAGCGTTCGTAGAACGGCTCGCTCTCGCCGCGCCGGATCTTGCGCAGGAAATATTTCTCGAACGCAACCTTGGCGAGATGGACCCATTCGCCCTTCGATGACCAGTTGACGTTGCGCGGAGGGATTTGCGGCTGTGCCAGGAAGGCGACGCCGGAGTCGCCGAAATCGGCGAGGCAGATCGCATTCCAGGTCGGCTGCGCCACCGGCGTCTGGCCCTTTAGCAGCGCGCCGATGTTCATCGCCGTCGCCGTCACCATCGATTCAATCATGAAACCGGTTTTCGGCACCCCGACCGGGACCGGGGTGGCGCCGATCGGCGCGATCGCCACGCAGACGCCAATCGCGAAGATGTTGGGATATTCGGGATTGCGCTGGTGCTTGTCGACAATGACGAAGCCGCGGGGGTTGGTCAGCTTTTCGATGCCCCTGACAGCGCCGACGCCGCGAAATGCCGGCAGCATCATCGAATAGGCGAACGGCAATTCGTGGGTCTTGCGGATCGAACCGTCGTCGGCGACTTCCTCGACCGTCATCTTGCCCTGCTCGACGCCCTTGACCCGGGCGTTGGTGATCCATTTGACGTGCTTCTCGCGCATTTCGCTTTCGAGCAGGCCCTTGGTGTCGCCGACCCCGTCGAGGCCGAGATGGCCGATATAGGGTTCCGAGGTGACGAAGGTCATCGGCACGCGATCGCGCAACTTGCGGCGGCGCAGCTCGGTTTCCAGAATGAACAGGAATTCGTAGGCGGGACCGAAGCAGGAAGCGCCCTGCACAGCGCCGATCACCACCGGTCCCGGGTTTGCCGCAAGCTTCTCGAAGGCGTCCTTGGCGTGGGTCGCGTGGTCGACATGGCAGATCGACTGGGTGTGGCCGTCCGGCCCGAGCCCGGGGATCTCGTCGAATGCGAGCTCCGGCCCGGTGGCTACCACCAGGTAATCGTAATCGATCGAAACGCCGTCCGAGAGCTCGATACGATTTTCCGCGGGATGCACGCGCTGCGCGCCCTGCGTCAGCAGCCGCACGCCCTTGCGCTTCATGATGTCCACAAGGTCGATCTCGATGTCGCCGCGCTTGCGCCAGCCGATCGCGACCCAGGGATTGGAGGGGACGAAATGATACATCGGCCCCTGGGAAACCACGGTCAGGCGGTCGCCCTTGCTCAACTGCGGCAACAGTTCATAGGCCATCAGCGTTCCGCCGAGGCCGGCTCCGATAACGACAACTTCCGACATGGTCGTCTCCGTTGGCTGTATTCCCCTGCTGACGGCTGCGCCGGTTTTCCCCGGTTCGTTGGCCGCGTCGCTTGACTATATATGCGAACTCGCGTATATACGCAAGTATGAAAATAGATAGCGCGATAATGGAATCCGCGGCCGACCAGGCCAGCGACCTCTTGAAGGCGTTGTCCAACCGGCACCGGCTGCTGATCATCTGCCAGTTGATCGACGGCGAGCGCTCGGTGGGAGATCTCGCCGGGTTCCTGACCCTGCGTGATTCCACGGTGTCCCAGCATCTTGCGCTGCTCCGCAAGGATGGCCTGGTGGCGGCGCGGCGCGACGCCCAGACGATCTACTATTCGATCGCCAGCGACCCCGCGCGCGAGGTCCTGAAGACCCTCTATCTGGTCTATTGCGCGCCGAAGGCCCGAAAACCGAAAGCAAAACTATAGCAGCGCGCAGGCGACACCTTGAGGCACCTCAAGGTTGTTGAGGTGAACTTCATGCGATGCTGCGACAGCCGCCATTCGTGCGGAAAGGCAATTACGATGCGTAGCGGATTGACGACGATGTGCATGCTCGCGGCGGTGGCGTTCGGCGCCAATTCCGCCACCGGCGAGACCCTGACCGTAGCCCTGCGGCCGGTCGCCGACGCGAAGGCGGTATTCGCCACCGTCGAGAGCATCAGCGTGGTGCCGGCCCGTGGCCGCATCGGCGGCACGGTCGTTCAGCTCAATGTTCGCGAAGGCGATCCGGTGACGCGCGGGCAGGCGATCGCCGTGATCGCCGACGACAAGCTTGCGCTGCAGATGAAATCGCTGGATGCGCAGATCGACGCCCTGCAGGCGCAGGCCGGTCAGGCGCAGACTGATTTTACCCGGATCGAGGGCCTGGTGGAGCGCGGCACGCTTCCGCGCGTCAGGCTCGATGAGGCGCGCACCGCGCTCAACGTGGCGGATAACGGCCTGCGGGCGAAGTCCGCGGAACGCGCGGTGGTGCAGCAGCAATTCAACGAAGGCCAGGTGCTGGCGCCGGCCGGCGGCCGCGTGCTGAAGAAGCTGGTCGCGGTCGGTTCCGTCGTGCTGCCGGGCGATCCCGTGGCGATGATCGCGCAACAGGATTTCAAACTGAGGCTGCGGGTGCCGGAGCGGCATGCCCGCTTCCTCAAGGCCGGCGACAGGATCAGGGTCGACGGCGCCGAATTCGGCGACCAGAGCCCGAAATCGGGCGTGATCGATCTAGTCTATCCGCAGATCGAGGACGGCCGCGTGATCGCCGACGCCACCGTGGAAAATCTCGGAGAGTATTTCGTCGGCGACCGCTTGCGGGTCTGGATCTCCGGCGGCGAGCGGAAAGCGTTCGTGGTTCCGTCGAACTACGTCACCACGCGCTATGGCATCGACTACGTCCAGATACGCCAGGCCGACCGCACCATCAGCGCGCCGGTGCAGCGGGGCCGCCCTCTGGCCAACCCTGAGTTCCCCGATGGCCTCGAGATCCTGTCCGGCATTCGTCCCGGCGACCAGTTGGTGCAGCCGTGAATCTCGGACTGTCGGGCCACCTGACCCGGGCGACCATCGGGTCCCCGCTGACGCCGCTGTTCCTGCTCGCCTCGCTTGTTGTCGGCATGATTGCCGTGGTCGCGATTCCGCGCGAGGAAGAGCCGCAGATCAGCGTCCCCATGGTCGACATCCGCGTCAATGCCGACGGACTGCGCGGGCCGGACGCGGTCGAACTGGTCACCAAGCCGCTCGAATCCATCGTCAAGGGCATCGACGGCGTGGAGCACGTCTACAGCCAGACCGAGGACGACCGCGTCATGGTCACCGCACGCTTCCTGGTCGGGACCAAGTCCGAGGATGCCATCCTCCGCGTTCACGAGAAAATCCGCGCCAATCTCGATCGCATTCCGGTCGGAATCCCCGAGCCGCTAATCGTCGGCCGTGGCATCAACGACGTCGCCGTGACCGTGCTGACGCTTTCGCCGAAACCGGAAGCGGCCGACCGGTGGACGGACAAGGACCTTTACGAACTCGCCGACAAGCTGCGCTCTGAACTGATGAAGGTCGACAGCATCGGCCTGCCCTATATTTCCGGCGGCGCCGCCCAGCAAATCCGGGTCGAGCCCGATCCGGAAAAACTCTCGCTGTTCGGCGTGACGCTGCAACAGCTGGTCGCCAAGGTGAAGGACGCCAACCGCTCGTTCCTGGCGGGACAGGTCCGCGACGCGGGCACGGTTCGCAGTGTGTCGGCGGGCCAGACCCTTGCCGGCATTCCCGACATCGGCCTGTTGCTGATCTCGACGCGGGACGGACGTCCGGTCTACGTCAAGGACGTCGCCAGCGTCGTCATCGGACCCAGTGCGACCGAACACCGTGTCTGGAACGATGCGCGCGACGGCAAGGGCAAATGGGAGCGGGTCCCCGCGGTCAGCCTGGCGCTTGCGAAGCGCGCGGGCGCCAACGCGGTAGTGGTTTCCGAGGAAATCAAGCACCGGCTTGAGGGGCTGAAGTCGCGCCTCATTCCCGACGAGGTCGTGGTCACCGTCACCCGGGACTATGGCGAGACCGCGAACGAGAAGGCTAACGAACTGCTGTTTCATCTCGGTCTGGCGACGATCTCGATCGTGGTCCTGATCGCGATCGCGATCGGGTGGCGCGAGGCGCTGGTCACGCTGGTCGTGATTCCCACCACCATCCTGCTGACGATGTTTGCTGCCAATCTGATGGGCTACACCATCAACCGGGTCAGCCTGTTCGCCCTGATTTTCTCGATCGGCATCCTGGTCGACGATGCCATCGTGGTGGTCGAGAACATCGCCCGCCACTGGGCGATGCGGGATGGCCGGCCGCGATTGCAGGCCACCATCGAGGCCGTTGCCGAGGTCGGCAATCCGACCGTGGTTGCGACTCTGACCGTCGTTGCCGCACTGCTGCCGATGCTGTTCGTGTCGGGGCTGATGGGTCCGTATATGGCGCCGATTCCGGCGAATGCCTCGGCGGCGATGCTGTTCTCGTTCTTCGTGGCGATGGTGGTGGCGCCGTGGCTGATGCTGCGGCTGGCGCCGAAGGAGGGTGCCGTCGGCGTGGCGCATGCCGCGCATGACGAAGGCGCGCTCGGCCGCCTTTATCGCCGCATCGCAACCCCGATCGTTGCCAGCAAGCGTTCGGCCTGGATCTTCCTGATTGGCGTCGGCGTCGCGACCCTGTTGTCGATGACCTTGTTCGCGACCAAGTCGGTGACGGTCAAGCTGCTGCCGTTCGACAACAAGTCCGAGATTGCGGTGGTCGTCGACCTTCCGGAGGGCGCCAGCGTCGAAGACACCGAGCGGACCCTGTTCGCCGCAGCCGATGTCGCCCGCGGCCTGCCGGAGATCACATCGGTGCAGTCCTATGCCGGCACGCCGGCGCCGTTCAATTTCAACGGCCTGGTGCGGCACTATTATCTCCGCGAGCGGCCGGAACTGGGTGAGTTGCAGGTCAATCTCGCCGCGCGTTCCGACCGCAAGCGGGCAAGCCATGATATCGCGCTCGATCTGCGCCAGCGCTTGAAGGCCGTCAGCGTGCCCGCCGGCACCAGCATCAAGGTGGTCGAGGTGCCGCCGGGACCGCCGGTTCTGGCGACGCTGCTGGCCGAGATCTACGGGCCCGACGCGGCAACTCGCCGGGCGGTGACCGGCGAGCTGAAGAAAATCTTCGCCGAAGTGCCGTTCATCGTCGATATTGACGATTCGATCGGGCAGAAGCGGCCGCGGCTGCGGTTGTCGATCGACCAGGACCGGCTCGAATTCTTCGGCGTCGAACAGCGCGACGTCTACGATACCATCCAGACGCTGTTCGGCGGTGTGTCGGTGGGCTATTCGCACCGCGGCGAGGACCGCAATCCGATCGAGATCGCGGTCCGGCTGCCGAAGCGCGATCTCGCCTGGACGGAGGCGCTCGCCTCGACGCCGGTGCCCGCCAATACGCTGCCGGGCAGCAAGACCGTCGTCGAACTGGGGCAATTGGTGAAGGCGAGCGTCGAGGAAGGCTCGCCGCAGATCTTCCGCCGCGACGGCCGGTTTGCCGACATGGTGATGGCCGAGCTCGCGGGCCGGTACGAGGCGCCGCTCTATGGCATGCTGGCGGTCGCCGACCGCATCGAGGCGCATGATTGGGGCAAGCTCCAGAAGCCCGTGATCAGCCTGCATGGCCAGCCGTCCGACGAGTCCCGCCCGACGCTGCTGTGGGACGGCGAATGGGAGATCACCTACGTCACGTTCCGCGACATGGGCGCCGCGTTCGGCGCGGCGATCCTCGGGATCTATGTGCTGGTCGTGGCCCAGTTCCGCAGCTTCCGCCTGCCGCTGGTAATCCTGACGCCGATTCCGCTGACGCTGATCGGAATCCTGATCGGCCACTGGCTGCTGGGTGCGCCGTTCACCGCGACTTCCATGATCGGCTTCATTGCGCTGGCCGGCATCATCGTCCGCAATTCGATCCTGCTGGTCGACTTCATCCGCCACAGCGGCGGCGAGAACAGGTCGACGCGCGACATCGTGCTGGAAGCCGGCGCCGTGCGGTTCAAGCCGATCCTGCTCACCGCGCTGGCCGCCATGATCGGGGCTGC
>NZ_JAUYAN010000254.1 GCF_030693485.1 Bradyrhizobium sp. | reverse complement strand
GCCTTCGCCGCGGGCTTCATCGTCCGTCCGTTCGGCGCCATCGTGTTCGGCCGCGTCGGCGACATCGTCGGCCGCAAATACACCTTCCTCGTCACCATTCTGATCATGGGCCTGTCGACCTTCATCGTCGGCCTGCTGCCGAACGCGGCGACCATCGGCATCGCGGCGCCGATCATCCTGATCGGTCTGCGGTTGCTGCAGGGCCTCGCGCTCGGCGGTGAGTATGGCGGAGCCGCCACTTACGTGGCCGAGCATGCGCCGATGGGCAAACGCGGCTACTACACGTCGTTCATTCAAACCACGGCCACGCTCGGCCTGTTCCTTTCGCTGCTGGTGATTCTGTTCGTCACCGCCTACGTCAACAACAACTTCGCCGGCTCCGCTTGCGCCGGCACCGTGTGTACCGCGATCGCCGCACCCTATCCGGCGCTGACCGATCCTGCCCTCGCCGGCAAGGTCTTCACCACCGCGTTCCAGAACTGGGGCTGGCGAATTCCGTTCCTGGTTTCGGTCGTGCTGCTCGGCATCTCGGTCTGGATCCGGCTCCGGCTCAACGAATCCCCGGTGTTCCAGAAGATGAAGGACGAGGGCAAGAGCTCGAAAGCTCCGCTGACCGAAGCCTTCGCCGACTGGAGCAACGCCAAGATCGTCATCCTGGCGCTGGTCGGCGGCGTGATGGGTCAGGGCGTGGTCTGGTACACCGGCCAGTTCTACGCGCTGTTCTTCATGCAATCGATCCTCAAGGTCGATGCCTTCACGGCGAACCTGCTGATTGCATGGTCGCTGCTGCTCGGTACCGGCTTCTTCGTCGTGTTCGGCGCCCTGTCCGACAAGATCGGCCGCAAGCCGATCATCCTGGCAGGCTGCCTGATCGCGGCGCTGACCTTCTTCCCGATCTTCAAATCGATCACGTCCAACGCCAACCCGTCGCTGGAAAAGGCGATCGAAACCGTGAAGGTCGAGGTCGTTGCCGACAAGGCACTGTGCGGCGATCTGTTCAACCCGGTCGGCACCCGCGTCTTCACCGCACCTTGCGACACCGCGCGATCCTACCTGGCCCAGCAGTCGGTCAAGTACACCACCAGCTACGGTGCCGCAGGCTCCGGCGTGAAGGTCGTCGTCAACGGCAAGGACGTGCCCTACACGGCGGCGGCGTCGAACCCGCAGGTGCTGGCGGCCGTGCAGGCCGCGGGCTATCCGAAGGTCGGCGACGCCCAGATCGTGAAGATGCAGCATCCGTTCGATATCTTCCGGGCACAGCCCGCGGCGGTAATCGGGCTGCTGTTCATCCTCGTGATCTTCGTCACCATGGTGTACGGCCCGATCGCGGCGATGCTGGTCGAACTGTTCCCGACCAGGATCCGCTATACCTCGATGTCGTTGCCCTATCACATCGGCAACGGCTGGTTCGGCGGACTGTTGCCCGCGACCTCGTTCGCGATCGTGGCCTCGACCGGCGATATCTATGCCGGTCTCTGGTACCCGATCATCTTCGCTTCGATCACCGCGGTCGTCGGCTTCTTCTTCCTGCCGGAAACCAAGGACGTCGATATCACCAAGTAACCTGAACTGGTCCGGCGGCCATCGCCGCCGGATCATCCTCACAAGCCGGCCGCGGATCGCTCCGCGGCCGGTTTTGTTTTGGCTCTGATGAGCGACAGCGCTAACTCGCGCTTCCAAAAAACTGCAGCACGACCTCGCGGCGGTGCGGCGCGCGGCGATGTTCGACCAGGTAGATCGCCTGCCAGGTCCCCAGCGCGAGTTCGCCTTCGAGCACCGGCACCTGCAGCGAGGTCGCGGTCAGCATGGTCTTGATATGCGCCGGCATGTCGTCGGGGCCTTCGGTGTCATGGCTCCATCCGGCCCCCTCGGGCGCGAGCCGGCCGAGCGCCGTCATCAGGTCGTTCAGCACCGAAGGATCGGCGTTCTCCTGGATCGTCAACGACGCCGAGGTGTGACGGATGAACAGCGTCAGCGCGCCCTCCTGCGCGCCGGCATCGCGGACGAACCTTGCGATCTCGGCGGTGAGATCGGTGAAACCGGCGCCGTGCGTCTGCACCGTCAGCAGCGAGGACACGATGGTGGCGGCGGTGACCGTCGACGGCGCGGAGCGGGAGATGGATTTGGGTGGGGACATTAAACCTTAGATCCTGCCGGAAACGTCCTTCTGCACCCGGTTGGCCATCTCGATTAGCCGTTTCCACGCCCGCTCCAGAAACGACATCATGCGGTCCATGTCGCGGTCGCTCGGCAGCGGAATCTCGATCTTGCGCTCGCCCTCGGCCACCTTCGGGTCCGTTTTCCTTAGCGAATCCGCTTTGGGCAAGGTTTCGTCGATCTTGCCGGTGACGGTGGGCTCGCGCGCGGCCAGTTCGGTCTTCAACCTTTCATTGTCGGCCTGCAGCCGGCCGATTTCCGCATCCAGCGCCGCGCGTTCGTCGGGCACCGCGTAGCAGGCCCAGCCTGCGCCGCTATTGTTGCAGGTCGACACCGCGCCGGTCCTGGTATCCAGCCGGATTACATTGTTGCCGACCGTCGACATCGAATAGCGGCCCTTCTCGCTGTCCGGCATCGCTTGCGCGCCGGCGGCGCCGATTCCGGCAAGCGAACTGGCGAGGAAACCGGCAAGGCCGAAAATCACCGCGCCGGCTGCGATTGCTGTGGAGAACTTCGAGGGCGATGTCGCTGTACTCATGGGATCGGCTCCGCTGGGCTCCCTCCGCCTCAAGACCGATAGACCGTCACGGTCCTCTGTCCTGATCTCAGATCCTACACCTCCGACCTATACGGCGCGCGGCCGGATTTCAACGCGTCGGCGAGCAATTCGATCCGGTCCTGCCCCCAGAATACCTCACCGTCGAGCACATAGACCGGCGATCCGAACACGTCAGCCGCCAGCGCATCCTGACGGTTTTGCTCGTAGATCACGCCGATCTCGTCGGATCCCGAACGCTCCACCAGTTGCCTGCCCGGAAGCCCCGAATCGTCGGCCAGTTTGATCAGGGTGGCCGGATCGCTCAGGTTGAACTGGTCTTCCCATATCGCCGCGAAAGCGCGGCGCAGAAAGGGATCGGGGTCGTGGCCGGCCTCCAGTGCGGCAATCACCACGCCATCGGCGAGCCGCGCGTTGAACGGCCAGTTCGCCGGCTGCAGGTTGAAATTCAGGCCGCGCTTGTCGCGCCAGCGCTGCAATTCGACCATCCGGTAGCGCTGCCGCACCGGATGGCGCTTCATCAGCGGCAGGCCGCCGGTCTCGGAGAACAGGTCAACCAGCACCACCGGCTTGTGATTCACCTTTAGATCCCAGGTATTTACGACTTCCCGGAACAATTTGTGCCCGATATAGGCCCACGGGGACTGGAATGAAAAATAGTAATCGACCTGACGCGGCATGCGGTCTCCAGGTGGGAATGGCTGTCAGCGGCCATCCCAACAGACCCGCCGATGCCGTGCAAGTTGGGCCAGAGTCGGCTGATACAGGGGTGAGCTATTGCAGTGCGGCGACAGCTCGGCCGCCGATCCCGCGCCGATTGAATAAACCGATATATATCAATGCACTAACTGGTTACGACGCAATCTTGACTTGGTTAGGCACGCTCAGTATGGTCCGCGCGGCTTTTGAGGGTGACGGGGCGTAATTTCCATCCACCGCAGGTTCGTTTGGGCTCCACAGCATGGCTGAAGGCACGAACGGCGAGCGAAATGGAAGTCGCGATAAATCGCCCGACGAAGCCGCGCTTTCCGCAAGGCTCGGGAGTCTGGATCAGCGGTTGTCCGAAGTCAGGGACAGCCGAAAGATCGGGACTGACCCGTCCGGAAGTGAGCAGGCTCAGGCTAGGGCATCCGCCATGGCCATGGGGCTTCGCCTCTCCTCCGAACTGGTTGCCGGTGTTCTTGTCGGAGCGGGTCTCGGCTGGGGTTTCGATCGCCTGCTGTCGACTTCGCCCTGGGGCCTCATCGTATTCTTGCTGCTCGGCTTTACCGCCGGCGTAGTCAATGTGATGCGGACCGCGGGCGTGATGGCGAAGCAGTCTGATCGGCTCTGACGCGGGCATTTAGAGGCGCAACTGAACGTTCGACGCGATCCCTGGAGATCGCGAAACCGATAGACTGAGAGACGCATGGCCGCCGATCCAATTCACCAGTTCGAGATCACCAAGCTCTTCACCATCGGTCACATCGGCGGACACGAAATCGCGTTCACCAATTCGTCGGCCTACATGTTCATGACGGTGGCGGTGATCTCGCTGCTGATGCTCGGAACCGGCCGGCAGTTGATCCCGGGCCGAATGCAGTCGGTGGCCGAACTGAGCTACGAATTCGTGGCGAGCACCATCAGAAGCACCGCCGGCTCGGAAGGCATGAAGTTCTTCCCGCTGATCTTCTCGCTGTTCATGTTCATCATGATCTCGAACTTCATCGGGATCATTCCCTACACCTTCACGGTTTCGAGCCACCTGATCGTCACCGTGGCGCTGGCGCTGGTGGTGTTCTTCACCGTGCTGTTCTACGGCATCTACAAGAACGGCCTGAAATTCTTCAAGATATTCGTGCCGTCGGGTGTTCCGATCGCGATTCTGCCGCTGGTGATGTTCATCGAAGTGCTGTCGTTCTTCCTGCGGCCGGTTTCGCATTCGGTGCGGCTTTTCGCCAACATGCTGGCGGGCCACATCGCGCTGAAAGTGTTCGCGAGCTTCATCGGCATGCTTGGCGCCCTCGGCTTCCTCGGCTGGGCCGGCGCCGTGTTGCCGCTCGGACTGACCATGGCGCTGACCGCGCTCGAGCTTCTGGTCGCGTTCCTGCAGGCCTATGTCTTCGCCATCCTCACCTGCATCTATCTCAACGATGCACTTCATCCGGGCCACTGATTTGGCCTTTCTGGCAAACCTGCCGCTCTAGCAAACCTCGAGAAGGAGTTAGTTACATGGATCCGATTGCCGCAAAGTACATTGGCGCTGGTATTGCCTGCATTGGCATGGGTGGCGCAGGCGCCGGCGTGGGCATCATCTTCGGCAACTATCTCGCCGCAGCGGTGCGCAATCCCTCGGCAGCCCAGGGCCAGTTCGGCAACCTGATTTTCGGCTTCGCCGTGACCGAAGCGCTCGGCATCTTCTCGCTGCTGATCGCGCTGTTGCTGCTGTTCGCTCTCTGATCCCAAGATCTGGCCGGTGAGGTCCCGATCCGGGACCTCGATCGTCCAACGAGGAGAAGCCCGTGGCTACGACGGCCCATACCGCGGCGGATGGCGGCCAAAAGGCCCCGTTTCCGCCGTTCCAGAAGGACACCTTTGCTTCGCAACTGGTGTCGCTGCTGGTTGCGTTCGTTGCGCTCTACCTGATCGTCTCGCGTATCGCCTTGCCGCGCGTCGGCAAGACGATCGACGACCGTCAGGCTGCGATCGAGGGCGATCTGGCCGCGGCACAGAAGCTGAAGGATGAGTCCGACAGCGCCCTGAAAGCCTATGAGAGCGAACTGGCCTCGGCCCGCTCGCGCGCGCAGGCGATCGGCGCCGAGACCCGCGAAAAGCTGAACGCGGCATCGGAAGCCGAACGCAAGGCGCTGGAAGACAAGCTGTCGGTCAAGCTCGCCGAGGCTGAAAAAACCATCGCGTCGACGCGCGAGACCGCAATGAGCAACGTCCGCGGCATCGCCGCGGAAGCCGCCACCGCGATCGTGCAGCGGCTTACCGGCGTGGTGCCCGACGGCAAGGCCGTTGACGCGGCCGTCGACGCGTCGCTGAAGGGATAGTGACGATGCTCTACCAAGCGGAATTCTGGGTCGCCGTCGCCTTCGTGCTGCTGATGGCCGTGTTCGCTTATTTCGGGATCCATCAAACCGTGCTGAAGGCGCTCGATAACCGCGCCGCCCGCATCAAGGCCGAACTCGACGAAGCCCGCCGGCTCAGGGACGAAGCCGCCAAGCTGCTGGCCGAATACAAGGCCCGTCACGCCAAGGCGGAAGGCGAGGCGCAGGAAATCATTGCGTCCGCCAAGGCCGAAGCCGAGCGTATCGCGACCGAGGCCAAGGCCAAGCTGGAAGATTTCGTCGCCCGGCGCACCAAGACCGCCGAGGGCAAGATCGCGCTCGCCGAAGCCCAGGCCCTCGCCGACGTTCGCGCGGCGGCAGCCACCGCCGCGGTGACGGCGGCTTCCGCCATCCTGTCGCGGTCGGTGCAAGGCTCGGTCGCGGACGACCTGCTGGCCAAGGGCATCGCCGAGGTCAAGGCCAAGCTGAACTGACGCGTTTCAATTTCGCTGACATAGGCCGGCGCGAGATGATCGCGCCGGTTTTTTGTTGAGCTGGATTGGCGTCACCCCCACGGGGTCGGCGCTTTGGCGCCGCCCGATGACAGGCTCCGGCGGGTGTCCCAGTATTCCAGAGACGCCAGCGATAGAGCCGAGAAGCCGCGGCGTACTGGGTCGTCCGGTCAAGCCGGACGACGACAGATAATTACTTCTTCCTCGCCTTCGGTTCCGGCTTCAGCGCCTGCGGGTCGAAGCCGATGTAGAAGATGTAGGAATCGCCGACCGCTCCCGGCGGCGCCGGATAGACCAGGTCTTCGGCGACCAGCGCGAACGGGACGCTGCCGCCCTCGGACATCGTCACCGAGGTCCGGTACGCCTTGGTGGCGATGGTCTTCTCCTGGATGCCGGACTGCACCACCGCCACCCGCATCGGGATGTCGACATTGGACGGGGCGCCCGCGGGGCCGGCGATGACGCGGCCCTGAATGCCGATCCGCGCGGTGATCTCGCCGGCATTGTAGCTGCACTCGCGCGCCGTGCGGGTGATCGTCACCTGGAAGCGCAAATCGTTGCCGACCGGCTGTTTGCCGGGGGCCGCCACCTGATAGGTCGAGGCTCCCGCACGAATGGTGACAGGGGGACAGGACAGGTCGCTCGGGGCTTCCGCCGCGGCGGGCGGCGCTCCCGGCGGGGGAGCCTCTTCGGACTTGCCGCCGAACAGGCCCTTGAAGCGATCGGTGATGGACTGCGCCGACGCCGGCGCGACCAGCATGCCGCAGCCCATCGCCAATGAAATCGCGGCGAAAAGCGCGACCCGGCGAGATTGACCCGGCCGCACGGCCGTCCTGATCACAGGTTTATCCTCCATGCGACGTCCCTGGTAACTTGCGTGTTTCGAGCATCGTCCCCGGCCGGCGTTATAGCAGGGCAATGGCGGCTAACCAAAGGCGTCCTAAAGGCTCGTGAAAACTGGGGGGCTAGCCGCGAAAATCCTCGTGCAGCAGTCCGAACAGCAGGTGATCCTGCCAGACGCCGTT
>NZ_JAUYAN010000240.1 GCF_030693485.1 Bradyrhizobium sp. | reverse complement strand
ACAACATCATGTGGCCGGACCGCCGAATCCTCGATCTCTTCAAGACCGAATTTCCCATTATTCTGGCGCCGATGGCGGGGGTGATGGACGCCGACCTCGTGATCGCGGCGGCGCAGGGCGGCGCGCTCGGCTCGCTGCCCTGCGCGATGCTCTCGCCGGAAAAGGCCCGCGAGCAGGTCAGCATCATTCGCCAGCGCGTCGCAACGCCGCTCAACGTCAATTTCTTCTGCCACACTCCGGTCGAGCCGGACCCCAGGCGCGAGGCCGGATGGAAAGCGCGTCTGTCGTCCTATTACAGCGAGTTGGGTCTCGATCCGGCGGCCCCGGTCAATGTCGCCAACCGCGCGCCGTTCGATGAGGCGATGTGCGCTTTGGTCGAGGAACTGAAGCCTGAAATCGTCAGCTTTCATTTCGGCCTGCCGGATCCGGCGCTGTTGAAGCGCGTCAAGGCGGCCGGCTGCATCGTGATGTCGTCGGCGACCATCGTGCGGGAGGCGATCTGGCTCGAGGAGAACGGCGCCGACGTCATCATTGCGCAAGGCGCCGAAGCCGGCGGCCATCGCGGCATGTTCCTGACCGACAACATCGCCGAACAGCCCGGCATTTTTGCGCTCCTGCCGCAGGTGGTGGACGCGGTGAAGGTGCCGGTGATCGCAGCGGGCGGCATCGCCGACGGGCGCGGCATCGCGGCGGCGTTCGCGCTGGGGGCGGCGGGGGTGCAGATCGGCACCGCGTATCTGCGCTGTCCGGAATCCAAGGTGAGTGCGCCTGCGCGCGCGGCGCTGGCGCAGGCCCGCGACGATTCCACCGTCATCACCAATGTCATGACCGGGCGACCGGCCCGCGGGGTCGCCAACCGGGTGATGCGCGAAGTCGGCCCGATTTCACCGGATGCCCCGGCCTTCCCCCATTCCGCTACCGCGCTGGGCCCGCTGAAGGCCGCTGCCGAAAAGCTGGGCAAGGTCGATTTCACCAATCTGTGGGCCGGGCAGGCGGTGCGGCTCGGTCGCGAGATGCCCGCCGCGGAGTTGACCCGGGCGCTGGCCGGCGCCGCATTGGCCCGGCTCAGCCAGATCGCAGGCTGAGAAGGCCGCGCCGCGGTTGCGGCGCAAAAGCAGCCTCTGCTATACGGCGGGCTGAATTCCCCGCCAGAGGCCCTATATAATGTCCGTCGATGCCGCCACCGTCCGCCGTATCGCGCGTCTCGCGCGGATCGCGGTTACCGACGACGAAGTTCCCCATCTGCAGGGCGAACTGAACGCGATGCTGGCGTTTGTCGAGCAGCTCAGCGAAGTCGACGTCGACGGTGTCGAGCCGATGACCTCGGTGACCCCGATGGAAATGAAGAAGCGCGCCGACGTGGTCAATGACGGCGAAATCGCCGACGATATCGTCAGAAACGCGCCGGCCACCGACGATCATTTCTTTCTGGTGCCGAAGGTTGTCGAGTAGATCTTAACGTAGCGTTTTCGAGCGAAGTGGGTACCGGTTCGCGTCAAGAAAACGCGTCAAACACAAGAGTCTTCGAGACGGGAAATCCGATGTGTCTGCTCTGCGACGATGAAAAGGCCTATCAGGCCTATATGAACTATCTCGACGCGATGGAGCGGCAGGGCAAGGCCGCCGATCCCGACAAGGCGATGGATGCCGTGCTCGACGCGCTCGAAGCCTCCGACAAGACCCGCAAGCTGGACGACCCGGCCAACGACAAGACGCTGTCTCCGTTCTTCTGCAGCCCGGTTGATAAATGACACGGTTGACATCGCTGACGCTCGCCGAGGCCCGTGACGGTCTCGCGAACAAATCCTTTACCTCGCTCGAACTGACCGACGCCCATCTCGGCGCGATCGAGGCCGCGCGCGCGCTGAATGCCTTCGTGATGGAGACGCCGGATCAGGCCCGCGCCATGGCCCGCGCGGTCGATGCCAGGATCGCCAAGGGCGAGGGCGGGCCGCTGGCCGGCATTCCGCTCGGGATCAAGGACCTGTTCGCGACAAAGGATGTCCGCACCACCGCGTGCTCCAAAATCCTCGGCAATTTCGTGCCGCCTTACGAGTCCACGATAACCTCGCAGCTCTGGCGCGACGGCGCGGTGATGCTCGGCAAGCTCAACAATGACGAGTTTGCGATGGGCTCGTCGAACGAGACCTCCTGCTTCGGCCCGGTGGTCAACCCGTGGCGGCGCGAGGGCTCCAACACCACGCTGGTGCCCGGCGGTTCCTCCGGCGGCTCCGCGTCGGCGGTGGCGGCGCTGTTGTGCATGGGCGCGACCGCGACCGACACCGGCGGTTCGATCCGCCAGCCGGCGGCGTTCACGGGCACTGTCGGCATGAAGCCGACCTACGGCCGCTGCTCGCGCTGGGGCATTGTGGCGTTCGCGTCGTCGCTCGACCAGGCCGGCCCGATCGCGCGCACCGTGCGCGACAGCGCGATCCTGATGCGCTCGATGGCCGGTCACGATCCCAAGGACACCACGTCGGTCGACCGCGTCGTGCCGGATTACGAGGCCGCGATCGGCAAATCCGTGAAGGGCATGAAGATCGGCATCCCCAATGAATACCGTCTCGACGGTATGCCCCAGGAAATCGAAAAGCTCTGGAGCGAGGGCGCGGCCTGGCTGAAGGCGGCCGGCGCCGAACTGGTCGACATATCGCTGCCGCACACCAAATATGCGCTGCCGGCCTATTATATCGTGGCGCCGGCCGAGGCCTCGTCGAATCTCGCCCGCTACGACGGCGTCCGCTATGGCCTGCGCGTGCCCGGCCGCTCGATCGGCGAGCAATACGAAAACACCCGCGCCGAGGGTTTTGGCCCAGAAGTCCGCCGCCGCGTGATGATCGGCACCTATGTGCTCTCGGCCGGCTATTACGACGCCTATTATCTGCGCGCGCAAAAGGTCCGCACCCTGATCAAGCGCGACTTTGAGGAATGCTTCGCCAGGGGCGTCAACGCCATCCTGACGCCGGCGACGCCGTCGGCGGCGTTCGGCATCGGGGAGAAGGGCGCCGATCCCGTCGAGATGTACCTCAACGACATCTTTACGGTGACGGTGAACATGGCGGGGCTGCCCGGGATCGCGGTTCCCGCCGGCAAGGATACGCAGGGCTTGCCGCTCGGCCTGCAGCTGATCGGCCGTCCGTTCGACGAGGAGACGCTGTTCTCGCTCGGCGAGGTGATCGAGCAGGCGGCGGGACGCTTCACGCCGGCGAGGTGGTGGTGACCATGGCCGAATTCAAAGCCAGCCTGTCGGGCGCGGTCCCCGCGCCCGATCTCGCCGCGCCGCTGGCAGCGCTGTGGTGGGCCGCCAAGGGCAATTGGGATCAGGCGCACCGCATCGCGCAGGACGAGGCGGGTGCTGACGGCGCCTGGGTCCATGCCTATCTGCACCGCGTCGAGGGCGACCTCGGCAATGCCGGCTATTGGTACCGCCAGGCCGGCAAGCCGGTCGCCACCGATGCGATCGAGACCGAATGGGAGCGAATGGTTTTGTCATTGCTCGGAGAAAGAGCATGAGTGCGGCAAGCGGCAAGCTGATAAAGGGCGCCACCGGCGACTGGGAGACCGTGATCGGGCTCGAAGTCCATGCCCAGGTCACCTCGAACTCAAAGCTGTTTTCCGGCGCCTCGACCGAGTTCGGCGGCGAGCCGAACAGCCATGTCTCGCTGGTGGATGCCGCGATGCCGGGCATGCTGCCCGTGATCAACGAGGAATGCGTCAGGCAGGCTGTCCGGACCGGGCTCGGCCTCAACGCCAAGATCAACCTGCGCTCGGTGTTCGACCGCAAGAACTACTTTTATCCGGACTCGCCGCAGGGCTACCAGATCAGCCAGTACCTTTCGCCTGTTGTCGGCGAGGGCGAAGTGATGCTCGAACTGGACGGCGGCAGGACCGCCACGGTGGGTATAGAACGGCTGCATCTGGAACAGGATGCCGGCAAGTTGCTGCACGACCGCAGTCCCAGCCTGACCTGTGTCGACCTCAACCGGTGCGGCGTGGCGCTGATGGAGATCGTGTCAAAACCCGATATTCGCGACGCCGAGCAGGCCAAGGCCTATGTGACAAAACTGCGCTCGATCCTGCGCTATCTCGGGACCTGCGACGGCGACATGGAGAAGGGGTCGCTGCGCGCCGACGTCAACGTCTCGGTGCGAAGGGCCGGCGCCACCGAGCTAGGCACCCGCTGCGAGATCAAGAACATGAACTCGATCAGCTTCATCGGCGACGCCATCGAACACGAGGCCCGGCGCCAGATCGAAATCATCGAGGACGGCGGCACCATCGATCAGGAGACGCGGCTCTACGATCCCGGCAAGGGCGAGACCCGCTCGATGCGCTCCAAGGAAGAAGCGCACGACTACCGTTACTTCCCGGATCCCGACCTGTTGCCGCTGGAGTTCAGCGAAGCCTTTGTCGCCGGGATCAAGGCCGGCCTGCCGGAACTGCCGGACCAGAAGAAGGCGCGCTTCATCGCCGAGTTCGGCCTGTCGCCCTACGACGCCAGCGTGCTGGTGGCCGAACGCGAGAGCGCGGACTTCTACGAGACCGTGCTGGCCGGGCTTGCCGACAAGGCCCGCGACGGCAAGCTCGCCGCCAACTGGGTGATCAACGAATTGTTCGGCCGTCTCAACAAGGAAGGCCGTGATATTACGGGCTCGCCGGTGTCATCAGAACAGCTTTCCGCCATCGTCGACCTGATCGGCGAGGGCACCATCTCCGGCAAGATTGCAAAAGACCTGTTCGAGATCGTCTGGACCGAGGGCGGCGATCCCCGCGCGCTGGTCGAGACCCGCGGCATGAAGCAGGTCACCGATCTCGGCGCGATCGAGAAGGTGGTGGACGAGATCATCGCGGCCAATCCCGACAAGGTGGCGCAGGCCCGAGCCAGGCCGCAACTCGCCGGCTGGTTCGTCGGCCAGGTGATGAAGTCATCGGGCGGCAAGGCCAATCCGCAGACCGTCAACGATCTCCTCAAGTCCAAGCTCGGCATCTGAACGCGCGCGCGCCGCGACGCCGGCGGCATCGCCGCCGTCGCGCTTCTCGCATCGAAGCGTGCACCGATCGTTCACCATGAACGTCGATGCATCGCGTCAGCGGGGGAGTCGCCTTGCGAATCAGCGTCCGGCGATTCGCGCAAAAATCCGGTTTTGGCGAGCGCCGATGAGACGCGAAGCCGGTGAGCATGAAAATTTATTTGTTGCCAAAAATCGCGACTCAGAGTCCGCGCAGCGTGTTTTCAACCTGCCAGGGTGAGTCGCGACGGCCTCCGTCGCGCATCGTCTGCGCCCGGCGTGAATGACGAAAACATCTTCAGTTATAGTAGATGAAGCGATATTGACATTCGCCGATGCAGCGTTTTCGCGCACTTGTCGCATCGCTGCGCGAATGCAGTGGTCTGTCGTCGACCAGCGCGCGGGACATGCTCTCTCTCCCGCGCGTCAACACTTCCTTAAGCGAGACACTGTTTTTTTGCATGTGTTGGTGTATTCGGAATGCGTGCATTTCGATTCCCGAGTGCACGCAGCGACTAAAGTCATCTCTACATCGGAGGGCAACATGGCCAAGAAAGCTAAGAAGGCGAAGAAGGCGAAGAGCGCAGTGAAGAAGACTGCGAAGAAGACCCGCAAGGTCGCCAAGAAGAAGAAGTAACTTTCGCTTCTGAAAAAATTGCCGGCGGCTTGATGCCGGCACGTCCTTAGAGCCTTCGGAATAGTTTGCTTCCCCGGAAGCAAAATTCAACTCAGGCGGCTCCATCGACGAAAGAGGGTGTCGGCGAGACATCAGGTCAAACGGCTGGATCGTTCTTTCAAGAGAGCTCGCTCTTTCGAAAAGCGGTTCGGCAGAAGAAACAGAGTTTCTTCGTTCGGTGCGGATCTCATGATCCGCAATTTTACCGGCGGCTCAAAGCCTGAGTGGTCTTGAGTCCAAAGTGAAATCTGGTCCTGACGTGTTCGCCGACGCCCTCGTTCTCCAGAGCCGCCACCGATGGTGCGTGCCGCTCCGAACTTCCCAAATCCCCCACATTCAGGTTTTCGCCAGGGCCGCGCCGCG
>NZ_JAUYAN010000239.1 GCF_030693485.1 Bradyrhizobium sp. | reverse complement strand
AGGGGCTTCTTCGGCGGAACCCGCCCCGTCAGCCGCCTTGCGCGCGGGGCTGATCGAAGCTAATGGAACGGCATCGGAGCGTGGCGCAGCCCGGTTAGCGCACTAGTCTGGGAGACTAGGGGTCGGAGGTTCAAATCCTCTCGCTCCGACCATTAAATCAACTTAATTGGCCTCCTTACGTTGCCCGCGTCTGACGTGGAGCCCCACATGAGCGAAACGCATCGCATCACCGTCGATCCGGCCCAGTGCGGCGGGCGACCCTGCCTGCGGGGTCTTCGCATACGCGTCAAGGACGTGCTCGATCTGCTGGCCGCTGGCGCCAGCCGGGAAGAAATCCTTGCCGATTTTCCGCTGCTGGAGGCCGGAGACATCACCGCCTCGCTTGAATATGCGGCGCGCCAAAGCGACCATCCGGTCCTGCACATTGCTTGATGCGCTTTCTGGTTGACGCCCAGTTGCCGCCTGCACTTGTTGAATGGCTCGCGGCCGAGGGGCACGATGCGGAGCATGTCGCCGACCGGCAGATGCGATCTGCGTCCGATGCGGTGATATGGGACTACGCACTGGCGATGTCCGCCGTAATCATCACGAAAGACGAGGACTTCGCGCAACGCAAGGTGTTGACGGGAGCGGGCCCGTCCGTGGTCTGGATCAGGCTGCCGAACACACGGCGCCGCGACCTGCTGATATGGTTCGAGACGGTACTGCCACAGATTTTGGCAGCGCTCGAACGCGGCGAAACGTTCGTCGAAGTGACCTGAATCCGTATGGTTTGAGCGTTTTGCGAATGCCTATCACATTTTTAAACAGCAACTGACGGATATCGCTACGCTCCACCTCCTTCGCTCAAATCGCGTGGCATTCTGGGAAGGGACGCGGATTGGGGCGGAGTTCATATTCCCCTTGATGTACGGATCTTTTTCTTCAATGATTCGATTCGGTCCTTTTGGCCGCCAAATAGGTCACGAAGAGCGTCCTCAAAAACTTCAAAGGCATCCAGGATAGTTTCTCGCGTATTGTCGCCTCGATGGCTCCCAACGTTACCGACCTCGCGCAAAGCATGAAATGTCTCAGCGTGGTCGGCATCGATTTTCTCAAACGTTTTTATGCGCTCATTCAAATTGCGGGCTTCGGGTATTCCAAGCTCATCGAGTATCCGCTCAACGCTGATCCGGAGCTTGTTTGCACATGACCCTAAATCTACCCAAAATAGAGTGCATGCCGATTCTAGCGCACGCTTAGCCGCCTCCGGCGTTACCATTGGACAAGCGATTATCGGCAATCCACGATAAATGTTTCGAGGATAAAGGGTAAAAATAAATGCATCATCGCTAGATGCGTCACCTCCACTTCGGTTCAATGCTGCACTACCCGAGACGCAAATAACATCCCCGCATTCTTTAATCACGCACTGAAAGAACTGATTAAAGCGATATTCGTAATCCACCGGTGTTATGTCGGGGTCCAATCGATACCCAGAAGGCACGGCAGTAACCAACGACTTTGGGATGGGCTGCAACGTCTCCCTGCCGCAAGCGGGACATGGCCAGAATGGCGGATTGCTTTCGAGGTAGTTGTCTTTCCACAGTTCGCGGTTCATGAGTGGCCCCTCTTAAGAAACGAAACTACACAACCGCTCGGCAATTCATCTAGCCGAAACGCAAGCCCCCTCAATCCGCTTCGAACGCCAGACTGTAATCCACCTTCAGCGCCGGATCCTGTTCCTGCTTTCGCAGCACGCAGTTGCCGACCACGAGCAAATCGAGGTCGTTGCCCATGAAGCAGCGGAACGCGTCGTCCGGCGTGCATACGATCGGCTCGCCGCGGACGTTGAAGGAGGTGTTGACCAGCACCGGGCAACCGGTCTTGGCCTTGAAGCGGCTGAGCAGCGCATGGAACAGCGGGTTGGTGTCGCGGTGCACGGTCTGGATCCGCGCGGAATAATCGACATGGGTCACCGCGGGGATTTCCGAACGTGACACGTTGAGTTTTTCAATGCCGAACAGCGCCTGTTCGGCTGCCGTCATCTGGCGATGTTTTTCCGGTTTGACGTCGGCGACGACGAGCATGTAGGGGCTGTCGGAGTTGAGATCGAACCACTCCTGGACGTCCTCGCGCAGCACCGCCGGGGCGAAGGGGCGAAAACTCTCGCGGTATTTTACTTTCAGGTTGAGGTTCTTCTGCATCGCGGGCGAGCGGGGATCGCCGAGGATCGAGCGCGCGCCGAGCGAGCGCGGGCCGAATTCCATGCGGCCCTGAAACCAGCCGACGGCCTTTTCGTCGGCGAGCGCCTGCGCCGTCGTCTCCAGCATGCGGGCTTCGTCGAGCACGGCGAACTTGGCGCCCGCGGCGATCAATCGCCGCTCGATCTCGGCTTGCGCATAATGCGGGCCGAGATAGGAGCCGGCCATGCCGTCGGCGCCGTTGGCCCCATTGGCTTTGCGTGGCTGGCCCTTGAAGATGTGGTAGGCGGCCAGCGCCGATCCCACCGCGCCGCCGGCGTCGCCGGCCGCAGGCTGGATCCAGATGTTCTCGAAATGACCGTCGCGCAGCACCTTGCCGTTGGCGACGCAATTCAGCGCCACGCCGCCGGCGAGGCACAGGTTCTTCGAGCCGGTCTGCCTGGCGAGGCTGCGCGTCAGCCGCAGCACGGCTTCATCCAGCACCGCCTGGATCGAGGCCGCGACATCCATGTGAAAGCTGGTCAGCAACTGATCCGGGCTGCGCACGGGTTCGCCGAACAGTCTGGCAAACCGGTCGTTGGTCATGGTGAAGCCGGTGCAATAGTCGAAATATGACATGTCGAGCCGGAACGAGCCGTCCGGCTTCAGATCGATCAGATGATCGAGAATGAGTTTTGCAAATCGCGGCTCGCCATAGGGCGCCAGCCCCATCACCTTGTACTCGCCGGAATTGACCTTGAAGCCGGTGTAATAGGTTGCGGCCGAATAGAGCAGGCCGAGCGAATGCGGAAAATGGATCTCCTGGAAGATTTCGAGCCGGTTGCCGTCGCCCGTTGCCGCCGACGTGGTCGCCCATTCGCCGACCCCGTCCATGGTCAGCACGGCGGCGTTGTCGAACGGCGAGGGGAAGAAGGCCGAAGCCGCGTGGCTGAGATGATGCTCGCAGAACAGCAACTTGCCGATGTCGAAACCTTCCGAGAATTTGCCGATCTCGTCCCGAAGCAGGGTCTTCTGGAACAGCTTTTCCTTCAGCCACAGCGGGATCGACATCTTGAACGAGCGAAAGCCGCGCGGCGCCATCGCGATGTAGGTTTCCAGCAGCCGCTCGAATTTGAGGAACGGCTTGTCGTAGAACACCACATGATCGAGGCCGCCGGCGGTGATGCCGGCTTCTTCGAGGCAATACGCGATGGCGTGGTGCGGGAAGGCGGGATCGTGCTTGCGCCGGGTGAAGCGCTCCTCCTGGGCGGCGGCGACGATGCGTCCGTCCTCGATCAGCGCCGCGGCGCTGTCGTGATAGAATGCCGAGATACCGAGAATGCGCATCGCGTCGGCTAGAACAGCGTGTAGATGAACGGCGCGATCGCGGAGCCCTTGGTCAGCACCACCAGGCCGCCGAACACCACCATCATGATCAGGATCGGCAGCAGCCAGAATTTCTTCCGAGCACGCATGAAGCGCCAGAGTTCAGCGAGAAAATCCATCTAGAACTGATCCTTCATCGTATCCGGCGCCGGCCCCGGAGGGGCGCGCACGATCCAGTAGCTTTCCGCCTCGGGCTGCCGCTTCAGCCGCAACAGGTCCTTGCCCAGCGCGCGCATGATCAAACCGGTCGGCAGCACCGTGCCGTAGAACAGCAGCGCCATCACTACGGGGTTGACCACGCTGTGCAGCAGCAGGCCGAATTTCAGCCAGAGCCGGTTCAGCGGATTGAGCATCGCGGGGCGGAGCAGGGCCGCGGCCAGGAACAATGCCGCCACGCCGGCGGTCCATGGCCACACCCGGCCGGCATACCAGGCGTTCAGCAGCGTCACGATCCCGAACGCCGCCGCCATCACAAGGCCGAACGCGCGGTCGGAACCCGCCACGATGGTCTCGTCGCGGGTAAACGCCTCGTGGGTCGCCTGTGTCACCTTCGGTCGAGCAGGGCCGTCCGTCATTCCCGGAACTTCACCTTGATGGGCTGTCACCAGCGCAAGCCATGCGGCTTCAGGGGGACCGCCCATTCTTCCGCTCGGGGAGCTTTTATGCTTTGCAGTCGGTTCCGGTAAGCCGGAAAGCGCCCTCCGGTCAAGAGTTGCCCCAGATATGTCCGACAATCCAGCTTCCCGCCCGCTGCCGGGCAGGCTGTCAGCCCGGTTCAGCCTGCGCCGGGCGCTGGTTTACGCGGGCATCTCGGCCTATTGCCTGGCGCTGTTTCTGGCGTTCGATTTTGCCTGGTCGAGCCTCACTGTGGGCGAGGAAAGCCAGCGTCCGGCCCGGATCGCCAATCCCGTCTATGACCACGGGCTGGCCGCCGGTTTCGACGGCCACGATGTCTGGGGCGAGGTGCGCCACCGGCTGGTCACCAACAGCCTCGGCTTCAAGGACGCGTCGACCCGGACCATCCCGCTGAAACCGGCGTCGCGCCGCGTCCTGCTGATCGGCGATTCCTTCGCCGAGGGCATCGGCATGGGCTATGAGGATTCCTTCGCCGGGCTGTTGCAGCGCGCGGGGCAGCAGCGCAACGACAGGATCGAATTTCTCAATGCCGGCGTCGCGTCCTATTCGCCCAGCATCTATTACAAGAAGATAAAATACCTGCTCGACCTCGGATTGCAGTTCGACGAGGTCGTGGTGCTTTCTGACACTTCCGACGTGACCGACGAGGCGAACTCCTATTTCTGCATCGACGACGATCCGAAGTACCGCGCGCATTGCACGCCGGCCGAAGGATCGATGCAGCCGGCGGCCGCCGCGCCGAAGAAAGGCAATTTCCTGATCGACCGCTTCGTGGTGACCAACCGGGTGCGCATCGCCGTCAAGCGATCGATTCAGTCGGCGCTCGGCAACCGCCGGGCATCGATCAATACCGATCACGCCCGCATCGGCTGGACCATTCCGGGCCTCGACGTATCAAGGGACTACAGGCCGCTCGGCGTCGAGGGCGGCATCGCGCGGTCATTGCAGAACATGCGGGCGCTGTCCGACCTCCTGGCCGCCAGAAATATTCCGCTGTCCATCGTCGTCTACCCCTGGGCGCAGCAGGTGGCGCAGGGCGATCGCAACAGCCGGCAGGTCTCGCTCTGGCGCGAATTCTGCGAGGGCCGCTGCAAGGCGTTCATCAACCTGTATCCGGTGTTCTTCGCGGCCGCCGCAACCGACAGGAACTGGTACGAGCGCTACTACATTCTCGGCGACGATCACTTTTCGATCGAAGGCAACCAGCTGGTTTTCAGGGAACTGGCAAGGCAGCTGCTTTGACTTGCAATGGCGGCTGAAGGAGTTCGCTGCGCTCCACCCATCTGAAGCGCTCAAGCCCAGAGATCAGTGAGCGGGACAGCATCCCCCTTTATTGCCCGAGATTCCTTGAAGCTGTTTGCCGATATCCGGAACGCCAGCATGATATCCGTTTTCGTTTCGAAATTCTTTACGACCTTGCGGCGTTCGATCTTGCCTTCAAGGCTGATCAGCTGCAGCGAAGCCACGATCACGTTGACGCGGCCGTCCTGGCCGAAAGGCAGCAGCAAACGCTCCAGATCGATTGCCGATCCTGCGCCATCGTACGTTCTCAGGACGGTATAAACAGCGCACCCGCTGCTGGCGCAGTGGGCGGACCCCTCAATGATGGGGGATCGCAGGGACGGCGGGGTGACCTCGGCGAGTGTCTTTCCGACCCAGCCTTCATTGAAGGCTTCGTCGATCAGCAGTCCCCGATACAGGGCCCGAAATTCGAGCTGGCCGCCTCCAGCCTCAACTTTCCAGACCGCAAGCTGTTTCGGGTCGTGAACCCGTGAGCCGGGTTCGAACTGATCGAACGCAGGCAAGCCTTTTTTTGTGAGCGAGAGCCGCGCCCAATATGCGGCAAGGCCGCGCTGGCTAATCGACCGAATGGTATCAACGGTTCCATTTTCGAAGTTCATGTCAATACGTCCCGCCTCGGCGAGCTTGCCATCGAATGGTTAAGGAATTTCGCATTTCCGGTTAACGGCGACACATCTCCGTTCCAGGCCGTTTGCGCGGCTGGCGGCCCGCGACAGAGCCCTGCGCTTTACCGGCCGGACCGGGATGCTACACTTGGCGCGGGCCCTCGTTCGGCCCATGAGCGCCGCTCCGCGCGCCAAGAAAATTCCAGATGAAAGGTCAGCGCCCCCCATGAAAGACTTTGCCGGAAAGATTGCCGTCATCACCGGAGGCGGCACGGGCATGGGCCGCGAACTGGCGCGCCAGCTCGTCGCCGAGGGCTGCAACGTCGCGATGTGCGACGTCTCGGCCGAGGCGATGGCGGAGACCAAGAGCCTGTGCGAGGTGGAAAAACTGCCGCAGGGCCTGCGCATCACCACCCATGTCGCCGACGTCTCGATCGAGGACCAGCTGACGCGCTTTCGTGACGAACTCGCGGAGCAGCAGTCAACCGACAGGATCCATCTTTTGTTCAACAATGCCGGCATCGGCGGCGGCGGCAGCCTGTTCACCAACACGCGGGAACAGTGGGAAAGGACCTTCAATATCTGCTGGGGCGGGGTCTATCTCGGCGTCCGCACTTTCCTGCCGATGCTGATGAAGGCCGACGAGGGCCATATCGTCAACACCTCCAGCGTCAACGGCTTCTGGGCTTCGGTCGGCCTCGGGGTTTCCCATACCGCCTACAGCGCCGCGAAATTCGCCGTGAAGGGATTCAGCGAAGCGCTGATGAACGATCTCAGGCTGAACGCACCGCATATCAAGTGCTCGGTGGTGATGCCCGGCCATATCGGCACCTCGATCGTGTCCAATTCACGCAAGATCCAGAGCGGCACCGAATCCGAACTGCTCAGCGCCAATGAACTGTTGTCGGCACGCGTGCGCATCAAGGCCATGGGCATCGACACCGCGGCGATGTCGGACGACGACGTTCAGAAGATTTCGCTGGAGCGTGCCCGCGCCTTCCGCGACGACGCCCCGACCACGGCGGCGCAGGCGGCCAAGATCATCCTCGACGGCGTCAAGGCCGGGCGCTGGCGCATCCTGGTCGGCGACGACGCCCACAAGCTCGACGAGCGCGTGCGGCAATCGCCGGAGCAGGCCTACACGCCGGAGTTTTACGAGAGCTATCGCGCCGAGGTCGGCTGGCGGTTGGGGTAGGCGGAGCGTGATTCCGGGGCGCTGCGCCCCTCCTCACTCGTCATCGCCCGGCTTGACCGGGCGACCCAGTATCCAGAGACGCCAGCGATAGAGGCCGAGAAGCCGCGGCGTACTGGGTCCCCCGCATGCGCGGGGGACGACAACCTGTCGCGCCTACCCGTGCACGATCGCCTTCTCGATCATGCAGTGAATGCCCTTCGACCCGTTCACCGTCTGCGTCACGCGCAGATCCGCGGCGAGGCTGCAGAGCGTGTAGGCGTCCTCGCGCGACAGATTGCGCTTTTCGCCCAACAGCACGATCATGTCGCGCAGCGCCCGGACCACGCATTGATCGAGGTCGGGATCCATCGCCATTGTCATGTAGTGGGTCGGCGTCTCGGCGCGGGGATAGTCGAAGCGCAGATCCTTGCGCAGCGTCAGCCTGAAGCGGCCCTGCAGCGCGGTCTCGATCGCGGTGACGCAGACCTCGCCATCGCCCTGCACGCCATGGCCGTCGCCGCAGGAAAACAGCGCGCCCGGCACGAACACCGGCAGATAGAGCTTGGCGCCGGGCACCAGTTCCTTGTTGTCGAGATTGCCGCCCATCGCGCGCGGAATCAGCGAGGAGATGCGGCCCCAGGCCGGCGGCGGCGCCACGCCCATCACCCCGAAGAACGGTTTGAGCGGCAAATCGAGGCCCCAGGGCATCCGGCCGACCATGCGTTTTTGGTCGAGCGGAATATTGAGCAGCCGGGTTTCGTGAAAATCATCGGGCAGGGTGCCGGCCAGCGGCTTGATCATGTTCCAGCCCCAGTCCTGCCGCAGCTGGATGTCGAGGATCTCGATCTCCAGCACGTCGCCGGGTTCGGCGCCCTCGACCGCGATCGGGCCGGTCAGGATGTGCCCCGGCAGCATCCGCTCGTTTTTGGCATGCACCTCGGCGAGTTCGGGGGGGACGTGGAACCGGCTCTTGTCCGGCATCATTTCCGGGCCGCCGCTGATGGTGTCGACCGTAACCTCATCGCCGCTGGCGATGGTGAGCACCGGCTTCAATCTGGCTTCGAAAAAGCCCCAGTGGCAGGTCTCGGGGCTGGATTGCAGGTGATGATGCGTCATGGAGGGGGCTTTCTCGTCGGTTCAGTCGTCGATGCCGGGCGTGGCCGCCTGAAGGAAGGCGGCGCTTCCGCTCGCCTATGCCCGGCAATCCATCGTCTCTTGCGAAGAGCATATTACGAAGAGAGATGGCTACGCGCGTCAAGCCCGCGTATGACGCAATGTGTGATTGGCGCGGTGCCTGGCACCCGAGGGAGATCCCGTTTTTGTTTTTCCTGCTCTCCAAGACCATCGGCATCATGCTGTTGCCGACCAATTTCCTGATCGGCCTCGGTCTGGTCGGCGTGGCCCTGCTGGCGACGCGGTTTGCGTCTGCCGGACGCAAACTCCTGATCGCCTCGGCCGTGCTGTTTGCGATTTGTGGATTTTCGCCGTTGGGATACCTGCTGCTTTATCCTCTGGAGCAGCGATTTCCGCCCTGGAATGCCGCGCAAGGCGCGCCGGATGGCGTCATCGTCCTCGGCGGGTCGATCGACGCCGAACTGTCGGCGGCGCACGGCGTCGTTGTCACCAGCGGCGCAGCGGACCGCATCATCGCCGCGGCGGCGCTTGGCCATCGCTACCCCAGGGCGCGCATCATGTTCACCGGTGGAAGCCCCAATCTGGTGTCGGGCGATGCCAGGGAAGCCGACTACGCGGCGTCGTTGTTCGAAAGCCTCGGCATATCCGGCCAGCGCCTGATCATGGAACGGGGCTCGCGCAACACCCAGGAAAACGCCGAATTCTCCAGGGTGATGGCCGGGTCCAGGCCCGGCGAACGCTGGCTGCTGGTCACCTCCGCATTTCATATGCCGCGATCGGTCGGCCTGTTTCGCAAGGCGGGATTTGCGGTCGAGGCCTATCCGGTCGACTGGCGGGTCGGCGGACCCGGGGACGTGTTTCAGTTCACCTCCCTGTCGCTGTACGGGCTGGAGCGCACCAATCTCGGTATTCGCGAGTGGATGGGCCTGATCGCCTATTGGGCGACCGGTAGGATCGACGATTTGCTGCCCGGGCCAGCGGCGAAGGCGAAGCATCTGTCGCATCGCTGAAACAATCAGGTTAGAATTGTTCAAACAGACGCGCGCGGCTTCGCCCGCCGCTTGGGGAGTGACGCCATGCAACAGCAATCGCCGCCGGAACAACTCGATTTGGCCGGCATGGTGGCCGATCTGAACAGCCTGCTACGGCTGAAAACCACCGTGATCGGCATGAAGATGTTTGCCACCGTGGAGGAGATGACGGCGATCCCGAAGATCCGGCGGCCGACCGCGGTTCACACCACCGACCAGATCGTCAGCATGGCCTCGCGGCTGGGCTGGACCGTCGGCATCACCGCGGACGATCTCGTCGGCGCGCAGTGCCGCGCCGTGATCGGCCTGGCACCACAGGACGAGAAGTTTCTCGAGGGCACGAATTACGTCGGCGTCTGGCATGGCACGCCTGAGGACGCGCGCAAGCGCCAGGAGGCGCTCGATGTCGTGGCCTACGGCCAATACCTGGCGCTGGCGGTGAGCCCGCTGTCGAGTGGCCGGCTCGATCCGCCGGATATCTGCCTGGTCTATGCGACGCCCGGCCAGATGATCATCCTGATCAACGGACTGCAATATACCGGCTACAAGAAGTTCGAATGGGGCGTGGTCGGCGAAACCGCCTGCGCCGATTCATGGGGCCGGGCGCTCAAGACCGGCGAACCCAGCCTGTCGCTGCCGTGCTTTGCCGAGCGCCGCTATGGTGGCGTGCCGGATGAGGAGATGCTAATGGCGCTGTCGCCCGCGCATCTCGCCAAGGCGATCACGGGCATGAAGCAACTGGCCAAGAACGGCCTGCGCTATCCGATCGCACCCTATGGCATCCAGGCCGATGTGCGCGCTGGCATGGGCGTGTCCTATGCCAAGAAATGAGTACTAGACCGTCACTGCGAGTAGCTCTTGCGACGAAGCAATCCAGCTTTCTTTTTGCCGCTATGGATTGCTTCGCTGCGCTCGCAATGACAAGCAAAGCCTAACCTCAGGGATACCATCTTAATGTCTTCGAAATTTGACATCGTCGTCTATGGCGCCACCGGTTTTACCGGTCAGCTGGTCGCGGAATATCTCGCCGCGCACTACAAGGGCGACAGCGGCCTGAAATGGGCGATGGCCGGCCGCAGCAAGGACAAGCTTGCCGCGGTGCGCGACGCGATCGGGGCACCCGATGACACCGCGCTGATCGTCGCCGATGGCGGCGATGCCGCCTCGCTGCAGGCGATGGTCGCGCAAGCCAGGTTGATCATCACGACCGTCGGCCCATATCAGCTCTACGGCTCGGAACTGGTCGCGGCCTGTGCCGCCTCGGGGACCGACTATCTCGATCTCTGCGGCGAGCCGCTGTGGATGCGCAAGATGATCGACGCGCATGAGGCGGCGGCGAAATCGAGCGGCGCGCGGATCCTGTTCTCCTGCGGTTTCGACTCGATTCCGTTCGAGCTCGGCGTTTACTTCGTGGAGCAAGCGGCGAAGAAAGAGTTTGGCGCGCCGGTCGCGCGGGTCAAGGGCCGCGTCCGCGCCATGAAAGGAACGTTCTCGGGCGGCACCGCAGCAAGCGCGCGGGCGACGTTCGCTGCCGTGGCGCAGGATCTCAGCCTGGTCTCGATGGTGCAGGATCCCTTCGTTCTGACGCCGGGGTTCGACGGTCCGAAACAGCCGCGCGGCAACAAGCCGCTGCTCGACGAGGACATGGGCTCCTGGACGGCGCCCTTCATCATGGCGACCATCAACACCCGCAACGTGCATCGCTCCAACATGCTGATGGATTTCCCCTACGGCCGGGATTTTGTCTATGACGAGATGGTTCTGACCGGCCCCGGCGAACAGGGCGAAGCCAACGCAAAGAAGGTGGTGGCTGCCGTCAATGCCGAGCGGATGGGCGCTTCCGGCGGCCCGAAACCGGGCGAGGGGCCGTCAAAGGAAGAGCGCGAAAACGGCATGTACGATCTCTTGTTCGTCGCCATCGCGCCCGACGGCAAGCAGGTCCGCGCCGCGGTCAAGGGCGACCGCGATCCCGGCTATGGCTCGACTTCCAAGATGATCGCGGAATGCGCGCTCTGCCTTCTGCGCGACACGCCGAATGTTCCGGCCGGCATCTGGACCCCGGGTGCGGCGATGGGCGACAAGCTGATCAAGCGGCTGGTCGACAATGCAGGGTTGACGTTCGAGGTGGAGAAGTAGGCCTCTTCGACTACGATGCAACCACGTTCGCCCGCCAGCGCTGGGCGGCGGCGAACATGCCCCACATCGCGCCCAGCATCATCCAGAAGTGACGCCAGTGGTCGGTGTCGATCACCAGGTTCATGCCGACGGTGCCGAGGAACGCCGCGAAGATCGCGAGATAGGCGCGCTGCCAGGGCACCGGGATGAACGCGTGCCGGAACCCCATGATGACGGTGACGAACACCAGCGCGGGATAGCACACGCCGGTGAGCCAGCCGCCGGACATGAAGGCGTTCAGATAGGAATTGTGGGTGTCCTCGGGGAAGTAGCGGTTGAACTGCAGCGGACCGATGCCGAACGGCAGATCAAGCGCCATTTCCGCGCCGAGGATGTGGCGTCCGAACCGGCCAAAGCGGCCGCTGTCGTAGCTTTGGCCGAAGCTGGCGCGCTGCTCCAGCATCTCGCCGATCGAATTGAACGACAGCAGGATGGCGATCAGCGTCGCCACGAAGATGACGGCGACCATGGTCATGACGATGATGCGCGAGCGCTGCCTGACCGACGGGCTGGTCAGCACCATCAGCGCCAGCATGAAGGCCGAGGTGATGGCGAGCCCGCCCCATGCCGCGCGTGAAAACGCCAGCAGGATCGCCAGCGTCATGATGCCGAGCACGATGGTGCTGCGGAACGATCTGCCGATGCGGTCTGAAACCACGCTTTGCAGGGCGAACAGGCAGGGCAGGATCAGGAACGCGCCGAGCACGTTCGGGTCCTTGAAGGTGCCGCGCGCGCGGCCATACAGCGTCAAGAGGTCATAGCCGCCGGGAACGAGGTTGAAATAGCCGGCGACCGCCGACGTCGCCGCGATCAGGCCGCCGACGATCAGGCCGCGGCGCAGCATGTCGAGCCGGGCTTCGGTGTCTTCGGAGAACACCATGGCGAAGAAGATCACGGTGATCGCCAGATACCAGGAGGTCGCGACCCAGTTGGCGACGCCGGGACGGTCGAGCACCGGAATGGCGCTGATGGTGTAGCCGATATTGATCAGGAACAGCAGCAGCAACAGCGGCATGAACACCAGCCGCAGTCGCAGCCCGGTGACAAAGAACAGCAGGGTCGCCGCCAGCGTCGCCAGCTCATAGGGGCTGGGCTCGATGAACACGATCGCGACCGACGCGCCGACCAGCCACACCAGCGCCCGTTGCAGCGCCAGCACGCCCGGCGCCGCCGTCATCGACGGCAGGGAACTCGCTGATAGGGCCGCATACGCCATTTGATACTCACGCACTCACACAACATTACGCACTAACCGTCATCGCGAGGAGCGAAGCGACGAAGCAATCCAGCTTCTTTCTTTATGCCGCACGATGGATTGCTTCGCGGAGTTTACCATCGGGCACGCATTCGCGTGACCCGGTGGCTCGCAATGACGTTGCGGGCACCTCGTCTTATCAGTAAGCGTTCTCGTTCTTCGTCATGAGCGCCAGCGGCGTCTTGACGAGGATGTAGAGATCGAACAGCACCGACCAGTTCTCGATGTAATAGAGATCGAATTCGACGCGCTTCTGGATCTTCTCCTCGCTGTCGACTTCACCGCGCCAGCCGTTGATCTGGGCCCAGCCGGTGATGCCGGGCTTGACGCGGTGGCGCGCGAAATAACCGTCGACCGCCTCGTCGAACAGCCGGCTCTGCAGTTTGCCCTGCACCGCGTGCGGACGCGGACCGACCAGCGAGAGATTGCCCTTGAACACCACATTGAACAGCTGCGGCAGTTCGTCGAGGCTGGTCTTGCGGATGAAGCGCCCGACCCGGGTGACGCGGCTGTCGTTCCTGGTCACCACTTTGGTGGCGAGAGGATCGGCCTGGTCGTGGTACAGCGAGCGAAACTTGAAGACGTCGATGCGCTCGTTGTTGAAGCCGAAGCGCTTCTGGCGGAACAGCACCGGGCCCGGGCTGTCGAGCTTGATCGCCAGCGCCACCAGCGCCATCACGGGCAGCGCCGCCAGCAGGATCAGCGCGCCGCCGACGCGGTCGAACAGCCACTTCATCACCAGGTCCCAGTCGGTGATCGGCGCCTCGAACACGTCGAGTGTCGGCACCTCGCCGAGATAGGAATAGGAGCGGGGGCGGAAGCGCAGCTTGTTGGTGTGCGCCGACAGCCGGATGTCGACCGGCAGCACCCACAGCTTCTTCAGCATTTCGAGAATCCGCGTCTCCGCCGAAATCGGCAGCGCGAACAGCACGAGGTCGATGCGGGTGCGGCGCGCGAATTCGACGATGTCGTCGATCTTGCCGAGCTTCGGACTGCCGGCGCAGGTGTCGAGCGCGCGGCTGTCGTTGCGGTCGTCGAACACGCCGAGAATGTCGAGGTCGGAATCGTCCTGCGCCTTCAGCGCCTCGATCAGCTTCTCGCCGTTCTGGTCGGAGCCAACGATGATGGTGCGGCGGTCGAGCCGGCCGTTGCGGGCCCAGCCGCGAACCATCCAGCGCAGGATCAGCCGTTCGGCGATCAGCGCGGCGAGGCCGGTGATGAAGAACGCCGACAGCCACAGCCTCGATATCTCGCTGCCGAGCTTGGCGAAGAACGAGACGCCGATGAACAGCAGGAACACGAAAGCCCAGGCTGACATCATCCGCGTCATCTGGCGGAGATGGCCGCGGAACACCTGCACCTCGTAGATATCGGCGGCCTGGAAGCAGATCACCGCGGCCGCGGTCATGGCGAGGATCGCTCCGAAATATTCCCAGTAGAAGCCGCTCAGCGGCACCACATAGAACAGATAGATCGCGATGCCGATCAGGCTGAGCAGCACGAAATCGGCGACGCGCACCGCGCCCGCGATCACGATCGGCGAATAGGCGCGCCGGACCTTCTGGTTGGTGACGGCGAGGGCGGCTTGCGACAACCGGCGGCGCCGTTCGACCGGCGGGCGGTCCGGCGCGGCTGTTATCTTGGTGGTCACCGCAGCGGCAGCCGCGGCATCGAGCATAGAGCGTGCGTTCAGAGGTTCCACGTTAGTCCAAATCCGTTCCCAAGTCCGTCCCTGCACAAGCAATTAGGCATGCTCACGCCGGGCGGAATTCCCTGCCTCCCGGATTAGAGGACAAATCGGAAGAAACGGTTAGCGGAGTAAGGAATGGTTAACGATCGGCAAACGCGTCGCGGTAGCCGGCAAGCACGCCCTCGACCATCGCCTTCTGCGAAAAATGCAGGAAGATTCGTTCGCGCAGCGACCTTGCGCGGGTAGCCGCGGCCTCGCGATCCTCCAGCGCGATCTCGATGGCGTCCGCCATCGCACCGACAATGTTGGGGGCGAACAGCGCGTCGGTATGTTCGGCGAAGATTTCCGGGATGCCGCCGACATTGGCGGCCATCATCGGCATTCCCGCCGCTGCCGCCTCGATCACGACATAAGGCATCGAATCGCCGCGCGAGGGAACCACCAAGAGCCGGCCCTTGGAAAAGCCGTAGCGCGCCTTGACGTGGCCGATGAAGCGGACGGCCTCACCCAGGCCAAGCCGCGCGATCTGGGCCTTGAGATGATCGAGTTCCTCGCCGTCGCCAGCCAGCGTCAGCGTCACCGGTTTGCCGTCGGCGCGCAGCCGGGCGACCGCGTCGATCAGGAGGTCCGCGCCCTTGATGTGCCGGAATTCCCCGACATAGACCACGTCGGTGGCGTCATCAGCCGGAACGATCGGATCGAATTCGTTGGCGGTGACGCCGTTGAAGACGCAGCGCACAAGGCCGGAGGGGATACCGATGGTGCGCTGATAGGTGTCGCGCGCAAACGCGCTCTCGAACAGGAACAGATCGGTCGAGTTCATCAGCGCGCGTTCGAGCCGGCTGTACATCGCGCCCTTCACCGTGTTGAGCGGATAATGCAGCGAGCCGCCATGCGGCGTGTAGACCCGGATGGTTTCCCTGGAACGGGCTTTCAGCCGGATGAAGGCGCCGGCCTTGGCGCCGTGGCCGTGCAGCACGTCCGGCTTCAGACGCTTGATCAGGCGCATGAAACGCGCCCACACCAGCACGTCGGTGGGAAACGGCTCGCGGCGGATGGCGAGGCGATGGACGCCGAGCTTCAGTCGCGGCGCGATTTCCTTGAATGCGGCATCTGCGCGCTCGCCGCCGGTGAGGCTGTCGGCGATGATGCCGACGTGATGGCCGCGATCGGCCTGGCCGTTGGCGAGATCCATGATGTGGCGGAAAATGCCGCCGACCGGCGCCCGCACCGCGTGCAGGATACGAAGCGGCTGACCTTCAATCAGGGGCATGATCAGAACCAGCGTTCGCCGACGAGTACGGTATCGCCCGGACTGAGCGCGGTGCCGAGCGGCACGACCGTCCGCATCGATCCGGCCGGGTCGTTGTGGGTGATGGTGACGCGGTCGCGCCGGGCGCGCGGCGAGAAGCCGCCGGCAATGGCGACCGCGCTCTCCACCGTCATATTAGGCACATAGGGATACTGGCCGGGGGCGGCGACCTCGCCGAGGATGAAGAACGGCCGGTAGGCCTCGATCTCGACCGCGACCGACGGTTCGCGGATGAAGCCGTTGCGCAGCTTGGCGGTGATGTCGGCGGCGAGGCCCGCGGGCGTTCGTCCGCGCGCCGGCACCGAACCGATCAGCGGCATGGTAATGGACCCGCCGGCATCGATCGCATAGGTGTTGGTGAGACCTTCCTGGCCGTAGACCACGACGCGCAGCCTGTCGCCGGCGTCGAGCCGGTAGGCGGTGTCGTATCTCATTGAGATCGGCGCGGCGGCGTAGGCCACCGCCACGGGGGCAGGGGCCGTCGCATAGCTTCGCCCATAGGTCATCGAATCGAGATCGGCCTGCGGCTGCGCCACCGCGACCGGCGCGGACCTGCGCATGCAGCCCGCCAGTGCGAGCGCTGTCAGCAGACAGAGAATGACGGTACGCACGCCTCGCATCGGACAGCCCACGGAATTTCCTGATTCCGATTAAGGGCTTTCATGGTTAACAAAGCATGACTGCGGCGACCGTAACCGCATGTTCGCAGGAGCCGATCGGCCGAATTAACCCAGCGGCAACCTTAATGGAGTGTAATCGGCCGCAGTTGAGTGGATGAGTTGCGTCCGCGGGAGTGTGCGATGCGTTTAGCGTTCTGGCGTGCAGGCAAGGACAATGCGGGCAGGGTCAAAGCCGTGCCCGAAAAGGCCGTACCCGAGAAGGCTGCGGTCCAGAAAGTCGCCGCGAAGCCCGCGCCCGACTTCTACAAGCCCGCCGCCGCCGCTCCGACCGGTGATATCGACCTGCGCGCGCTGGGCCATGCGCTGGCCCGCAAGAAGGGCTGGATCATCGTTCCGACGCTGCTGGCCGCCGTGCTTTCGTTGACGGCCGTCAATCTGGCGACCCCGCGCTACAAATCCGAAGCCCGTATCCTGGTCGACGGCCGCGAGAACGTCTTCCTGCGGCCGAACGGCGAGCGCAGCGAGGAGCGCAGCTCGGTCGTCGATGCCGAGGCCGTCACCAGCCAGGTCCAGCTGCTGCTGTCGCGCGACCTTGCGCGGGAGATCATCAAGAAGAACAAGCTCGCCGAGCGCCCGGAATTCGATCCGGTGCTGCAGGGGCTGTCGCGGGTCAAATCGCTGCTGGCCCTGTTCGGGATCGGCCGCGACGCGTTCTCGCTGGCCCCCGAAGAGCGCGTGCTCGATGCCTATTACGAGCGCTTCACCGCCTATGCGGTCGACAAGTCGCGCGTCATCGTCATCGAATTCCAGTCGCGGGATCCGGAACTTGCGGCGCGGGTCGCCAATTCGATCGCCGAAGGCTATCTGGTGATGCAGCAGAATGCGCGGCAGGAACAGGCCAAGTCGGCCGGCCTGTGGCTGTCGGGCGAGATCGACAGCCTGCGCAAGAAGGTCGCGGAGGCCGAATCCCGGGTGGAAGATTTCCGCTCGAAATCCAGCCTGTTCGTCGGCACCAACAATACCACGCTGTCGAATCAGCAGATGGGCGAGCTCAACACGCAACTGAACAACGCCCGCGCGCTGAAGTCGGACGCGGAGTCGAAGGCGCGGCTGATCCGTGAAATGCTCCAGAGCGGCAAGCCGATCGAGGCTTCCGAGGTGCTCAATTCCGAACTGACGCGGCGGCTGTCCGAACAGCGCGTCACGCTGCGCGCGCAGCTCGCCGAGCAATCCTCGACCTTGCTCGACAATCATCCGCGCATCAAGGAATTGAAGGCGCAGCTGGCTGACCTCGACCGCCAGCTCCGCGAGGAAGCCTCAAAGCTTTCGCGGTCGTTCGACAGCGACGCAAGGATCGCGGGCGGCAGGGTCGAAGGCCTCAGCGCCAGCCTGGAGCAGGTCAAGAAACAGGCGGGTTCGACCAACACCCAGGACGTTCAGCTGCGCGCGCTCGAGCGCGAGGCCAAGGCGCAGCGCGACCTCCTTGAATCCTATCTGGCGAAATACCGCGAGGCCAACACCCGCGAGAACATCGACGCTGCCCCCGCCGATGGCCGCATCATTTCCCGCGCCAGCGTCTCCAACACGCCGGCCTACCCGAAGAAGCTGCCGATCGTGCTGATCGCGACGCTGGCGACCCTGATGCTCACCGCCGGCGCGATCGTAACCGGCGAATTGCTGCGCATGACGGCGCCGCGCGCGGTGGCCGCGATCGCATCCGCGCCGGCGGCGATCCGCGCAAGGGCTGCGGCCGCCACGGCCGCCGCCGAGCCTGAATCCGAGATCGAACCGGAATCCGGGCCTGAAGCGGCGCCGGTGTTCCGCGAATCTCCCGGCATCGCGCCCGAACCCTCCGACATGGAGCAACTGGCCGACGATCTGCGCAATGCCGGCGATGCCGCGCGCAAGGTCACCGTGCTCGGCACCGCCTCGAATGAAAGCATCACGTTGACCGCGCTGACGCTGGCGCGCCTGATCGCACGTCATGCCAGGGTCGTGGTGGTCGATCTCTCCGCGTCGTCGCCGACCATCTCGGCGGTATCGGTCGATCCCGCCGCGCCGGGCCTGGCGGAATTGATGCTGGGCGAGGCGTCGTTCTCGCAAATCATTACCAGGGATAAATTGTCACGGGCTCACCTCGTGACATCCGGTCGTGCGGGTTCGGACCGCAGCCTGTTGCAGTCGCCGCGGCTGACGCTGGCAATCGACGCCTTGCTGCGGGTCTATGATCACGTGGTGCTGGATGCCGGGACCGCGTCCGACCTGCCGGCGGAACTGCTGACGGCGCAGGCGCGCGCCGTGGTGGTGCCGGATGCCTCGATGGCGCCGGACGCCCGCACCCTGATGTGCGACCAGCTGCGTGCGGTCGGCTTTTCCGACGTGACGATGCTGAGCAGGCCGGTGCAGTCGTCAGGCGTGATCGAGCCCGGCCTGCGGGTGGTGGCGGCCTGAGGTTGCACCGCTCGCACGGACACACACCGCTGTCATCGCCCGGCATTTGACCGGGCGACCCAGTATTCCAGAGATGCTGGAGATTGAGCCGAAAGGCCTCGGTGTACTGGGATCGCCCGGACAAGCCGGGCGACGACAGTTTTGGTTGTGATAGAGAACGGACCCTCGGCAAACTCAGCGCTGGAACGCGCCGCGCAGCCTCTGCGCCAGTTCGAACAGCGCCGGATTATGCTTCACCAGATGCTTGGCGCGGTTGACGCCCGACATGGCGGCTGCCGCCAGTGTGCCGCGCAGGCTGAGCGGAATAAAACTGTCGAAGATCGGCTCGTCGTCCTTGCAGAACAGCCTTTTGTACTCGTCCGACCCGATCCCGAGATCGAGCGCGCGATAGCCGCTTGCGGCGTAGTGGTCGACGATGTCGCGCATCAGGATCAGGCCGGGACTGTATTTCGAGCTCGCCGACATCGTGTACGTGTTGAACATCATGGAAAAGCGGTGGCCGTCATTGACGCCGGCGAAGATCGCGATCACCTCGTCGTCGCATTCGAGCGCGTGAATGCAGATGGCCCGGCCGCCGCCGGCAAGCTCGGCCATGCAGGCGTCGCGGACGAATTCCTCGACGCCGGGGTCGGCGAACACGTTGGGCAGCTTCTGCTCCGCCATCCGCTGCGGCTTGATCAGGAAGAACCAGTCGAGCAGCCGCTTGATGTCGGCATCCGACGTCGCGACAACAGAGCGATAGCCGGCAAGCGCCTGCAGCTTGCGTTCCTTACCCTTGAGCCTGCGCCGGAACGAATTCGATATCCGCGCCGTCGGCAGCTCCTCGGGCACGATCTTCATCAGCGGACAGTCATTGGCGCAGGCCTGGTGCGGCAACAGCGCCATCGGGTTGGGCACGCCGCGCCATGTCAATGGCTGCTGGCCGAGCGCCAGAACGTCCACCTCCGAGCGACCGCGTATCGCCGATATCAGCGCGTCGAGATCGGCTGATGTGGCCGCGGTCGCGAACTCCCGGTCCCACAACGCCATGTTGAAGGTGGCGTGCTTGCCGCCCATGAAGCTCGCGGTGCGAACGCCGTGCTCGCTGAGCGTGAGCGGCAGCAGCAACAGCGGCCGGCGCTCGGAATCACGGGCAATCACGATGAAGGGGCGATGGCCTTCGCGGACCCCGACCTGCCGTTGCCAGGCGGAGAGCAGGTCGAAACGCTGATACGGCGTGGAAAACTGCTCGATGTCTTCGAGGCCGCGCCAGATGGTCTCGGCCTTGGCGAGATCGTCGAGAATGTCGACGCCGGCGATGCGGCTGATCGGCGTCGATGCCGGCGCTTGCCCCGTTCGGTTGTCGATCGCGGCGGCCATGATCATCGCAAAACCTTGATGTAGCGGATTATTTACATTTTTCAGCTTGGGCCGACCTTTGCAAAGAAATGTCAACAAAGAGTAAGGACAATGCTTGCAGCGGCGGGGCGGCCGCGTCTGGGGACGCTGATTTGTCATCCGAAAACCTATTCCTGAGGAATCTCCGGCTGGAGCTGGCCTGGTTGTCCGGCCGGCATTGGCTGAGCGGCCGGGGCAGCGGCGGCGCCGGGGTGGTTTTGCGGTTCGAACGGGTACGGCCGCGGCGCGCCGGCCGCTTTCAGCCGCTTCGCTCGCACGAGATCGCGCCAAAATTTCTCGATCGCACGATCCGGGCCCTGAGGCGCTGGAAGTTCGATATCGTCTCGATGGACGAGGTTTGCCATCGCGCGGTCACGTCGCCGACGCCAAGGCGGTTCGTGTGCCTGACCTTCGACGGCGGAGCCAAGGACATCATCGCGTCGGCCTATCCGGTGCTGTCGCGGCACGGCGTGCCGTTCACGGTCTATCTGCCGACCGCGTTTCCGGACCGCCTCGGCGAGGCCTGGTGGCTGGCGCTGGAGGAAATTATCGCGCGCGAGCGCCGGGTCAGCCTGGTGATGGAGCGTCACGAGCGGCACTTCGACATCGCAGGGCCCGCCGAAAAGTACCAGCTCTACGAATTTCTGTCGGGCTGGATGCGCGGGCTGTCGCCACCGGATCTGTCGGCCGCGATCAACGATCTGTGCAAGCGATATTCGGTCAATCTCGCGGCGCTGTCGCGCGAGGCCGTGATGGACTGGGACGATCTGGCAAGACTTGCCGCCGATCCGCTGGTGACCATCGGCAGTGCGACGGTCAATTATCCCGTGCTGTCGAACCTGAAGGACGCCGACGCGCAGCGCGAGATGACAATGGGAAGGGCGGTGGCGCAGGCCGCGTTCCACCGCGAGATCAGGCATTTCGCCTATCCGTTCGGCGATCGCGCCGCCTTCGCCCGCAAGCATGTCCAGATGGCCGAGGACGCCGGCTTCGTCAGCGCGGCGTCGGCGCTGCCGGGCGTGGTTCAGGCCGAGGGCCGCACCAATCTGCACGCGCTGCCGCGGCTTTCCTGGGACGGAAGGCAGCGCTCGCTGCGGGTCATGCGGGTGCTGCTGTCAGGCGCCGCCTTCGCGCCGGTGGCGCCGACGCGCAGCAGGATTCGCGACGCCGATGAGGATTGAAGTCCTCATCCCTCGAGACGCTTGCTTCGCAAGCTCCTCAGGATGAGGGTCAGCGATCCGGCCGCGACATCCAGCCGATGATCGGCATGGCCGGCAGCACCCATCCGATGCCGGCTACCACATAGAAGATCGCCTGCAGCAGGCCCGAATTCGCCAGCCAGGGCGTCTGCGCCACCGTCATTCCCAATAGCGACCACACCACGACGAGGATCAGCAAGGCGATGGTTCCGATGAATTTGCGGGTGCGTATGGTCATGACGGGAATGTGCATCTCCTGAGCCCGTGCGCGGGTTGCGCGGGCGAAGGGGCGGACTATAAGGGGCCCGCCAGTTCATTCAAGCGCAGCGTCGATGACCGCCAGTTCCGCAATCCCAGCACCGCAGAGCCGCGCCGTGAGGTGGTGGCTGTTCTCGATCGCGGCGCTGATCGTGCTCATGGTGCTGGTCGGCGGCGCCACCCGGCTGACCGAGTCCGGGCTTTCGATCGTCGAATGGAAGCCGGTCACCGGCACGCTGCCGCCGCTCGGCGAGGCGCAATGGCTTGCGGCCTTCGAGGCCTACAAGACCATCCCGCAATATCGCCAACTCAACGCCGGGATGTCGCTCGACCAGTTCAAGACCATCTTCTGGTGGGAATGGAGCCACCGGCTGCTTGGGCGCGTCATCGGGCTGGCCTATCTGTTGCCGTTTCTCTGGTTTCTGTGGCGCGGCGCCCTCGGAACGGAGCTGAAGCGGCGGTTGTGGCTGATCTTCGGCCTCGGCGCGCTGCAGGGCGCGGTCGGCTGGTGGATGGTGGCGTCGGGCCTGACGCTGCGGACCGAGGTGTCGCAATATCGTCTCGCCACCCATCTGGTGCTGGCGCTGGTCATTCTCGCTGGCGTGGTCTGGACGCTAAGGCGGCTGGCGGGCCGGCCGCCGGTCATCGTCTCCGCACGGCTGCGGATCACCAGCCTGGCGCTGCTGGCGCTGACCTTCGTGCAGCTCTATTTCGGCGCGCTGGTCGCGGGCCTGCGCGCCGGCCGGGTCTATAACACCTGGCCGGAGATCGACGGCGCCTTCATTCCCTCAACGGCGCGGCTGTTCTTCGAGGAACCCTGGTGGCGCAATTTGTTCGACAACCCGCTCATGGTGCAGTTCGAGCACCGCATGACCGCCTATGCGCTGCTGGCGCTGGCGATCCTGCATGCGCTCGATGCGATCCGCTCGCGGGCCGCAGCTTCCGTGGTCAGCGGCGCGGTGTGGCTGGCGGCGGCGATGATCCTGCAGGCGGTGCTGGGTATTTTCACGCTGCTGTATCAGGTGCCGATCGACCTCGCGCTGGCGCACCAGGCCGTCGCCATGGTGGTGCTGATGCTGGCGATTTTCCAGGTCGAACGACTGGCGGCGCGGACGGAGCCGGCGCCGCAAAGACTGGGCTTGCCGGCCGATCAGACTGGCTGAGCTGAACCTTCCGGCTAGTAGTATCCATAGCCGTAGAGGCCGCCGCCGTAGCCGTAAGGCTGCCGATTCCAGTAGCCGATGTCGGGTCCGGCGTACCAGGGACCCTGATAGTCATAGTCGAACGGAAGCCCCCAATTGCCGGACCATGCCGTGTAGCCGGGCAACCATGCCACGCCGATCGCCGGCGGCACATACGGCACGTATCCGTTCCACGGCGCGAGCAGCACCCCGGGTTCGTCAACGACATAGACCGCACGCAGGTAAGGCGCCGGCGCATGGCGTGCGATCGTCGTCCTGAACTTGTAGTTGGCGCGGGGAAGCCCCGGCGGCAATTGACTGGCGGCACGACGCGCGGCCGCCTTGCCGGCGGGGCCGGCAGCTTCCGCAGTGCAGGGGATCGCAAGTATCGCAATCAGAAACGGCATCATCCAGCGCAGCATGGCCAGCTCCGGGTTTGGACGACTGCAGGATGCCATTTCCGGAAGCGGCGGTGGATCAAATAGCGCAACGAGGGTTAACGCGGGCCGGTGCGTTGAGCCCTCAACCGTCGTTCCTGCGAACGAAGGGACCCATAACCCCGGTCGTCTGACGCAATGGCACAGTGGTTCAACAAGCCCTTTAGCACCACGTGCAATATCGACAGCACGGCGTATGGGTCGGCGTTCGCAGGGACGACAGAAGAAACCCCTACGCGCCCAGCGCCTGTTCGAGGTCGGCGATCAAATCTTCCTTGTCCTCGATGCCGATCGACAGCCGCACCACGTCGGGGGCGGCGCCCGACTTGACCTTGGCGGCGTCGTCGAGCTGGCTGTGGGTGGTCGAGGCCGGATGGATCACCAGCGAGCGGGTGTCGCCGACATTGGCGAGGTGCGAGAACAGTTTCAGGTTCGACACCAGGTTGACGCCGGCCTCGTAGCCGCCCTTCAGGCTGAAGGTGAACACCGCGCCGGCGCCCTTCGGCGCGTATTTGCGCGCGAGGTTGTTGTAGGGGTTTCCGGCGAGGCCGGAATAGTTCACCGCGGCCACCGCCGGATGGCCGGACAGGAACTCGGCCACCGCCCTGGCGTTCTCGCAATGCTTCGCCATCCGCAGCGGCAGCGTCTCGATGCCGGTGAGGATCATGAAGGCGTTGAACGGCGAGATCGCCGGGCCGAGATCGCGCAGGCCGAGCACGCGGCAGGCAATCGCAAAGGCGAAATTGCCGAACGTCTCCTGGATCCGGATGCCGTGATATTCCGGGCGCGGCTCGCTCAGCATCGGATATTTGTTGTCCTTCGACCAGTCGAAGGTGCCGGCGTCGACGATGACGCCGCCGAGCGAATTGCCGTGGCCGCCGAGAAACTTGGTCAGCGAATGCACCACGATGTCGGCGCCGTGGTCGATCGGGCGGATCAGATAGGGCGTCGCCAGCGTGTTGTCGACGATCAGCGGCACGCCGGCCTTGCGCGCGACCGCGGCGATCGCCTCGATATCCGTGATGGAGCCGGCGGGGTTGGCGATCGATTCGATGAAGATCGCCTTGGTGTGCGGGGTGACGGCGCGCTCGAAGCTGCCGGCATCGTCGGGATCGGCCCATACCACGTTCCAGCCGAAACTCTTGAAGGCGTGGCTGAACTGGTTGATCGAGCCGCCATAGAGTTTTCGCGCCGCGATGAACTCATCGCCGGGCATCAACAGTTGTTGAAGCACGACCACCTGGGCGGCGTGTCCCGATGCCACGGCCAGCGCGGCGGTGCCGCCCTCGAGTGCTGCAATGCGTTCTTCCAGCACCGCCTGGGTCGGGTTGCCGATTCTTGTGTAAATGTTGCCGAACGCCTGCAATCCGAACAGCGAGGCGGCGTGGTCGGCATCGTTGAACACGAACGACGTGGTCTGGTAGATCGGCGTCGCCCGCGCGCCGGTGGTGGGATCGGGCTGCGCGCCGGCATGCACGGCGAGGGTGGAGAAACCGGGAAGGCGGTCGGTCATTCTGTGCGTCCTGCTTTTTGGCTTACCTGAATTCGCGCGGCATGCTGATGGTGGAGGCGTCCGCCGTCAAGACGGATCGCGGATCTACCACGTGTTCGAAGCGGCCGTGCTTCGCTTTACCGCATTTTCGAAAGAATTGTGCCGCCGGGCATCACGTGACGTCGGTCTTGTTTTTTGCGGCGCGATCGGATGCGGCGGTTTCGCCGCCGCCGACGCTCGTCCGGTTGAGCGACAGCCGCATGCCCTGGGTCGGCATCGGCGCGCGCTTCGAACTCAGGGTGCGCGAATTGACGCCCATCCAGGAAATTTCCGAGGACAGCCGGCCATATTCGATCTTCGGGCAGCGGTTCATCACGACCTTGATTCCCGCAGCCTCCGCCCTGGCCGCCGCGGCATCGTCGCGGGCGCCGAGCTGCATCCAGATCACCTTCGGCAGCGGATCCAGCCGCAATGCCTCCTCGACCACGGGCATGATGTGGGTCGAATTGCGAAAGATATCGACCATGTCGACGGGGCGGCCGATATCCGCGAGCGAGGCGACGAAGGGCTTGTCGAGCAGGTTCTTGCCGACATGGCCGGGATTGACCGGGATCATGTCATAGCCGCGTTGCGCCAGATATTTGAACGCAAAATAGCTCGGCCGCACATTAACTGGCGACGCGCCCACCATCGCGATCGATTTCACGTTGTTGAGGATGCCGCGGATGTAATTGTCGTCGTAATTGTCGTGGTTCATTCTACAAAAAATCCCGGTTCCTCATGGTGAGGAGCGCGTCTTCGCGCGTCTCGAACCATCTGGCATGCTGCCTGTGGCCATCCTTCGAGACGCGCGCGAAGGGCGCGCTCCTCAGGATGAGGAATCTTTACTCATCCTGCCATTTCGGCACGCGCTTCTCGATGAAGGCGCCGATGCCTTCCTCGGCGTCGCGGGCCATCATGTTTTCGGTCATCACTTCCGCGGCATAGCGATAGGCGTCGGCGAGGTTCATTTCGACCTGGCGGTAGAACGCTTCCTTGCCGAGCTTGATCGTGTAGGCGGATTTCAGCGCGACCTTCTGGGCCAGCGCGATCGCGGCGTCGCGTTCGGTGCCGGCGGCCACGACGCGGTTGACGAGGCCGATGTCCCGCGCCGTCGCCGCCGTGATCGGCTCGCCGGTCAACAGCATTTCCATCGCCCGCTTGCGCGGCACGTTGCGCGACAGCGCCACCATCGGGGTCGAGCAGAACAGCCCGATATCGACGCCCGGCGTGGCAAAGGTCGCTGCCTCCGACGCCACGGCGAGATCGCAGCTCGCCACCAGCTGGCATCCGGCCGCGGTGGCGACGCCCTGTACGGCGGCGACCACCGGCTTGGGCAATTGCACGATCGCCTGCATCATGGCGCTGCAGGCGTTCATGAGGGTAGCAAAGTAGGCACGGCCGCGATCGGCATCGCTGCGGCGGGCGGTGAGTTCCTTCATGTCGTGGCCGGCGGAGAAGGCCGGGCCGACGGCCGCGATCACCAACGCGCGCACGCTTTTGTCATCGTGGATTTCCCTCAGCGCGCCGTGCAGCTCGGCGATCAGGCCCTCCGACAGGCTGTTGCGGGCCGCGGACCGGTTGAGCGTCAGCACCGCGATGCTGCCGACCGTCTCCCGCAGCAGAACAGGGGACAGTGGCGTAGCGGCGCGGGCGGATTGGACAGGCATCGGAAAACTTTCACTAGGGCAGGTGCGACGCCATAATGTAACAAGCCCCGCGAGGCGTGGCGAGGGCAGGCGGGAGCGAAACGGCAGCGACATGGCAGTAGTGAAAATGAGCGTGGCCGAGCTGGAGGAGTTCCTCCGTGTCGAATTTCCGCAGTCGTTCGGCAGCGGCGATACCACGATCGAAAGCGCCGACGGAACAACCTGCCTGTTGCGGCAGCGTTACAGCGCGCGAATGTTGCGCCCGGGCGGCACCGTGTCGGGGCCGACGCTGATGGCGCTGGCCGATTGCGCCATGTACGTGGTGCTGCTGTCGGCGATCGGCCCTATCGGCCTTGCGGTGACGACCAACCTCAACATCAATTTTCTGCGCAAGGGGCAGGCCGGCCAGGATATCCTCGCGGAAGCCAGGCTTTTGAAGCTGGGCAAGCGGCTGGCGGTCGGCGAGGTCAATCTGCTGTCGGGAACGACGCCCGATCCGATTGCCCATGTGACGTCGACCTATTCCATTCCAAATACTTGATGTTTTTCACGGTAATATAACACCATATTTATAAGATGTTGTTTTTGCTGTAATAATTATGCCTCGCGGACGTTGACGCGTACGGCGGAGCCATCTAGAAACCCCGCAGTTCGGCGCAGTCGCGTCCGAAATTCCCTTTCACGGATTTCCTCACATGAAAACGTTTTCGGCCAAGCCTGCCGAGGTGACGAAGAAGTGGGTGCTGATCGACGCCAAAGGTCTGGTCGTCGGCCGGCTCGCCTCCATCGTCGCGATGCGCCTGCGCGGCAAGCACCTCCCGATCTACACGCCGCATGTCGATTGCGGCGACCACGTCATCATCATCAACGCGGCGCATGTCGTGCTGACCGGCCGCAAGCGCGAGAACAAGGTGTATTACAATCACACCGGCTTCATCGGCGGCATCAAGGAGCGCACCGCGAAGTCGATCCTCGAGGGTCGTTTCCCCGAGCGCGTGGTCGAGAAGGCCATCGAGCGCATGATCCCGCGCGGCCCGCTCGGCCGGGTGCAGATGGGCAATCTGCGCGTCTATGCCGGGGCCGAACATCCGCATGAAGCCCAGCAACCCGAACCGCTCGACGTCGCTTCGATGAATCGCAAGAACATGAGGGCCGCATAAGATGTCCGACACCATGCAGTCCCTCGACCAGTTGTCGTCGTTGAAGACGGCCGCACCGGATTCGCCGAAATACGTCAAGAAGGTCGACAAGCAGGGCCGTGCCTACGCCACCGGCAAGCGCAAGGACGCGGTCGCCCGCGTCTGGATCAAGCCCGGCGCCGGCAAGGTCATCGTCAACACCCGTGAGGTCGAAGTCTATTTCGCCCGCCCGGTGCTGCGGATGATGATCCAGCAGCCGCTGGTCGCCGCCGCCCGCGCCGGCCAGTACGACGTGATCTGCACCGTGGCCGGTGGCGGTCTGTCGGGCCAGGCAGGCGCCGTGCGTCACGGCATCTCCAAGGCGCTGACCTATTTCGAGCCGGATCTGCGCGGCGTCCTCAAGAAGGGCGGCTTCCTGACCCGCGACTCCCGCGTGGTCGAGCGCAAGAAGTACGGCCGCGCCAAGGCGCGCAAGTCGTTCCAGTTCTCGAAGCGCTGATTGCTTCGAACA
>NZ_JAUYAN010000155.1 GCF_030693485.1 Bradyrhizobium sp. | reverse complement strand
CGCGGGATTTCGCAAGGCGTATAATTGCCGGGCGAAGGGCAAGTGATGGCTGCGACGCTACAGCCAAATAGCGCGGCGCAACGGGCCGGGATGCGGCGAGAGGCCGTTAGCGAAATGAGTTATCGGGAGTTGAGGCGGCGTTCGCGGTCCAGCCCGGAAGCGGGGCGGCACCAACGCCAATTCCTGAGCCATTTCAACAAATCGACCCCGACGGGCAAATCACTTCGGCTTATCGGAAATCGTGTCAAGTCCCTCGCGAAAAAATAATTCTGTTTATCGGAATTAGAAACCGGAGTATATGATTTCGCATCCCGTCCCACTCAGGGGCATTGCGCAAGGTCACCAGTGCGGGACGGGGATGCGGTGGACGCGGATGGCGCTCTCGACCAGGGCGCCTGATGCGGATGGCGAAATCGTGTGGTCCTGACACCCCCGACGTCGGTGTCAAGCTTGCGGTCAGTCCCGCAGGTGACGGTGGCAATAGAGCTGGGCTCACCGGGGAGATCACGTATAAGCCGTAAACCATTGCGCGGGGAGTGCCGGGTGATTCCGGTGTGACCTGACAACACGTGTGCGTTCTACCCAATACCGTTGCACACGTGGCTATCGGGCGCATCGGGCGCCCGGCATTCCCCGCGCCCTCTGATTGGAGAGGGCGGCAAGTCTCCAGCAAACCTCGGGCGAAACGCGCCGCGAGATCGCAAAACTGTGTTTGCCCTTTGAAACGCACCTCTCATCCCGCGCAAGCCGGTGTGCTTCGTCCGGGATCGCCGCTAGGATGGCCATTGCCACGTGGCGGTCGCTGGATCGAGGGAGGGCAGCCGATGAACGACCCGAACAGTGAAAACAAGGCGCGCAATCGCGAGATCGCCGAGAACGAGGCCGACCGGCAGACCGTCGGCGATATCAGGGTCAGCGTTTGGGCGATCGCGGTCGCCGTTGTCATCGGCCTCGCTGCGGTGGGCTGGGTGCTGCTGCAGAACAAATAGCTTACGCGTAGTGCGGCAGTCGCTTGCCGGGCAACAGATCGTACGCCGGTCGCCAGCCCGGCAGGCTGGCGATGCGATCAAGCCAGGCCTTCACGGCGGGGTGGCTCGCCGCGAAATCATATCCGGTCTCGTCAGCGGGATAGTGCAGATAGGCCATCATGGAAAAATCGGCCACGGTGGCGCGCTTGCCGAGGGCGAAGTCGTTCTGCTGCAGATGGGTCTCGAGGATGCCGAGGAAATCGTCGAGCCGTTTGCGAAAATATTTCAGCACCTGAGGATCGGCCGACGGCGTGAAGGTCCGCATGAACCGGTAACTCGCCATGTAGCCGGTGAGCTTGTGATTGTCCCAGAACAGCCAGCGCAGCAGCTCGAATTTCTCGTCAGCCGTTTCGGCGCCGAAGCGACCAAATTGCTCGGCGAGTCGCAGGAGCAGCGGCGCAGTCTGGGTCAGCCGTTCGCCGTCCACTTCCAGCACCGGTATCTCGCCCATCGCGTTGACGTCGCGCCGCCATTCCGGCGTCCGCGTGACGCCGTCGCCGAAATCGGTCCAGACCGGCTCGAAGGTCTGGCCGCACAGCGTGAGCATCAGCGCCAGCTTGTAGCTGTTTCCCGATTCCGGAAAATAATGCAGCCGATAGACCGGCATCGGCGATCACGCCACCGCGCCGGACGCGCGCAGCTTCTGGATCGCTGCCTCGTCGTAACCCGCATGGCGCAGGATCTCGTCGCTGTGCTCGCCGATTCCGGGCGGCTTGCGCGGCCGGACCTTTTTGGCGCCGTCGACCCAGATCGGGCTGTTGATGGTCAGCATGGTGTCGTTCTCGAACGGCACCAGCACCTCGTTATCCAGCATCTGCTTGTCATCGGGAATGTCGTCGAGAATGCCGACCACGCCGAACACCAGGCCGTTGCCGTCGAGAATCTGCCGCCATTCGGCCAGCGGTCTGGTGGCAAAGGTCTCATCGAAAATCCTGATCAGTTCGATCGACCGCGCATGGCGTCCCGCCTTGGTGGCGAAGCGCCCGTCGGTGACCAGATCCTCGCGGCCGAGGCAGCGCGCCAGCGCCGGCCACTGCTTGTCCTCGTTGAGCAGGGAAATGATGACCCAGCGACCATCCTGGCATTTGTAGTGGTTGGTGACCGCGTTCAGCGCATGCTCGCGCGGACGCCGCTCGGCGAACTTGGCGCCGCACAGCTTGGCCTGCGCCAGCACCGAGGCGGCCCAGACGCCGTTGGCCATCAGGTTGGAACTGACATGCGACCCCTTGCCGGTGCGTTCGCGCTTGTACAGCGCGGTGACGATCGCGCCGTAAAACGCCATCGCGCAGGGGTGGTCGCCCATCCCGGCGATCGAGCGTGCCGGCGTGGTGTTTTCATCGGCGCGCACCAGGTCCATCAGGCCCGAGCGCGCCCAGTAGGCGTTGCTGTCGAAGCCGGGCTTGTTGGCCTCCTCGCCCTTTTCACCATAGCCGGTGAAGGATGCGTAGATCAGGCGCTCGTTGAGCGGAGCCAGCTTCGCGAAGGTCAATGCGAGGCGTTCGCGCACCGCCGGCGGGAAATTGGTGATGAAGACGTCGGCCTCGGCCACCAGCCGATGCAGCACCGCCTGGCCCTCCGGCCTGGAGAGGTCGAGCGCGAGGCTGCGCTTGTTGCGGGATTCCAGCAGCCACGCGAAATTGTGCTGGCTGGCGGGATATCCCGGCAGGTTCGGCAGGTTCCGGTAGGGATCGCCGAGGCCCGGCGGCTCGATCTTGATGACGTCGGCGCCGAAATCCGACAGCACGGTGGCGGCCGCGGGCGCCGCGATGAAACTCGCGCAGTCCAGAACCTGGAGGCCGTCAAAAATGCCTTTTTCCATAGTGCCGCCGCTCCCGTGCTTCCTGTTGGTTTTGTCCGTGCGCTGGAATTACGCGTGAGATCAAGGGGGCATTTGACCCATGTTGGGTGGGGGATGCAACGGGTGAAAACGCAAGGGCGCCGCGGGCAATGCCGTCATGCCCGCGCAACGGCCATGTTGCGGTTGACGCCGACGATGCCGCCGAGCTTGGCACCGCGAAACCGGTGCGATAGGTTTCACGCGATTTATCGCTTTGGGTTGTGCGGCCGATGGAGCTGACGGGCAGGCGGCAACGATCTGGCGGGGGCCTATTCTCGGCACCAGCACGCGCGTCCCCAGGGCGGATTTCCGCCACCGCGACGACGCGCATAATTACGATTGCTGGGATACCACCCGCAATACCACCAGCCTGCTGCTGGTGTTGCAGCAATGGGGCCTGCTGAAATTTCACGGGGTGGGCAACCCGCATTACCGGGGCAATGCGCTGGTGCTGCAGACCCCGCACAATACCGCGGTGCTGGTCGATCGCGCCACCAGGGTCGAATGGGTGGTGGACATGTGGACGCGCGGTTATGCGCAGCCACCCGACGTCATGACGGTTCAAAAATGGGTGAAGGAAGATTGACGGTCAAACCGGCGCGTTCTGCGCCAGTTCGTTGCGCGCAAGAGCGTTGCCCGCTCCTGCCCATTGCACTCTGTTTTTTTGAGATGTTGTTGGAAGTCCCACTCCCGGATCAGATCCGAGAGTGCGCCGTTGCGGACCGCGCTCCCAGCCTTAAACCTTGAGGTTCTCGGCCGAGGTCTTGCCGCGATTGGCAACCTCTTCGTATTCAACCGTCTGTCCTTCGTTGAGCGAGGAAAGGCCAGCTTTCTCGACCGCCGAAATATGAACGAAAACGTCCTTGCCGCCACTCGAAGGCTGGATGAAACCGAAACCCTTGGTCGCGTTGAACCACTTCACAGTACCTTTAGCCATCACGTCGTCTCCGCGGGATCAAAACAATTAACGAGCCGCCGGTCCCCGCACACCGGCATGCCCGAAGCCACAGGATACGCTGGATAACGCAAGCTTGATAGCGCAAAACGACAGCTCGATTTCGGCGGAAAACGATCGATATCGCGATGCATTTGCCTGTTTTCCCCGTTTGGCGGTCATTTGATCCAGAGAAATGCCGACCATTCCAAACTTTACCGGGTTGCAGAGCAGACGTCGCGCTCTCGCCAAAACGAGAAAACCCCGGCCGCGTGTGGCGGCGGGGGTTCCCGATCGAAACCGAAGTTCCAGTTACCATGCGCAGACGTTGACAACGCGGAAGCGCCAGCCGTACGGGGTCCACACACGGCGGGTCTGATAGCAGCCATGGCCGCCATAGCCGCCGCCGCCGATCACGAAGCCAAGGCCATGGTGATGACCGTGGAAGTGGTGGTGGTGGTGGGGAATCCAGAGCGGGCTGGCGGAAGCCGCGGTGGAAGCCAGCGAGGCCGCGCCGAGGGAAGCCGCGGCAACAAGTGCGAGGGTCAGTTTGCGAGGCATGGTCGTTCTCCTTGAATGTGCGCCGTAGCGCGGGTTGACGGTTTAATTCCTACCCATCGCACATCAGTCGCGCCCCTCAGGAGCGCGGTTCGAGAAAGCAGCCCGTGGTTCGGGGACAATTTTCTGAACGATCATTCAGGTGTGAAAAACATCACACAGCGATGCCGCGCGGCAATCAGGCGGCGACGGCATTCAGATCATTAACCAACCCAGACAGCATGCTGGCGTGATCGACGGAGCGCACGATCATCGCCTCGGCGCGTCCGCGGATCGTGACTTCCTGTTGCGGCAGACTGTCTTCTGCAAGCCCGGCGGTGATGCGAACCTCTTCCGAAACCACAACCTCGCAGGCGAGAGCCTTGGTCATGTCCTGCAGCCGTGCTGCGACATTGACCGCATCGCCCAGCGCGGTGAACACCATGTGATCGCGATAGCCGATGTCGCCGATGATCACTTCGCCGCCATGAATGCCGACGCCGAAACGGATCGGCTCGCGCAGGTCATGGCGAAGGAATTGATTTAATTCGTCGATATTGGCCGAGATCATGCCGGCTGCGCGCAGCGCCTGGCGGCAGGCGGTTTGCGGGTCCGAGTCGAGCCCGAACAACGCCAGCTGACCGTCGCCGACGAACTGGTTCGGCTGGCCGCCGCATTCCAGCACGGCCTGCGAAACCGCGCCGAGGAAACGGTTGACGATGAAGACGGTGTCGAACGGCAGCCGCTTCTCCGCGAGCTTGGTCGAGCCGCGCATGTCGACGAACAGGCTGACGAGATAGCGTTCCTCTCCGATGCGGGAGGGAATCGAGGTCCGCAAGGTCGCCGCCGTGGTCTGCGGCAGGAAGATCTGGAAGAACGACAGGTCGGCTTGCGGCCGCAGCTGGCAGGCAAGCCGGATCGCCGGATCGGCGCCGGCGCCGACGCGGTCGAGCACGAATGCCTCGCGCATCGAGGGCTCCGGCAGCGACGCGCAGTCGCCGATCACGCGAATGCGGCAGGTCGAGCAGCGGGCGCGGCCGCCGCAGACGCTGGCATGCGGGACATCGTGGCGCAGGCTGGCTTCCAGCACGCTGAGGCCTTTCGGCACACGGACCGTCTTGCCATTGCCATAGGACAGGCTGACCATGCCGGCCCGGCGTTCGTTGAGGGCGCGCACGCCGCGTGCCAGCAGCACAAAACCGAGCAGGCCGAGATAGCCGATCAGGAAGTACTCCTCGATGGACTTCAACGCGGCCTGTTCGGCCTGGGTGCCGACCTGCTGTCGCGAGAGATTTTCCGCCCGCCACTCCTTGCTGTCGCTGTCGACGACGCTTCGTCCGCCCTGATAGAGCCCGAGCATGGCCAGCGCCGGAATCAGCACCGCCGCCGCGAGCAGAAACGGCGCCGCGTGCTTGTAGAACGACTTCATCCGCAGCCAGAAATAAAGGCCGATGCAGCCGTGGACCCAGGCGATGATCAGAACGGCAAACATCAGCCACATCTTGTACGGCCATACGATCCAGAAGGCGAAAAACACCTGCGGATAGAGCTTCTCGTGGCCGAACAGCGTCTGCCCCAGCCGCACGCCGACAACGTGGCTGATGATCAGCGCCGGAATGCTGAGGCCGAGCACGAGTTGAAGCGGCTCGATCGCCTTCCAGCGAAATTGCCGGCGGTCGTACAGCGCCCAGAGGCCGAGACCGGCATGGATCAGCGCGGCGGCGTAAAACACGATCGCGACCGGGAGAAATTGCCAGAACAGGATGTGGTAATAGACGCCGCCGGCAAGCGCCTCCAGCGAGACATTGCCAAGTGCGTGATTGAGGAAATGGCTGACCAGATAGGCGAACAGCACCAGTCCGCAGCCGAGCCGGACCTGCCGGATGCTGATGCCGCGGAGGGATTTCGGGAGCTGTCGTTGCGACAGTGAGGTCATGCGGTCCGATCGGATGCCTTGCGGTTCTGCCGATGTTAGTTTGGGAACGGTCCCGACGCCATGGGGAGTTGCGGCCAGAGGGAGTTAAGACCAGGCCTGCCGCAAGTTGACACCCCCATCGGAGTCGGGGAGAAAGCGCCGTGACGATACCCCCGCCCATCCAAGACATTGCCGGGCCCGACAGGATTGCCTTGCGGCAATGGCTCACGGTTGCCGCCGTGATCGCGGCGCTGACGGCCATGCGGGTGGTCTATGCAGGCATGATCGACCTGCGCACCGACGAGGCCTATTACTGGACCTGGTCGAAGGAGAGCGCGCTGTCGTTCCTCGATCATCCGCCCATGATTGCGTGGTTCATCCGGTTCGGCACCGCGATCTTTGGCGACACCAATCTGGGCGTCCGGTTTGCCGGTATCGTGGCGATGCTGGTCACGCAGCTGCTGCTCGCCGACATCGTGCGGCGCGCGACGCATGATGTCCGCGCGGTCGTGATTGCCGTGCTGATGCCGGAGGCTGCGCTCTACTACGGGCTGTTGATGGCAAAGGTCTCGCCCGACGTCGCGCTGATCCCGTTTGCGGTCGCGATGGTGTGGGCGCTGGTGCGGCTGCACGAGAGCAACGACGCGCGCTGGTGGCTGGCGGCCGGCGCCTTCGCCGGGTTGGCGCTGCTGTCGAAATTCACCGCGGTCATGCTGCTTCCGGCGGTCGCGGCCTTCTTGCTGGTGCCGAAGTGGCGCAGCCGCTGGCTGGCCAGCCCGTATCCGTGGGCAGCGGCGCTGATCGCGATGATCGTATTCTCGCCGGTCCTGATCTGGAATTCGCAGCATGACTGGGCGTCGTTCCGGTTCCAGCTGGTGCGCGCTACCGCGACGCATGGACTATCGTTTCGTACCGTCGGCGACTATATCGGGCTGCAGTTCGGGCTGGTCGGCTTTATCCTGCTGCCGGTGGTATTGTCAGGCGTGGTGCTGACGGCGTGGCGAGGATACCGCCGCGGCGACGCGCTGGCCATTCTGCTGTCGACCGCCGTGCTCGTTCCCTTCGGGTACTTCTTCTGGAAATCGCTGAGCTTGAGGGTTGGCGATACCTGGCCGATGTTCATCTGGCCGGTTGGATTTGCCGCCGCGGCCATCAACATCACGATGCTGTCGCGCGAAGGCTGGCCAGCATGGATGGTGCAATCGACGATGCGCTGGGCCAGGGTTGCGATCGCGTCCGGGATCGTCTTCGTCGTGGCGGTCTTTCTCTATTATGTCGTCGCTCCCTGGAATTTCATCGGCCGGGCCGATCCGATCGGCGGCGAGGCCGGGTACCAGCAGGTGGTGGCGAGGGCGGAGGCCCAGCTGCAAGCGACCGGTGCGAGCTGGATCGCCACGACCGATTATCGAACCTACGCCATGCTGCGCTGGTTCTTCAGGGACCGCGTGCCGGTCATTCAGATCAATGAACGCGGCAGGTTTGAAGGCTTTCGCGATCCCGGCATCAGTGCAATCAGGGGTCACACCGGCCTCTATGTCGGTCGCGAACCCGACCATGCTAGCCCGGTATGGCGGTCGACGACGGCGATCAGGGAGCCGCTCGAACGGGTCAACCGCAGCTGGCGCGGGATCGTGATGGATACCTATGCCCTGGAAAAGCTCACCGGCTGGATGCCCGAGCTTTCGCCTCCAAAGGACTCCCCGCTCTATCGCCCGCGCGCGTTGGCGGGGAATCCTCATCCGCAACTGCGCGTCGGTAACAGAGGTCTTGCAGTCGGGGTTTATTCCAAAGACATTGGAACTTAGCCACGTTGGTGTTGTTTCCCTTTTTAGACCGAGCCTATCGGCACCTGCAGACGTAGGAGCAAACAGATCCTTCGCAGGTTGAAAGCAGCTCGGACCGCCCTCCATCCACCAATTTAACCAGGCAGAGAGACCCCATGACAAGAACCATTCTGTTTGCAGCCGCGGGCGCCTTGATGGCGACGAGTGCATCGGCGGCCCCCCTTTTCAATCAAGGGAATTCGGTCGAACAGCCCACCATGACGGAAAACGTCAGGCTGGTGTGCGACGACAGCGGCCGCTGCTACCGGACTCGTGGCCGACGCTACGTCGAACGTCGCTATTACGGGGACTCCTACACCTATGGACGCCGCGCCTACGTCCAACCCGGTTACGGCTACGCCCAACCTGGCTATGGCTA
>NZ_JAUYAN010000195.1 GCF_030693485.1 Bradyrhizobium sp. | reverse complement strand
TCAACCTGCCCTGGTGGTTCTGGAACATGTTCGGCGAACAGGGCGTGTTCCTGTTGAGCAGGGCGGAGAAGGGGAAGTAGTGACCGTCACACTCCTGGATGGTCCGAAGGACCAGACCCGGAATCTCGAGATTCCGGGTTCGATGCTGCGCATCGCCCCGGAATGACGGTTTAAGCCATCGATCTCGGATCCCGTACCGGCCATCTCCCGGCCTCGGCCAGCGCAATGAAACGCTCCACCATTTCGTTGAACAGCGCTGGCTCCTCCAGATTGAGAACGTGGCCGCTCTTCGGAAAGAAAGTCAGCCCCGCCGCCGGCAAATGCTGCTTCAGGAACAGGCTGGGCTCGATGCAATTGTCGTCCTCGTCGCCGCAGATGATCAGGGTCGGCGTCGGGACTTTCCTGATGGCGTCGGTCAAAGTGTAGATCGAGGGCCGGCCACCCTGAAAACTGCGCATGGTGTTGGCCGAGCCCCTGGCATCGTGTCGCGCCAGGGCCGCGTAGAAGTCTGCGTGGCCGCGCGGATCCTTCACCAGGAACGGAATCCGGCTCGGCGCCTCGCGCGTCGCTTTCGCCACTTCCACCGAACCGATCTCCTCATACTGTTCGCCATTGGCCTGGCACTGGCTGCGGAACGCCTCGAGGTTTTCCAGGCTAGAGCCCGAGCCGACGCCTGCCAGCGTCAGCGACAGCGCGCGCTCCGGAGCGTTGAGGCCGATCTGCAGCGACGAATAGGCGCCCATCGACAGCCCGACGAAATGCGCTTTTTCGATCTTCAGGTGATCGAGCACGGCCAGCGCGTCGGAATAGAAATGCTTGTAGGTGTAGAGCTCCTTCGATGCGGGCACATCGGACGGCGTGTAGCCGCGCGCGGAATAGGCGATGCAGCGGTGGCCGCGCGAAAAGTAGCGCATCTGCGGCTCCCAGTTGGTATGGTCGGCGGCGAATTCGTGCAGGAAGATAACAGGCGTTCCCGAGCCTGCTTCCTCGAAATAGAGCCGGACATTGTCGCTGCTGACGGCATAGGGCATTTGCTTGTTCCTCTCATGGGGCCGGTCGCGAAAATCGCAGTTAATGCTGTTGTCCGCAATGAGGCTGAACCGATCATTTTCGTCACTGAATGATCGCGGAATGACCCCGAAGCGTTTCCGCACCGCCGCATCGCGTCTTGCTCTCGCCATACCGCGCCCCGCATTACGACCCTGGATATCGGTTCAGGAGCCGATGGGAACTGGGGGTGTGGTGTGTCATAGAGGATCAAGTCGAGTATGGTTCAGTTGGTTGTTGCGTTTCGCCGGTCGCTTCGTGTGGTTGCGCTGGCTTCGTGTTCGGTGGCACTGGTCCTTATCGCTTCTCCGGTTCAGCAAAGCCGGAAAATGGCGCAGGGCGACACGCTCACGCGCATCAGTTTGGCCATCATGCCCGGCACCATGACAGGCATCATCGTCATCATCGCCATATCGCGCGCGTTTCGCAGGCGCGGGGGTTTGCCGATCCGCAAGCCGGCTTCACGCCGAACGGCGCCCCCGGCGATACGGCAATCTACGGCGGATTCGGCCAACCGAACGTGCTCTCCGAAACGCGCCGGTCGCGGCGCGTCGCGCGTGCCTCGCGCTGGGAGCGCGGCGTGGTGCGGATGCAGGCGCGCGGCATTGCCAATGCCAAGGCGAGCGCCGCACCCAGCACCCGTTATCTCGGCGGCAACCCGACCGGTCGCGGCCGGCTGTGGTGTGCGCGATTCATGAACATGGTCCTGGAGCGGGCGGGTCACCGCGGCACCGGCTCGGATATCGCGCGTTCGTTCGCGGGCTATGGCCAGCGCGTCTCCGGCCCGCAGGTCGGCGCCATCGCCGTGATGGGCCGGGGCCGTGGCGGTGGCCATGTCGGCGTGGTCAGCGGCATCGACGCCTCTGGCAATCCGATCGTGGTGTCCGGCAACAATGGCAACCGGGTCAGGGAGACGCCGGTCTCACGCGGCCGGATTTACGCCTACGTCATGCCGAACTGAGCCTACAAGAGCTTCGGCTGTTCCACCGCAATCGTATCGCCGACGCCGATGGTGCCGCCGGCGATTACCTCGGCATAGACGCCGCATTCGTTATGGCCGAGCCGCTGCGTCAGCGCCTGCGGGATGCCGAGGTCGCGCGCGGCGGTATCGGGATCGACATTGACGGCGGCGCAGCGGGTGATCCGCTTCACCACTTTCAGGCGCGTCTCGCCGATCGCAAGGGTCTGGTCGAGCAGGTCGAACTCGTGCCATGCCGGCCAGCCCTCGACATAGAGGTTGGCGCGGAACCGCAACGGGTGCACCGGCTGGCCGACGATGTTCTCGATCGCCCGCAGGCTGGCGAGATTGATGATGGAGACCACCTTGCTGGCGATATCCGAAAAACTGTACCCATCGCTGGAGAGAATCTTTGGCGGTCCCTTGATCGACCCGGCATAGCTCTCCGCGAAAAACCGCTCGATGGCGGCCCGGCCCTCGGCAGTCTCCAGATTGCCCTGGGCGACGACCGCGCCATCGCGGCGGATGGTCAGGACATTGGTGGCATCGTCGAAATGGCTGTGCAGCGCCGCCAGCCATTCGTCCCGCATCAGCATCAGGAAATAGGCCTTCACCATCCATTTCGGCGCGGCGGGATCGAAGCCGCTGGGGCCGTTTTCGATGGCGTAGCGGCGGTCGGCCGGAAGCGTCTGGCCGACGCCCAGGGTGACGTTTGGCAGGGCTTCCGGGGAGAGGCCTTTGACGGGATAGCGATAAAGGCTGGCGATCTGGGCAGGCGGGATGCGGGACATGCGGTTTCTTAAGAGATTCCCCGGCCGGGCGCCACCGCACACGAATTTGTGAGATTGCCTCTTCCGTTTGCGCAAACCCCTTCCCACATTTGGCTCAAGCCGGCGCGTAGCGTCGGCGACGCGGCCGCTGCCGATTGATGAGTGTCAATGCGCGCAGCGGAAACCCAGTGAAGATGCGGCGACCGTGCCTTAGGGGCGGAGCGGCAGGCTGAGGGAATGACCTTATGAATATCGAGAAATACACCGAGCGTGCGCGCGGTTTCATCCAATCCGCCCAATCGCTGGCCATGCGCGACGGCCACCAGCAGTTTTCGCCGCTGCATATGCTCAAAGTGCTGCTGGACGACAGCGAGGGCCTTGCCGGCGGTCTGATCGACCGCGCCGGGGGCAATTCCCGCGCCATCCTGAAGGCGACCGAAGACGCGCTCAACAAGCTGCCCAAAGTCTCCGGCAGCGGCGCCGGGCAGGTTTATCTCGCCCCCGAACTGGCGCGCGCGTTCGATGCCGCGGAAAAGGCCGCCGAAAAGGCCGGCGACAGTTTTGTCACGGTCGAACGGCTGCTGCTGGGCCTGACGCTGGAGAAGAACAGCGACGCCGGCGGCATCCTCAGCAAGGGCGGCGTCACGCCGCAGAACCTCAACGCCGCGATCGAATCGCTGCGCAAGGGCCGCACCGCCGACTCCGCCACGGCGGAAAACGCCTATGACGCGCTGAAAAAATATTCCCGCGACCTCACCCAGGCGGCGCGCGACGGCAAGCTCGACCCGGTGATCGGCCGCGACGAGGAAATCCGCCGTACCATCCAGGTGCTGTCCCGCCGCACCAAGAACAATCCCGTCCTGATCGGCGAGCCCGGCGTCGGCAAGACCGCGATCGTCGAAGGCCTGGCGATGCGGATTCTCAATGGCGACGTGCCGGAAAGCCTCAAGGACAAGAAACTGCTGGTGCTCGATCTCGGTTCGCTGATCGCGGGCGCCAAATACCGCGGCGAGTTCGAGGAGCGGCTGAAGGCCGTGCTGCAGGAGGTCACGTCGGCCGAGGGCAGCATCATCCTGTTCATCGACGAGATGCACACGCTGATCGGGGCCGGCAAGGCCGACGGCGCAATGGATGCGTCCAACCTTCTGAAGCCCGCGCTGGCGCGCGGCGAATTGCATTGCATCGGCGCCACCACGCTCGACGAATACCGCAAGCACGTCGAAAAGGACGCCGCACTGGCGCGCCGGTTCCAGCCGATCTTCGTATCCGAGCCGACGGTCGAGGACACCATCTCGATCCTGCGCGGCCTGAAAGACAAATACGAGCAGCACCACGGCGTGCGCATCACCGATTCCGCGCTGGTGGCGGCGACCACGCTGTCGAACCGCTACATCACCGACCGGTTCCTGCCCGACAAGGCGATCGACCTGATGGACGAGGCCGCGGCGCGGCTGAAGATGATGGTCGATTCCAAGCCGGAAGAGCTCGACTCGATGGACCGGGAAATCATCCGGCTGAAGATCGAGCAGGAAGCGCTGAAGAAGGAAAGCGATGCCGGCTCGAAGAGCCGGCTGCAGACGCTGGAAACCGAACTCGCCGAACTCGAAAAGAAGTCCGCCGACCTGACCTCGCGCTGGAGCTCGGAGAAGAACAAGCTGTCGAATGCGCAGAAGCTGAAGAGCGAGCTGGAGGGATTGCGGCTCGAGCTCGATGAAGCCAAGCGTCGCGGCGAGTACCAGCGTGCCGGCGAGCTTTCCTATGGCCGGATTCCCGAGCTCGAGAAGAAGCTTGCCGAGATCGAAGCCAACGAAAACGCCGGCGACATGATGGAGGAGGCGGTCACCGCCAACCACATCGCGCAGGTGGTGTCGCGCTGGACCGGCGTGCCCGTCGACAAGATGCTGGAAGGCGAAAAGGACAAGCTGCTGCGGATGGAAGACAGCCTCGGCAACCGCGTGGTCGGCCAGGCCGAGGCGGTGCATGCGGTTGCAACCGCGGTGCGCCGGTCGCGCGCCGGCCTGCAGGACCCGAACCGCCCGATGGGCTCGTTCATGTTCCTGGGTCCCACCGGCGTCGGCAAGACCGAACTGACAAAAGCGCTCGCCGAATATCTGTTCAACGACGAGACCGCGATGGTCCGCCTTGACATGTCCGAATACATGGAGAAGCACTCGGTCTCGCGGCTGATCGGTGCGCCTCCGGGCTATGTCGGCTATGACGAGGGCGGCGCGCTGACCGAAGCAGTGCGGCGGCGGCCGTACCAGGTGGTGCTGTTCGACGAGATCGAGAAAGCCCATCCCGACGTCTTCAACGTGCTGCTGCAGGTGCTCGACGACGGCCGCCTGACCCATGGCCAGGGCCGCACCGTCGACTTCCGCAACACACTGATCATCATGACCTCGAACCTCGGTTCGGAGTTCCTGGTCAACCAGCCGGAGGGCGAGGACACCTCAGCCGTGCGCGAGCCTGTCATGGGCATGGTGCGCGCACACTTCCGCCCCGAATTCCTCAACCGGGTCGACGAGATCATCCTGTTCCACCGGCTGCAGAAGAGCGAGATGGGCCGGATCGTCGAGATCCAGTTCTCCCGGCTCACCAAGCTGCTGGAGGAGCGCAAGGTCGTGCTCACGCTGGATGACGCGGCGCGCGATTGGCTCGCCGCCAAGGGCTGGGACCCCGCCTACGGCGCCCGCCCCCTGAAGCGGGTGATCCAGCGCCACGTGCAGGATCCGCTGGCGGAAATGATCCTGGCCGGCGAAATCGTCGACGGCGACCGCGTCGCGATCTCGACCGAGGGCAACGTGCTGACCTTCAACGGCAAGGCGCCGCAGACCGCCGAGATCGCACAATTCGAGGCGCCGGCGCCGAAGCGGAAGCTGCATTGAGGTAACTTGGAGCCCTCTCCGCGGTGTGGAGAGGGCTGGCCCTGCCCGAACCTGCTTCGAAAAGCCTGCCTGGATAGCGCGTTTGCGAAGGCTGAATCGTACCTCAACTTCGACGTGCATCGCGTCGTATACCGGGTCACGGGTGTTGTTCAAAAGAGACACGCTGCGCGATTTATCGTCCTGGCTGTAGAAACTCCTTGAACAACCCGTCACATGGTAGCCACAATCCTTAACGGGGAGTTAAGGGGTACGGGGCATGCGTGGCGTGGGGGAGTTGCGTCGTCGAGGAATGGCGGTTGTCGCCTTAGTGCTGGCGGGCCTGACTTTGTCGGGTTGCGTCTCGGTGTCGGACGGACCGGAACGCCTCTATCCGGTTGCTGTCGAAACCCAAGCTATTAGAGATACCATTCCGCGAATTGATTTTATCGAATTTGTAAGGATGAGCGAGCCGGAACGCTTTAAATATCGAAATGACTGGATCGCAGCCAGGATGTACGCGAGCGACATTCAGTATACCGTATACGAGACAGGTTTGACGAAAGAACGCCAGAACGTAGGGTTTGGCTCGACTGTCGCAACCCTCGGATTGACGACCGCGTCTCAGCTTTTTACGCCGGTGGTGACCAAGAATGTGCTCTCAGGGGCGGCTGGATTAGTAACTGGTACGCGCGCCGCATACGAGAATGACATCTTGTTGGCGCACAGTGTGCAATGGATTCAATCGCAAATGCGCACGCAGCGGTCGATCGTTGCCGAACGAATTTTCCGAGGGATGAAGCTCTCGACTTCCAGCTATCCACTGGCCACTGCTCTGACCGATCTTGAGGATTACTATCGAGCCGGAACTCTTACCGGCGGCATCCTTGGGACGTCTGACGCTTTGGGAGCTGAGGCGAGACTTGCCGAACTGGCAAAACAAGACAGAGTCGAAGTAACGTTTGTCTCGACTGCCGCAGGAAAGGCGCTGGAAGCTTGTGTATTGCGTGTACCCGCTGGTGCTGCCAGAAAAGCGAAACTAAATCGACTTTTAGGTTTGATGAATGAGCCTGATGCTGCAATTGCGGCAAGGAAATTCGCTTTGCTCAGGATTGGTCAAACGCCAGCCGTAGCCGAAGGCTTATTGCGAGATGCAACACTTGCAGGAATTTGCCCCTAAAGGAGGACGGAATATGGCGAAACATATTGTGGCACGAGAAATTCCAAAGGACGAAGTCGATGGGATCGTGGAGATGTTTAGGGAGTTGGGAGCGACCGACGTAGTAAAAACAGAGCAGCCTGATAAGACTTTCACTGTGGAAGCTACGTTTGCCTAGGCACTGTCAATCGAACGTCCTCGCACAGTTGCGTTGAAGTCGATTTCTCATCTATGCAGATGATACGCGACCGCGCGATCCGGACCGATCTGTCGCAACATCGGTTCCTCGACCTTGCATATCGCACGCGGGCAGCGGGTATGAAACCGGCAGCCCGGCGGCGGGCGCTCGGCACTTCGCAAATGATCGCGCGGGGCCAGTGGCATCGACTTCGAGATCGCAGACCGGCCTCGCCGGCATCAAGGCTTGGACGCAGGAGCCGCAGCTCGCGACAGATGTCGTCGCGGCCGGCGACTCCGAAGATGCGCGTTTGTGTAGTTGGCTCAGTGCCGCGGCGGCGCAAAGCGCCCCAATCGGGTGAACTTTCCATCCTCCCGCATGGAAGACGGAAAGCTCGACTGCTGATCACCTACTTCTTCACCACCTTGTAGATCGCGTTCTCGATATCCGACGAGAAGTAGATCGTGCCCGACGCGCCGATGCCGACGCCGGTGGGAATGTCGGTTGGTAGGGCACGATAGTTCGCCGATTTAAACGGGGAATTCAGCGGTTGCTGACCTGCCGCACTGGCGCCGCCGGCGCGCCGGCATCGGACACGCGTGCGGGGTTGCCGCGATTGCTCATCTGGGCATCGAGGCGGTCGCGTTCCTTCTCGAAGTTCGCCATCAGCGGCCCTTCGAGCG
>NZ_JAUYAN010000165.1 GCF_030693485.1 Bradyrhizobium sp. | reverse complement strand
TCAACGGCATCGTCGTCACCAGCATCTATCTGCCGAACGGCAATCCGCAGCCGGGGCCGAAATTCGACTACAAGCTCGCCTGGTTCAGGCGGCTGCGGCTGCACGCCGCCAAATTCATCAAGCAGGACATTCCGGTGGTGCTGGCGGGCGACTACAATGTCGCGCCCGCGCCGCTCGACATCTATCCGACCCGATCGTGGGACAAGGACGCGCTGATCCAGCCGAAGAGCCGCGCCGCCTTCAGGCAGCTTTTGGCCCAGGGCTGGTGCGACGCGATCCGCGAACTGCATCCGGACAAGCCGATGTTCAGCTTCTGGGACTACAAGCGCAACCGCTGGCCGCGCGATGCCGGCTTGCGCCTCGACCACCTGCTGCTGAGCCCCGCGGTGGCGCCTCGTTTGATCAAGGCCGGCGTCGACCGCAAGCCGCGCGGCGAGGAAGGCGCCAGCGACCACGCCCCGGCATGGATCGTGCTGCGATAGCGCTCCGGCTTCTGAATTGGAGCAAGCCTGCCCTTCGGCTAGTCACACAGAGCCCTTTCGGCTCTAATCAAACAGTCTGCAAACACACTTTTCAAGGAAGAGTCACATCATGGCGATCTATGAGCTGCGCACTTACACTCTCTACGTTGGTAAAATGGCGGAAGCCGTGAAGCTGTACCAGGAGATCGGATTTCCGGCGATGCAGAAGGGTGAACACGACAGGAAGCTGGTCGGATACTTTCAAAGTGACGTCGGCACCATCAACCAGATCGTCCATCTCTGGAAATTCGACGACGACGCCGATCGCCGCAAATCCTGGCAAGCGTTGTTCGCCAATCCCGACTTCATGAACTTCGCCGGCAAATTTCGGCCGCTGGTCATGACCCAGGAAGTAAAGCTCCTGCTTGCGGCGCCCTGGGGACCGCATCCGTAGCCAACGCAGGCCGGTGTTACGAAGACGCCGCGCCTCCCGACAGAGCATGCTACTTTAGGTATCATATTACCTTTTTCCTACTGTACATGGGGTTGTTTTCGATATTTTTGCTCAGCCACAGAAAGTCTCCTGACGCATGCCCTCACTCGGCTCCGAGGCCTCCTTGGAAGATCCACGTTGAGCTTCCTCTTCGTCCTCGTGGTCGGGCTCGCCGCCGGCACCATCTCCGGTATCGTCGGCACGGGGTCGTCGATCATGCTGATGCCGGTGCTGGTCTATCAATACGGGCCACAGCAGGCGGTGCCGATCATGGCGGTCGCCGCCGTGATGGCGAACCTGTCGCGCATCCTGGCCTGGTGGCGCGAGGTCGACTGGCGCGCCTGCGCCGCCTACTCCGTGACCGGCATTCCGGCAGCGGCGCTGGGCGCGCGCACGCTGCTGGTGCTGCCGCCGCGCGCAGTGGATATTTCGATCGGACTGTTCCTGATCGCGATGGTGCCGGTGCGGCACTGGCTCGCCCGCCATGATCTGAAGGTGACGCTCTGGCACCTCGCGATCGGCGGCGCCGTGATCGGCTACATCACTGGCATCGTGGTGTCGACCGGGCCCCTGAGCGTGCCGCTGTTCCTGTTCTATGGACTGACCAAAGGCGCGTTTCTCGCCACCGAAGCCGCAAGCTCGCTCGGCCTGTATGTCAGTAAATCCCTGACCTTCCAGCAGTTCGGCGCGCTGACAGCGGATGTCGCGCTGAAGGGCCTGATCGCCGGTTCGTCGCTGATGGCGGGAGCCTTCATCGCCAGACGTTTTGTCTTGCGGCTCGAGCCGGACGTGTTTCGGCTGGTGATGGATGGTATCATGCTGGTGGCGGGCGGTGCGATGCTGTTCAACGCCTTCATCGGCGCATGATCCCGCTGCAAAATCAGGAGTGCGTGGTTTGAGCGTATTGGCGGATACCAGCGACATTCCGTTTTCCCGCAGTGGGCCGGTCGAACGGACCGAGGCCCGACAGGCCACGTTGAAATTCGCCGAAGCGGCCCTTGCCGACAGCAAGCGTGAGGGCTTGCTGCTGGCGGTCCGCGCGCGCTGGGTGGCGCTGGCGGTGACCGCCGTCACCCTGCCGATCATCAATCCGAACCGGGAAGTGCTCTATTACGTCGCGATGCTGAGCCTGTTTGCCGTGATCGGCTGGGCCCAGCTCAAGGTCGGCAGGACCACCGGCCGGTCCCGGCCGGAGCTCTTCTTGATGTTCTGCGATCTGGCGCTGCTGACCATCCTCAGTGTCCTGCCCAATCCCTGGAGCACCGTGAACTGGCCGCTTGCCATGCAGTTCCGGTTCGACAGTTTCATCTACTTCTTCATTTTCCTGGCCACCGCGACGCTGGCCTATTCGTGGCGCACCGTGGTGGCGATGGGCGCCTGGACCTCAGCGTTGTGGGCGATCGCCGTCACCTGGGTTTACCTGCAGCCGGAAACCCATGCCGCGCTGTCCGAACGCGTGCGCGCGGCCACAGGCGCCGACATCCGGCTGTTCGAGATCATCGACCCCGCGGCGATCGGTGTCGGCGGGCGGTTTCAGGAAATCACCGTCTTCATGATCGTCGCCATGATCCTGGCGCTGGCAGCGCGCCGTTCCAATGCGCTCCTGATCAGCCATGCCGGGATAGAGCGCGAGCGCGCCAATCTGGCGCGCTACTTTTCACCCAATGTCGTCGCGGAGCTGTCGAAAAACGACGAGCCGCTGAAGCAGGTTCGAACCCAGGATGTCGCGGTGCTGTTCGCCGATATCGTCGGCTTCACCGCCTACTCCGACGGTCGCAGTCCGACCGAGGTGATTGGCACGCTGCGGCGTTTTCATGAGCGGATGGAGCGCGAGGTTTTCCGCCATGACGGAACGCTGGACAAATACCTCGGCGACGGACTGATGGCGACGTTCGGCACCCCCTTCAACGGGGATTGCGACGCCAGCAATGCGCTGCGTTGCGCGCAGGCCATGATCGATTCGATGGAGGAACTGAATCTCGAGCGAAAGCATCGCGGCGAGCCGCCGATCCAGCTCAGCCTCGGAGTGCACTACGGCCCCGTCGTGCTCGGCGATATCGGATTGAACCGGCTCGAATTCGCCGTCATCGGCACCACGGTGAACGCGGCGAGCCGGCTCGAGTCGTTGACCCGCGAATTCGGCTGCGCGCTGGTGGTCAGCCACGAACTGGTGCAGCGGGCGCGCGCGGAAGGCAAATGCGGGAACGCCGACTTCATGCATCTGGTCGAGAAGCCGGCCTGCATCGTCCGCGGCATCGAGCAACCCGTCGCCATCTGGACGCGCGCAAATGGTGTTTCATTCCCGAATTGATGGGAACCGATGCGGGGGGTGCGACAGCATGCCAATCTGGCAAGTCACCCCGGCAATGCCTATCTTGGGCGTTGTCCTCGTCGAACGCGAGGCTGGACTATTGTGATCGATCCGCCGGACGACGATCCCGATCAACAAGGCTGAGGCGTGCTGTATCTGGAACTCGGGATCGTTGCGGTCCTGATCGTCGTCAATGGCCTGCTCGCGATGTCGGAGTTGGCCATCGTTTCGGCGCGGCCCGCGCGGCTGACGGCGCTGGTCGCCAAGGGCGTCAGGGGTTCGCGCCGGGCGCTCGAACTCGCCTCCGATCCGGGCAAGTTTCTGTCCACCGTGCAGATCGGGATCACGCTGATCGGCGTGCTGTCCGGCGCCTTCTCCGGCGCGACGCTGGGTCTGCGCCTCACCGCATGGCTGACCGAGATCGGGCTGACGAAGGGTCTCGCTGACACCATCGGCGTCGGCGTCGTCGTCGCCGGCATCACCTACGCCTCGCTGATCGTCGGCGAACTGGTGCCGAAGCAGATCGCGCTGCGCGATCCCGAGGCGATCGCCGTCAAGGTGGCGCCGGCGATGATGCTGCTGTCCAAAATTTCGCTGCCGCTGGTATGGCTGCTGGACCGCTCCGGCAAGGCGCTGCTCTGGCTGCTCGGCCACAGGGGTGCGGCGGAGGAAAAAATCAGCGAGGAGGAAATCCGCACCCTCGTCGTCGAGGCCGAGAATGCGGGCGTGCTGGAGCCCGGCGAAAAGGAAATGATCGCCGGCGTGATGCGGCTCGGCGACCTGCCGGTCGGCGCCGTGATGACGCCGCGGCATGAAGTGAGCATGATCGACGTCAACGAACCGATTGCCGGGGCGGCCGCGACCATCGCCGCCAGCAATCATTCCCACTTCCCGGTATTCGACGGCAACCGCGACCACGTGCTGGGGATCGTCAACGCCAAGGATATGCTCGACACCTGCCTGTCGGGAAAGACGCCGGATATCAGCCAGCTGATCCGCCAGGCGCCGATCATCCCCGAAACCGTCGATGCGCGGGACGTCATCACCATCCTGCGCGATTCTCCCGTGCATATGGGCCTGATCCATGACGAATACGGCACCTTCCAGGGCGTCGTGACCCGCGCCGATATTCTGGAGGCGATCGTCGGCACGTTCCACACCGAAGAGGGCCCCGCCGAGCTTCCCTTCGTGAAGCGTGACGACGGCTCCTATCTGATATCGGGCTGGATGCCGGCCGTCGCCTTCGCCGATTTGCTCGGCATCGTCCTGCCGCCCTCAAAACCCTATCAGACCTTCGCCGGCTTCCTGCTGCAGGAATTCGGCACCATTCCCGCCGTCGGCGACAGGATCGAGGCCGGCGGCTGGCGGTTCGAGATCGTCGATCTCGACGGCAGGCGCATCGACAAGGTGCTGGCGACCAGGGCAGATCCGGCATAAGCGCCAGCCTGCGGCTTTCAGGTTGTCACACACCGCAACAGAAATTGTTTGCCTGCCCAGGCGTTGTGGAGTCCATTTCGCCGGCGGATCGCATAACAAGCGTGTGGGCTTCTTGATCCCCAGGGATTAAAGAATGAGCGCGCTGATTTTCGACTTCGACGGCGTCATCGCCGACAGCGAGGCGATCGCCAATACCGTGCTGGCGGAAACCGTTACCGGGCTTGGCTATTCCACCACGCTCGATCAATCGCTCTCCCGCTTTGCCCACCGCAGGTGGGTTGATGTGATGGCTGAAATCGAGGCCGCGACCGGCAAGCCGCTACCAACGAATTTTTCCGACGACCTCAAGCACGCGACGCTGGATCGCTTTCGGACCGATCTGAAGGAAGTCAGCGGCGCCGCCGATTTCATCCGGCGCTTCGCCCACATCCCCCGGGCTATCGCTTCGTCGAGTTCGATCGATCGGCTGCAGCTTTGCCTTTCGGTACTGGGCATGGAAACCGAATTTGGCGACCGCGTCTTCAGCGCCGACATGGTCGCCCGCGGCAAACCGCATCCCGACATCTTCCTGTTCGCCGCCGCCAGGCTGGGCGTCAGCCCGGAACGATGCCTGGCCATCGAAGACAGCACCGGTGGCATCCAGGCCGCCGTCGCGGCGGGAATGACAGCCGTCGGCCTCTACGCCGCCAGCCATATCCGCGACGGCCATGATGTGAAGCTGCGGGATGCGGGGGCGGTGCATCTGGCGCGGACGTGGAAAGAGGTGGAGCGGATCGCGGGACGGTTTTTCGAAGGCTAGGATGAACGGGAATTCCACGCTCAGCCGATACGCTGATGATGCGGCGTTCCGGTCAAGCCAATGGACGAACTGTTGGCGTGATGACCATCAACGATACCTGTTGCCTACCTAATCGACTAAGTTAACGTGGACGGGCTCGTCAGGGGGCTATCGGATTGTACCGGCCCGCGGCTAAGATCTCGCGAGAGGATGACAATGGCTAACACGCCGCCGTTCAAGTTTGATAAGGTCGGCATTTGGTCAGAGTTAAAGCTTGAGATCGTCGAAAAATACGGCTCAGCGTATACGAGAGCCTTTGCTAATCAGCCACGGTTGAAGAAGTTTTACGTCGATGCATTCAGTGGCGCCGGCGTCCACATCTCGAAACGCAGTGGCGGACAAATCCACGGCAGCCCCGCCCGTGCTCTGAACACGTCACCCCCTTTCGACGAGTTTGTTTTCATCGATATGGATGCGCAAAAAACGGCGCACCTCAAGGCTCTATGTGCCGGCCGCAGCAACGTTCAAATCGAAACAGGCGACGCCTCGGAGTATCTCATCCACACGCTTTTGCCGACGATCAAGTACGAGAACTACAAACGGGCGCTCTGCCTGTTCGATCCTTACGGCCTCCACTTGGAATGGCGCGCGATGGAGATGGCAGGACAGTCCCGGGCCATCGACATGTTTCTCAATTTTCCCGTGATGGACATGAACAGGAACGCGATCTGGCGCAATCCCCGCGCCGTTCCGCAGGACGGCATTGATAGAATGAACAGTTTTTGGGGTGATGAATCGTGGCGAGAAGCGGCCTATTCTGAACATCCCCAAGGCAACTTGTTTGGTGCGCCAGACATCGTAAAGCAAGGCAATGATGCGATTGTGAGCGCGTTTCGCGAAAGGCTGCGGAAAGTTGCCGGATTTCAATTTGTCGCCGAGCCTCTACCGATGAAGAACAGCACCAATGCTGTTGTGTATTACCTTTTCTTTGCTTCGCAGAAACTGGTCGCGCAAAAGATAATCGACGGCATTTTTGAGAAGTATCGATAAGGTCACGGCCTCAGTTCTGGCATCTCATCGTAGGTTTTGCCGTTGAGCATCCGACCAGCCGCTTTCTTGTTCTTGCCGCCCCACTGCTTGAAGAAGAATGCTGTCCCTGACCGGCGGCACATTGCCTCTATCTCGTCCACCCACTCCGGCTTCATTTCGCGAGCACGAGGTCCGCTTTCACCTCCCACAATTGCCCAATGAATGCCGGTCAGGTCGCCCCGAGCTACAGACCCAATTAGCGGCTCAAGCGAAACGAACCTGATCGCAGCCGGCACCTGCCGAATTGCATCCAACCGATGCAGGACGCGATCGTCCTCGACGCTGGCGCCGAGCCAGACGTTCGACAGAATTTCGAATGGTGGCTTGGCCAGAACCTCGGCCATGCGCTCAGGGCGCTTGGTGAGTATCTGATACGTGTGCCGAGGCGTATCCTTCATCACCTCCCAAACCCGAGCGATGAATTCAACCGGCACATCATCATGAAAAAGGTCGGACATTGAGTTGACGAAAACCTTGCGCGGCTTGGACCAAGCGCGCGGGGCACCCAGCGACTTTTCGTCCAGTCGAATTTTGCCCGTCCAGACAGCCCGCCTTCCGCTTTTTCGGGTGAGGCCGCGGTACTTTTCAGTGCCCATCGCCTCTAGCCGGGCCGCCATCCGCATGGCGTAGCAATTCGTGCAACCTGCGGTCAGTACCGTGCAGCCAGCCACGGGATTCCAGGTTGCATCAGTCCACTCAATCGATGTTTCGGCCATGGAATTCCCTCAAGTGCCGATAAAATCTCAGGAAAGTGGTTAGATTTGGTTACGCGTCTCTACTTCGGAGGAGGCCTCTTTCAAAAGGGAACACGAGTTTTCTGTCGCGAACCGATTCGTAATAGGATATAGAACAAAATAAGAACACCCGAATCCGGCGCACCTCACCCATGGCCAAATCCACCCTCTCCTTTGTCTGCCAGAACTGCGGCGCGGCGTTCAATCGCTGGCAGGGCAAGTGCGAGTCCTGCGGCGAGTGGAACACGCTGGCGGAGGAGGATACCACGGGCGCGACCTCGATGCCGGTCTCGATCCGCTCGAAACGCCGGGGCCGG
>NZ_JAUYAN010000012.1 GCF_030693485.1 Bradyrhizobium sp. | reverse complement strand
GCAGCGGCGCCCATCCCGGCGGCGGCGTCACCGGCGCTCCCGGCCACAATGCCGCGCGGGTGATTTTGGGCGATCACCGAGCGTTGTTCAAGTGAGGGACCGCAGGTCCCGCAGACCCATCAGGTGATCGAATGAATTCTCATGCCCGCAAGCCCCGACCTATCCACCATTCGCCGATGTTCTGGATCGGCATTGTGATGTGCCTGGCCGCGATCGCGATCTATCTGTGGTCGGACGACCTCTCCTGGTGGCCGTCAGCCGGACGCTGACCCGCTTTACAACCGGTTGAAGACCGGTGGACAGGCTGTGGAAAACCAGTGGATAAATTGGTGGAACCGGCTGTGGATTGGCTGTGCAAATCCCGGCGGCTAGCCTGTGAACAATCCTGATATGTTCGCTGTATGACCTCTGGGACAACTCCTGTAGCTTGCCGCCAAACATCAATGCGTCAAAGGGCTTGGCGTAAAGCGGGGTGGCATGACTGTTGAGGATCCGAATCAACTCCTTGCGAAAGAACGGGCCAGCCAGTACGCACCGGAGCCCAAGTACCGCCCTGGCGAAGTAGGCTCCATGTTCGCCTTCAGTGCGGTGTTGATCATCATCCTGTTCACGACATTCACCGGGATAGACCGGGAGAAGTCGGCGCTGGCCGAAGGGATCATCGTCCTCGTCAGTTTTGGGCTTCCGTTCTGGTACGTCAGGAACCTGCGCCAGAAGCACATTGACGCCGTCGCTCAAGAACTCTCAAAGATTGAAGAGGCGAAAAGCCCTCGATGACATCAACCATCACTCCCGCGACCCGCCGAGCCAGCTTTGTTATCGGCAATGAGCAGGCCGCCAAGCGCGTGGTCGATCTGCTGGATGAAAGTTTCCTGGAGGGCCAGGCCGCGATCACCGCATTCGAGGGGGCCGGCGGGCGCTGGGATGTCATCGTGCATTTCGCCGAACCGCCCGACGAGAGCGCGATCCGGGAGTTAGTCGGCCTCGCGGCCGGGGATGAGGCCGCGCGGGATCTCGCGTTCGATACCGTCGAGGCCAAGGATTGGGTCAAGGCAACGCTTGCAGATCTGGTCCCGGTCCGCGCCGGGCGCTTTGTCGTGCATGGCCGGCATGACCGCTCAAAAGTGCCGACCAACAAGCTCGGCATCGAGATCGAGGCGGCGCTGGCGTTCGGCACCGGGCACCACGGCACCACACGTGGCTGCCTGCTGCTGCTCGACGAGGTGCTGAAGGCGCACCTGCCCCGCCGCGTGCTCGATCTCGGCACCGGCACCGGAGTGCTCGCCATCGCCGCGGCGAAGGCGCTGCGGATAAAGGTGCTGGCGAGCGACATCGATCCGCTCGCGGTCCGGGTGGCCAGGGAAAACGCCAGGCTCAACGGCGCCGGTGAACTGGTGCAGGCGATTCCCGCCACCGGCTTTGCTGCCCCGGAATTTCTAAAGCGCGCGCCGTTCGACCTGGTGCTGGCGAATATTCTCGCCAATCCGCTGCGGCAAATGGCAACGCCGATGGCGCAGCATCTGGCGCCATCGGCGTTGGTGATCCTGTCGGGGCTATTGCCGCAGCAGGCGCAAAGTGTGGTCGCGGCCTATCGCGCGCGCGGGCTGGTACTGAAGAGGCATCTCCTGATCGAAGGCTGGAGCAGCCTGCTGATGCAGCGCGTGGGCTGAGAATCTAATCGGGCGGCTTGGCCTCGTGGCGCGCGATCACGCCCTTGTCGCCGTGCCTGGTACGCTTCACGCGCGCCTCGACGAACCGGTCCAGCATCTGGACAATGACACCGCGTTGCTTCTGTTCGATCGGTGGAATCGGGCCGCGGCGAACCGGCGGCGAGATCTTCTCAAACGTAAAAGCAGGCATTGTGCATCCCCTCGTCATTGAGTTGAAACACTCCCGGCACTCCTCCGGATATGTCTGGAACAATTGCCTGTGACGACATTCGTTCCATCCCGTCTAATGCAGGTGCTGATATTCAAGCACAATTCGTGCCAAATCGGTTTGATATGGATCAGATTGCGAAGTCCTCCTCGCAATCCTAAGGTGACCGCGCGATGTTCGAAGCCCATTTCCAGACATTCGAAGACCCTGAGGCAGGCGTAGCGCTGACGGCGCGGCTGGCGGCGTTTCGCGAGGAACTGGCGCGGCGCAAGCTGACGGGATTCGTGATTCCCCGCGCCGATCAGCAGCAAAACGAATATGTCGCGCCTTCCGAAGAGCGGCTGGCCTGGCTGACCGGTTTTACGGGATCCGCCGGAATCGCCATCGTTCTCACCCAGCAGGCCGCCGTGTTCGTCGACGGCCGCTATACCCTGCAGGCTGCCAGGCAGGTCGATGCCAAGGCCTGGCAGGTCGAGCCGCTGGCCGATCCGCCGCCGGAAAACTGGCTGGCGCGGCATCTGGTGGCCGGCGACCGCCTCGGATTTGATCCGTGGCTGCATACTTCCGCGGCAGCCGAACGGCTGGCCGGGGCCTGCGCCGGGGCCGGCGCGGAACTGGTCGCGGTCGACAGCAATCCGCTCGATTCGGTGTGGACCGAGCGCCCGGGGCCGCCGGTCGGCCCGGTTGCCATTCATGGCCCGCAATTTTCCGGCGAGGCGGAAGCCGAAAAGCTGCGGCGGATCCGGTTCGAGATCGCGCGGCTCGGCGTCGAGGCGCTGATGCTGTCGGATTCGCACGCGGTGGCCTGGACCTTCAACATCCGCGGCGCCGACGTCTCCCACACGCCGCTGCCCTTGTCCTATGCGCTGGTGCCGAAAGAGGGCCGGCCTACCGTGTTCATCGATCACCGCAAGCTTTCCAACAGCGCGCGCGACCATCTCGAGCAATCCGCCGATGTCGAGGAGCCGGATGCGCTGACACCGAAGCTCACCACGCTGGCGCAGGCGGGTGCCGCGATCGCGCTCGACGGCGCCACCGCCGCCGACGCGCTGAGCCGCCTGATCATGGCTGCCGGCGGCAAACCGGTGCGCGGCAACGATCCGGTCAGCCTGCTCAAGGCAGTGAAGAATTCCACCGAGATCGAGGGCACCCGCACGGCGCATCGGCGCGATGCGGTGGCGCTGACGAGATTTCTGGCCTGGATCGACCGCGAGGCGCCGACCGGCGCTCTCACCGAGATCGACACCGTCGAGGCGCTGGAAAGCTTCCGCCGCGATACCGGCGCGCTGAAGGATGTTTCGTTCCCGACCATCGCCGGCACAGGGCCGAACGGCGCCATCGTGCATTACCGCGTTAGCCGCAAATCCAACCGGCGGATCGCGCCGGGCGATCTGTTGCTGATCGATTCCGGCGCGCAGTACGAAGACGGCACCACCGACGTCACCCGCACCATCGCGATCGGCGAGCCCACCGCGGAAATGCGCGACCGCTTTACCCGCGTGCTGCGCGGCCACATCGCGATCGCCCGCGCGGTATTTCCCGACGGCACCACCGGGGCGCAGATCGACACGCTGGCGCGCCAGTTCCTGTGGCGGGCCGGCATCGATTTCGATCACGGCACCGGCCACGGCGTCGGCAGTTATCTGTCGGTGCATGAAGGCCCGGCGCGCATTTCCAAGCTCGGCACCACGCCGCTGAAGCGCGGCATGATCCTGTCCAACGAGCCCGGCTACTACAAGACCGACGGTTTCGGCATCCGGATCGAGAACCTCGAACTGGTGGTCGCCGCCGACATCGCCGGCGCCGAAAAGCCGATCAACGCGTTCGAGACGCTGACGCTGGCGCCGATCGACCGGCGGCTGATCGATCTCGGCATGCTGGATGGCGGGGAATTGAGCTGGCTCAACGACTATCATGCGCGGGTGCGCCGCGAGGTGCGGCCGCATCTGGATGAGGCGACGAAGCTGTGGCTGGACGCGGCGACGGCGCCGCTGGGGGTGTGAGCGCTCAAAGGAAGGGGCAAGCCCAAACAAAAAATGCGAAAACAACCCCATGTACAGAAGGGCTGGACGGGCTGCAGTTGTCCTGCCACAAGATATAGTATGCCGCGGCTTCCCGGTTCTAATGCAGCAGCGTGACGCCGCGGCGCCTCACCTCATTTCTCGACGACGACTTCGCTGATCTGCATGACCGGCGCGATGTCGGTGTAATTGGGGATATCCGCCATGATCTCCCTGGCGTGCGGGCCAAAGCCCTTCTGAAACGTTTCGACCGAGTCGGCGAAGATGTGGCACATGCCGACATAGGTCGCGGGATCGCCGGGCGCGCCGCCGGCAAGACCCTTGTCGACGGTGTAATACTTGCAGGCGTCGCCCATACGCGCCTTCACCAGCGGCATGTGCTTGTCGCGGTAATATTGATGATCGAAGCGCGCGCCTTCCTTGTTGGGATACATCACACTGACCTTGATCATGAACTTCCTCCGGGTTGGTCGTTTATGAGTCAAGTCTGGCGCGCCCGACGCGTTGCGTCAACGCAGCGTAACCGCATCACTCCCCGATCAGCTTCAGCCAGTCATCTTCGCTCAGCACGGCTACGCCGAGCTCGCGCGCCTTTGTCAGTTTGGAGCCGGCATCCTCGCCCGCGACCACATAGTCGGTCTTCTTCGAGACCGAGCCCGCGACCTTGGCGCCCAAGCGTTCCGCTACCGCCTTGGCTTCGTCGCGGGTGAATTTCGTCAATGATCCCGTAAACACCACGGTCTTGTCCGATACCGGCGAACTCTTGCGCGGCCGTTCGGCCGGCTTGACCTCGTCGAGTTCGTCGATCAGCTGGCCGAGCGCCTTGACGTTGCGCGGCTCGGCGAAGAACTCGACCACCGCATCCGCGACGATTTCGCCGACACCGCCGATATCGTTGAGGTCCTGATAGGCCTCCGTGGTATTGCCCTCGCCGGTGCCGCCCTTGGCGGCCGCCAGCATGGCGTCGCGAAACGCTTCGAAGGTCCCGTAATGCCGGGCCAGCAGCTTGGCATTGCCCTCCCCGACATGGCGGATACCGAGCGCGTAAATCAAGCGGTGCAACTCGATGCTGCGGCGGGCGTCGATGGCGGCGAACAGATTGCGTACCGAGGTTTCGCCGTAGCCTTCGCGTTGCATCAGCTTGCTTTGTGAACGCGCATCGCGCTTCTGCAGCGTGAAGATATCGACCGGCGACATCACGAGACCGTCCGCATAGAATTCCTGGATCTGCTTGTCGCCGAGCCCGTCGATATCGAACGCCAGCCGCGACACGAAATGCTTCAATCGCTCGGTCGCCTGGGCCGGGCAGATCAGCGCCCCGGTGCAGCGGCGCACCACCTCGTCATCCTCGCGGACCGCATGACTGCCGCACACCGGGCAAGTCTCGGGAAACTTGTAGGGTTTTGCGCTCTTCGGCCGCTTCTCCATGACGACGCTGACGACCTGGGGGATCACGTCACCCGCACGCTGCACCACGACGGTATCTCCGACGCGAAGGTCAACGCCGTCACGAATGGGATTTCCATCGTTGCCGATGCCCTTGATGTAATCCTCTTTGTGCAGCGTCGCGTTCGAGACGACGACGCCGCCGACCGTGACCGGCTCGAGCCGGGCCACCGGTGTCAGGGCGCCGGTACGGCCGACCTGGATATCGATGCCGTTGAGAACGGTCGTCGCCTGCTCCGCCGCGAACTTGTGCGCAATGGCCCAGCGCGGACTGCGTGATACAAAGCCGAGTCGGTCCTGCCAGTCGAGCCGGTCGACCTTGTAGACCACGCCATCGATGTCGTAGCCGAGCGTGGCACGCTCCTGCCCGATCCGGCGGTAGAATTCGAGAACGGCATCGACATCCTTGCACAGCTTCGTCCGCGGATTGACGGCGAAGCCGGCTTTGTCCATCCAGTCGAGCATGCCGTGCTGGGTGTCGGCCGGACGCTCGCTCATCTCGCCCCAGGTATAGGCGAAGAATTTGAGGGGCCGCGACGCGGTGATCGAGACATCCTTCTGGCGCAATGAGCCCGCCGCGGAATTGCGGGGGTTGGCGAACACCGTATCGTCCGCTTCCGCCTGCTTCCTGTTCAGCTCGATAAAATCCTTCTTGAGCATGTAGACTTCGCCGCGCATCTCGCAGGCCGCGGGAATGTTGCGGCCCTTCAGCCGGTGCGGAATGTCCTTGATGGTGCGCACATTGGCGGTGACATCCTCGCCGGTAAAACCGTCGCCGCGCGTCGCCGCGCCGACCAGTTCGCCGGCCTCATAGCGCAGCGACAGCGACAGGCCGTCGATCTTCGGCTCCGCGACGAGGGCTGGAATGTGCCCGGCATCGAGTTTGAGAAACCGCCGGATGCGCTCAACGAATTCGGCCACATCCTCGTCGCTGAAGGCATTGCCGAGCGACAGCATCGGAACGGCATGCTGTACTTTCGCAAAACCGCGCGCCGGCGCCGCGCCGACCTTCTGCGACGGCGATTCCCCGCTCACGAGGTCGGGAAATTTCGCCTCGATCGCCTCCAGCCGCAGGCGCAACGCGTCATACGCCGCATCCGATACGGTCGGTGCGTCCTTCTGATAGTAGCGTTCGTTGTGGGCCTCGATCTCCAGCGTCAACCGCATCAGTTCGACCTTGGCCTGGGCCTTGGTGAGCTTGGCGACGTCGGTGGGGGAGCTGCTTTTTTTTGATTTTGCCATCATGATGAAGCTAAAGGGTTGTCATTCCGGAATGGTCCGCAGGACCATATCCGGAATCTCGATGTTGTGAGTACCGAGATTCCGGGTTCGCGTCTTCGACGCGCCCCGGAATGACGCTTAAATGAAAGTCATTCCGGGATGGTCCGCAGGACCAGACCCGGAATCTCGAGATTCCGGGTTCGATGCTTCGCATAGTCCCGGAATGACGGTGCGTAGAGATCGCGGATCATGGCTTACTACGTCTATATCCTGGCGAGCCGGAAGGATGGAGCGATCTATATTGGGGTGACGAACGATATCGTTCGCCGCATTTACGAACACCGGATTAAAGCAGTCCCGGGATTTACTTCCAAATACAATATCACACGGCTGGTATGGTTCGAAATCTACGACGATCCGATATCCGCGATTTCGCGCGAGAAAGAGCTGAAGAAGTGGAAGCGCGCCTGGAAGATGCAGTTGATTGAAACGCAGAATCCGCAGTGGGACGATTTGTACGAGTCGATCTGTACCTGAGTTCGTCATTCCGGGGCGATGCGAAGCATCGAACCCGGAATCTCGGGATTCCGGGTTCGCGCTCGCGCGCGCCCCGGAATGACGTTGAGAGATTTACGCCGTCGCCGCTCTCAGCAGCCGGTCCGCCGCGGCCCTCGCCTCCGCGGTGATCTCCGCCCCCGCCAGCATGCGGGCGATTTCCTCGCGGCGGTGGTCGGGGGCCAGCGCGTTGACGCGGGTGGCGACGCGTTTGCCCTTGTCGAGGGCGTCCTTGGAAATCAGCAGATGCTGGCTGGCGCGGGCGGCGACCTGCGGCGCGTGGGTGACCGCCATCACCTGCACCTTGCCGGCGAGCCTTGCCAGGCGGGCGCCGATCGCGTCGGCCACGGCGCCGCCCACGCCGGTGTCGATTTCGTCGAACACCAGCGTGGGCGCCGAGCCCTTGTCCGACAGCACGACTTTCAGCGCCAGCAGGAAGCGCGAGAGCTCGCCGCCGGAGGCGACCTTCATCATCGGTCCGGGTTTGGTGCCGGGATTGGTCTGCACCCAGAACTCGACGCGATCAAAACCCTGCGGGCCCGGCGACTTCGGATCGGAATCGATCTGCGCCATGAATTTGGCGCGTTCGAGCTTCAGCGGCGCCAGTTCGGCGTTGACGGCCTTGTTGAGCTTTTCGGCCGATTTTGTCCTGATGGCAGAGAGCTTTGTAGCTGCCGCGCCAAAACGCTTGTCGGCCTCACCGGCGGCCGCTTCGAGCTTTTTCAGTTGATCGGCGCCGGCATCGATCAGCGCGACGTCGGCGGCGTATTTCGCCGCCAGTGCCGCGAGCCCATCGACCGGCGTCGAATATTTGCGCGCGGCGGCGCGCAACGCGAACAGCCGCTCCTCGATGCGTTCAAGCTCGGCGGGATCGAAATCGGCGGCGATCAGCGCCGCCGTCAGATGCTGGTCGGCCTCCTCCAGCGCATTGATGGCGGCATCGATCGCCTTGACCGCGGGTTCGACCAGGGTGGGCGAATTGCCGGCGCGGCGCTCCAGCCGGCGCACCGCCGCCGACAGGCTCGACACCGGCGAATGATGACCGCTGACCGCATCCTGCGCCTCGCGCAGGTCGGCCGCGATCTTCTCGCCCTGCATCATGCCGGTGCGGCGCTCCGCCAGCGCGGTCTCCTCGCCGTCCTTCGGCTTCAGCTTCTTCAATTCATCGGAGGCATGGCGCAGATAATCCGCCTCGCGGGCGGCGCGCTCCATGCCGGCGCGGTGCTCGTCGAGCGCGGTCAGGGCGGCGCGCCGCGAATCCCACAGCGCCTCCAGCGCCACGACGTCCTTTTCGAGGCCGGCGAACGCGTCGAGCAGCCGGCGGTGGGTCGAGGCATCGACCAGCGCTCGCTCGTCATGCTGGCCGTGAATTTCGACCAGCGCAGAGCCCACCGCCTTCAGGGTCTGCACGCTGATGGCCTGGTCGTTGATGAAGGCCCGGGTGCGGCCGTCGGCCAATTGCACCCGGCGCAGGATCATCTCACCGGTGTCGTCGAGGCCGTTGTCGCTGAGAATAGCCGAAGCCGGATGTCCCCGGGGGATGTCGAACACCGCGGTGACCTGGCCCTGCTCCACGCCGTGGCGGACCAGGCCGGCATCGCCGCGGCCGCCGAGCGCCAGCGCGAAGGCATCGAGCAGGATGGATTTGCCCGCGCCGGTCTCGCCGGTCAGCACCGCGAGGCCACGGGAGAACTCGATATCGAGCCGCTCGATCAGGACGATGTCACGGATCGACAGACGGGCCAGCATGCCAGGTAATTTCCTAAACCAAATTCCTAGCCGAGACCCATTTTCTTGAAGGCCCGGGAAATATAGGAGCCCTTGTTTTCGCTGGGCTCGACTCCGCCGGACTTTACCAGATTATAGGCGTCCTTGTACCAGCGGCTGTCAGGAAAATTGTGGCCAAGTACGGCGGCGGCGGTTTGCGCCTCGCCGACGATGCCGATCGCCATATAGGCCTCGGTCAGCCGCGCCAGCGCTTCCTCGACGTGGCGCGTGGTCTGGTACTGCGTCACCACGGTCTTGAAGCGGTTGATGGCGCCGGTGAAATTGCGCTTCGACAAATTATAGCGGCCGACTTCCATTTCCTTGCCGGCGAGCTGGTCGCGCGCGCCCTCCAGCTTGGCCTTGGCGCTGTTGGCGTATTCCGAGGTCGGATATTTCCGGATCACTTCCTCGAGCGCGGCGATCGCCTTCTCGGTGCGGCCCTGGTCGCGGGAGACATCCGGAATCTGGTCGTAATGCGAGGCCGCGATCAGGTATTGCGCGTAGGCGGCGTCGGAGCTGCCGGGATGCAGGGTGACGTAACGGGTCGCAGCGCCGATGCAGCTGTCGTAGTCGCCGGAATTGTAGAACGAATAGGCCGACATCAGCAGCGATTTGCGCGCCCAGTCGGAATAGGGATGCTGGCGGTCGACTTCCTCGAACTTTTTCGACGCCGCCTTCGGATCCTTGCGCTGGTTCATGAGGTACAGGCCCTCATTATACAGCTTGTCGGCAGGCTCTTCGTTGAAGGTATCGTCCTTAGCGGTGAACTTGTCCCACAGCGAGCCGCCGCCGCATCCGCTCAGGACCGCCGCCAGCACCGCCAGGCTTGCGGCCAGCCGCAACTGCCGACCAAAATGAGCGAGCCGAGCGAGGTCCAAACGAGCCGTCATACGCTGTGCCGACATAGAAATAAGACCTGACGCCTGTGATGCGGAGCCCGCCACGCCATGAGCGTGGTCATGGACGCAATGATCGCCGTGCCCGTGGCGCCTTGTCGCGCAACCGCGGGCCTATTTAACCGAAAAAAGTCCGTTAACCAACCGAATACGCAGGCATTTCGCCCGGATTAAGGCGGCCGGACCGGTTTGCGGCCGATCATGGTTACCGCGGAAAATCGGGCGCGAGGGTTGTGATGCTTCAACAGGTTGAACCTCATCCTGAGGAGCCGCGCGCCTTCGCGCGGCGTCTCGAAGGATGGCAGCATGTGCCGGATGGTTCGAGACGCACACCGGCAGCGCAATAGCGCTGCCAGCGTGCTCCTCACCATGAGGGAATTGAAAGTGCCGCTCTGGAACCCAATGGAAAATCAGGAAACGTCGGGGCCGTAGGCTGGAGCGACCATGCCGCCCACCATGCCGCTGCCGACATCGGCACCGCGCGAAGAACGGCGGGCTGTTTCGGCTTCGACCACCCGCCAGGCGCTGCGATCGGCCATCAGGGCGGTCAGCACCGCGTGATTGAGCTTGTGGCCACCGCGCACCGAACGGAAGGCGCCCAGCAGCGGCAGGCCGGCCAGCGCGAGATCGCCGATCACGTCCAGCACCTTGTGGCGGGCGCATTCGTCGCTGTATCGCAGGCCCTCGGTATTGAGCAGGCGGGTTTCGTCGAACACCACCGAATTTTCGAACGAGGCGCCGAGCGCAAAACCGGCACTCCAGAGTCGCGCCACGTCATTCATGCAGCCGAAGGTGCGGGCGCGGGAGACCTCGCGGCGAAACCGTTCGGGATTGAGATCGAGCCTGTAGCTCTGTCGGCCGATCACCGCATTGGCGAAATCGATTTCGACCTCGGCGCGGAAGCCGGCCGCGTGCGGGCGCAATTCGCCGAACGAATCGCCCATCGTCACCTGTACCGGCTTCAACACCTGGATGAAGCGGCGCGCGGCCTGCTGCGCCACGATACCGGCCTGATCGATCGCGGCGACGAATGCCGCGGCGCTGCCGTCCATGATCGGAACTTCCGGACCATCGAGTTCGATGATGGCGTTATCGACACCCATGCCCCTGAGGGCTGCGAGCACATGCTCGGCGGTCGAGACCAGCGGGCCATCGCGGTCGCCCAGAACGGTTGCAAATTCGGTGGCGATCACAGATTCGGCGGTCGCCTGAACTTCGCGGTCGTCGCCATCGAGGCCGCAGCGGACAAAAATAAAACCCGCATCGACGGGTGCGGGTCCGAGGGTCAGGCTGACAGGTAAACCGGAATGAACGCCGACGCCCGTCACAGTGGCTTGCGACCGAAGCGTTGTTTGCCGGCTGAATTTCATTCTTAATTGCCCACTACCCGACTTACTAAAAGACGCGAACAAACCCGATCAGGTCAGCCGACTCGCCTTCAGTGTCCCCAAGTCACGGCAGACCATAATGACTGCCTCAAACAGCGCCAACTCACGCTTTTTTACCGATTGTTACCCTATCTCTGCCGTATTCGCGCCAAAGGTTAACCAAAATGCGGCGGCGACGGGCACTGCTTCGGCCCTTATATCCAATCACGAATAAATAATTAATCGTTTAATATCAGACGCTTGCCGGGAGCTCTGGCGCGTTTGAGGCGGCAAAAGCAAAGGTCCCGGCGGATACCGCCGGGACCTTTTTGGCCGTCAGATTTGTAACAAACTTCAGTTGGACTGGCGGCGCAGGAAGGCCGGGATATCCAAATGATCGTCGCCCTGTGGCGTTGCAGCAACAGGTGCCGGACGGCCGTGGACGTCCAGTCCCTGCGGCGCCGGCCGCCTGGCATATTCGGAGACCGGCTCATGCGCCGCGATTTGCTGCGCCACGGTGCGCTGGGGCTTGCGTTCCGGCATCGGCGGCATCGCCGGACCGGAGGCGCGGGCCGCGATCGGCGGCTCGGTCTCTTCGTCGCGGCGGCCGAGGCCGACATTGGCGAGGCGCTGCAGCAGCGACATCCGGGCCTTCTGCGGATGTTCCTCCTCGGCTTCGCCGCGGGCCTGGCGGATTTCGGCCTGGGCCGGCATCGGCAGGTCTTCGAACTTCGGCATCCGGGGCGCGCGGACCGGCGGACGCTCGGCGGCTTGCGGGATGAAGGTCTCGGGGGTCGCCGGCTCCGGGGTCTCGACGCGCGCGACGTCATGATCGGGGAACAGCGACGGCTTCTGCGCGATCGGGCGCACCGTGACGTCGCCATAGGATGCCTGCTGCAGCGGGGCGGCCTGCGGAGCTTCCGGGGCAACCGCGGCGGCGATCGCGGCCAAAGCGGCGCGTTCGACGCTGCTGGAAGCGCGCTGGGGTGCAGCGGGAGCGGCCTGCGCCGGGGTGGCGGCTTCGCCCTTCTGGGCGCGTTCGGCCATGCGGGCATTGTCGGCGCGCAGCCGCGCCGTCAGATCGGCCAGACGGGTGTCCGGCGCCGAGACCGGAGCAGCAGGAGCCACCGCGTTGGTCACGGCCGGCGCCGTGGTGCCGGCGTTGCGCGAGATCAGCGCCTGCTCGATGCCGGTGGCGACGACCGAGACGCGGATCACGCCATCGAGGGTCTCGTCGAAGGTGGCTCCGACGATGATGTTGGCGTCCTGGTCGACTTCCTCGCGGATGCGGGTAGCGGCTTCATCGACTTCGAACAGGGTCAGGTCCTTGCCGCCGGTGATCGAGATCAACAGGCCGCGGGCGCCCTTCATCGAGGAATCGTCGATCAGCGGATTGGCGATCGCGGCCTCGGCCGCGGTCAGCGCGCGCTTCTCGCCGGTCGCCTCGCCGGTGCCCATCATCGCCTTGCCCATCTCGCGCATGACCGAACGGACGTCGGCGAAGTCGAGATTGATCAGGCCTTCCTTGACCATCAGGTCGGTGATGCAGGCGACGCCCGAATAGAGCACCTGGTCGGCCATCGCGAAGGCGTCGGCGAAGGTGGTCTTCTCGTTGGCGACCCGGAACAGGTTCTGGTTCGGGATGATCAGCAGCGTATCGACCACCTTGTGCAGCTCGGCAATGCCGGCCTCGGCGGTGCGCATGCGGCGCTGGCCCTCGAAGTGGAACGGTTTCGTCACCACGCCGACGGTGAGGATGCCCATGTCGCGCGCGGTCTTGGCGATCACCGGGGCTGCCCCCGTGCCGGTGCCGCCGCCCATGCCGGCGGTGACGAACACCATGTTGGCGCCGGAGAGATGGTCGCGGATTTCGTCGATGACTTCCTGCGCCGCGGCGGCGCCGACATCCGGCTGGGAGCCCGCGCCGAGGCCTTGCGTGACCGCGGTGCCCATCTGCACGATGCGCTGCGCCTTCGACATGGTCAGCGCCTGCGCGTCGGTGTTGGCGACGACGAAATCGACCCCCTGAAGCCCGGCGGTGATCATGTTGTTGACGGCATTGCCGCCAGCGCCACCGACGCCGAAGACGGTGATCCGGGGCTTCAGTTCGCTGATGTCGGGGGGTGTCAGATTGAGTGCCATGGTTGCCTCTCGATTACGACGCGCGCGTTGGTTCGCCCCGGCCGGCGGCCGTGGGAGTCGGTGAATTCCTAAAGGTGCGGAAAAGAGTCATCAGAAGCCCTCGCGAAGCCATCGTCCGACCTTTCCGAAATAACCGTCTGTCCCTGTCCTGAGCTGCCGCGTATGCCGCGGTTCGACATGTTCGAGATGGGCGTATTGCGGATAGACCAGCAGGCCCGTCGGCACCGCGAACGACGCGCTCTTGGCCTCGTTGGGCAGACGGCCGAAGCCGAGCGGGCGGCCGATCCGCACCGGACGGCCGAGGATCCGGGTGGCCAGTTCGGGAATGCCGGCAAGCTGCGAAGCGCCGCCGCTCAAAACCACCCTCGCCCTCGGCTCTGCGGCAAAGGGGGAATCCGCGAGCCGGTCCCTGACCATTTCAAAAATCTCCTCGGCGCGATGCCGGACGATGTTCGCGATCGTGGCGCGGGACACGATCTGCGGAGCGTCCCGCTCGTTGTCGCCGGCAGCAGGCACGGACATCAACTCGCGCGCGTCGGACCCGCCGGTCAGCACGGTGCCATATAACGTCTTGATTCGCTCGGCATCCGCAATGCATGCGGAAAGGCCGCGCGCAAGATCCATGGTGATGTGTTGCCCGCCGACCGCGAATCCGCCGGCATGCACGAAACGCCCGCCGGAGTAGGTCGCGATGGTGGTGGTGCCCGCCCCCATTTCGACCACGGCGGCGCCGATATCGGCTTCATCGTCGGTCAAAACCGACAGGCCTGCGACATAAGGACTCGCCGCCATGGCCTCGACGTTGAGATGGCAGCGCTCGACCACCAGCATCAGGTTCTTGGCGGCGGTGGCTTCCGACGTGACCACGTTCATGTCGACGCCGAACTGGCGCGCGACCATGCCCCGGGGATCGCGGATGCCCTTGACGCCATCCAGCGCGTAACCGACCGGCAGCGCATGCAGCACGGTGCGGCCCTCGGCGGTGGCGTGGCGCATGCCGGTGGATGTGATGCGGGACACGTCGGCCGAGGTGACCGCGCCGCCCTTGATGTCGGCCGCGGCCTCGATCAGTTGACCCTGCAGCCGGCCGCCCGATACCGAGAGCAACACGGACTCGACCCGAACCTTGGCCATGCGTTCGGCCAGGGCCACCGCCTGGCGCACCGCCTGCTCGCATTCGGCGAGATCGACCACCGCGCCCGCCTTGACGCCGCGCGACTGGATCTGGCTGTAGCCGATCAGTTCGACGGCATGGCTGCGGCCGCGCAGCGCTTCGTTCGGCGGGCACGGCTTCAGCCGCGCGATCATGCAGGCGATCTTGCTGGTGCCGATATCGAGCGACGCCACCAGCGCGGTGCGCTTCTGCGACATCGGGCGCGTCTTCGGCGTCTGGTTGCGATCGAGGCCGGTCATGCGTCACCGGCCTTCTTCTTCGGCTTCTTTTCCTTGAACAGTTCTTCGCGGGCCTTGGCGGCGTCTTCCGACAATTGCACCACCAGCCGGTCCTGCAGCCGCATGTCGATCGCGACGATGTCGCGCGAGAACAGCCGGTCTTCCCGGTCGAGCTTCGACAGCGCCGCCAGCGCGTTGCCGACATCGTGTTCGGGCAACCTGATGTCGAGACCATCCTTGAGGCGCAGGTTCCAGCGCCGCTCGCCGACCAAGATCGCGGCCTTGGTCTGCTTCTTCACCTGCGGATAGCGGTCGAGCAGCGCGAGAAAATCCCGCGCGCGCGTATCGGCGCCCTTGCCGACCACCAGCGGCAGCGAAATGAAGCGGCGCGACAGATACGGCTCCAGCACCGCGCCGTCATCGGCAATCACGGCGAGCCGGCCGTCGTTCTGCCACAGCGCGAAGGCCGTGCGCTCGACGATATCGATCTGGAGCTGGCCGGGATAAAGCTTCAGCACCGTGGCTTCGCCGATCCAGGGATTGGCTTTCAGCTTGTCACGCACGGTGGCGGCGTCGAGGAACAGCAGCGACGAGCGGCCGTTGACGCCGCCGATCGCGAGCACCTCGTCCTGGGTCAGCTGCTTGCGGCCATTGATGGCGACCGCGGTGATGCGGAAACCGGCGGAATTGGCCATCGCATTGCGGGTGTCGCTCAGCGCCGCGGTGAATTCGGCGAGATGCCCGCCTCTGACGACGCCAAAGCCGATGCTGCCGACGAGCAGCAGCACGGTGGCGGCGACGCCGGCGCGGTTGGGAAGACAACGCTCGAGCAAGGCGATCAGGCGGTTCGGCTGCTCGCGCTGCAGACGCTGCTTCTTGGCAGGATTGTTGCCAACCTTGCGCGGCAAGCCCAGCCGCTCGCGCAACAGCACAACCGCGCCAATGGCGGCAGCTTTCAGGTCAGCCTGGGGCCTCAGCGATCTCAAGGATCGAGCGAGGCGTCCTGCACCATCCATTGCACGAGCTCGTCATATGTTGCCCGCAAGAAAACGCTTGCGGGTTCTGGCACATGGGACGTCCTTGCATGCCGGGTCGGGTGCTGGCCTCAAGTCAGAAGAGGCCAGGTTCCCGCGATGCGTCGTCGAAGCGGATATCCGCAACAGCTCACGCCCCGGCAGCCAAGCGCCACATGCGCCGCCAGCGTTAACCTTCGGACTTCCTGGTAAACAAAGTGTAAACCGGGTGCAGGCCGGGGCTGATTTGCACCGCGTTCCCGGGACTTTGCCCGACATTCGTATCATTTTTATCAATGGAACCGGCGCCACCCGCCGCCGGGCCCGCTCCGGCGGGATATTCCCCCCGAACGCGACTACCTGCGCGCGCGCTGCGCCGCCAGCGCGATCTGGCCGTGCAGGAATTCGGCAAATTCGATGCCCTGCGCCTTCAGCGCCTTCGGATAGAGCGAGGCCGCGGTCAGACCCGGCAGCGTGTTGGTTTCGAGGAAAATCGGTCCCTTCGGCGAGACAATGAAATCCGATCGGGAATAGCCGCTGCACGACAGCGCCTTGTGTGCGCTCTGCGCCTGCTCCATCAGCTGGGCCATGATCTCGGGGGCGAAACGGCCGGGGCAGATTTCCTGCGTGGAGGCCGCCAGATATTTGGCCCGGTAGTCGAACCCGAAGCCGCCTTCCGCCGGGATGATCTCGATCGGCGGCAGCGCGATGAGCGAGCCGTCCGGCTGCTCCAGCACGCCGCAGGTGGCTTCCGCGCCGGAGACGAACGGCTCGATCAGGTATTCCTCGGTCTTCGCCGCGTTGCGGACCGCCGCGAGGTCCTGCTGCGCGTTGACGAAAATCAGCCCGTAGCTCGATCCGTCGCGCGCCGGTTTTGCAATGAGCTTGCCGTATTGGGCAAACGCCGCATCGATGTCTTCCAGCGCGACGCCGCTCGGCGCCTCCACGCCGGCAAAGGCCGCGAAGCGCTTGGCCGCCACCTTGTCGAAGGCCAGATGCGACGACGCCGAGCCCGAGCCGGTAAAGGGGATGCCGCGCATTTCGCACATCGCCTGCAACTCGCCATTCTCCGCCCGGCCGCCATGCAGGCCGAGCACCAGCAAACGGTCCTCCGCGCTGGCCTTGTCGAGTGCCGCCTCGATCGCGCCGATGCTGGGACTACCCGGCTTGAAATCATCCTCGAACGGCCGCGTATGGCCAAGCAGCGCCCCGGAGCGGACCTCGTGCACGGTGTCGTCGACATCCCAGAACCACAAATCGGCTTCGGGCAGCGCCCGGTGCAGCGCCTGCGCCGAGGCGACCGACACCAGCCGCTCCTTGTTGGTACCGCCGAAAAGAATGGTGATTTGCATCATTTCGTTCCGCTGTTTTTTCTCTCGTCATTCCGGGATGATCCGAAGGACCAGACCCGGAATCTCTTCTTCGCGCCCAACTTCGAGATTCCGGGTTCGCGCTGCGCGCGCCCCGGAATGACGATTACGAGGGAATTCCGATCCGCTTGATTTCCCAGTGTAGCTCAATTCCGGAATTTTCCTTCACCCGCGCGCGCACGGTGTCGCCGAGGGTTTCGATATCGTGGCCGGTCGCGGTACCGGTGTTGATCAGGAAATTGCAGTGCATCTCCGACACCTGGGCGCCGCCGACGCGCAGGCCGCGGCAGCCGGCCGCGTCGATCAGCTTCCAGGCGCTGTGGCCGGGCGGATTCTGGAAGGTCGATCCGCCGGTCTTTTCGCGGATCGGCTGCGCGGTCTCGCGGTGGTACTGCACCTCGTTCATCCGTGCGCGAATGGCCTCGGGCGCGGCGATGGTCCCGCGAAAACGCGCCGAGGTGAAGATGATGGAGGGATCGACGCCGCTGCTGCGGTAGACGAATTTCATGTCGGCATTGCCAAACGTATGCTTGCTGCCGTCGCGGCCGATGCCGACGGCCTCGATCAGCACGTCCTTTGTCTCCGCGCCGTTGGCGCCGGCATTCATGCGCAGCGCGCCGCCGATGGTGCCGGGAATGCCGAAATAGAATTCCAGCCCGCCGATATTGGCCGCCGCCGCGGTCTCGGCCACGCGCCTGTCGAGCGCGGCGGCACCGGCGCTGACGATATCGCCCTTTGCGGCGGTCTCGCCGAACCCGCGCGGGCCGAGCCGGATCACCACGCCCGGAATGCCGCCATCGCGCACGATCAGATTGGAGCCGACGCCGACGACATGGACAGCAATCTCGCTTGGCAAATGCGACAGGAAATAAGAAAGATCGTCCTCATCCGCCGGCGTGAACAGCAGTTGCGCCGGACCGCCGACCCGGAACCAGGTCAACTCAGCCAGCGACTGGTTCGCCAGCAGCCGCCCGCGCAGCTCGGGCATCGCGGCTTTCAGGTCGCGCGTGATGTCGGGGAAGGTCGCCACTTTCACCCCAGCGCCTTCAACTCGCCCGGCAGCGCATAGGCCCATTGCGTAATGTTGCCGGCGCCGAGGCAGACGACGTAGTCGCCGCGCTTCGCAACGCCGGCGACGACGGCTGCGAGATCGGTGGATGCCGGCAGCGGGATCACCTCGCGATGGCCATGGGCGCGCAGGCCGAGGACAAAATGATCGCGGTCGATGCCCTCGATCGGCGCCTCGCCCGCCGGATAGACTTCAGCAACGACGACGGTATCGGCATCATTGAAACAGGTGCAGAATTCCTCGAACAGCGACTGCAAGCGCGTGAAGCGATGCGGCTGCACCACGGCGATGATCCGGCCGTCGGTGGAATCCCGCGCCGCCTTCAGCACCGCCGCGATCTCGACCGGGTGATGGCCGTAATCGTCGATGATGGTGACGCCGTTCCATTCGCCTGTTTTGGTGAAGCGCCGCCGCACGCCGCCGAAGCCGGCCAGCGCCTTGCGGATGGTGTCGTCGGACAGGCCGAGTTCATGCGCCACCGCGATCGCCGAAGTGGCGTTCAGCGCGTTGTGGCGGCCGGGCATCGGCAGCACGAGGTCGGCGATTTCGTGCGAGGTGCCGGCCACACGATCGCGAAACGCGACCCTGAATTTGGAACCGCCGCCGGAGGGGACGAGATCGAGCAGCCGCGCATCGGCCTGCGGATTTTCGCCATAGGTGATGATTCGGCGGTCCTCGATCTTGCCGACGATGCTCTGCACGACAGGATGGTCGATGCACATCACGGCAAAGCCGTAGAACGGGACGTTCTCGACGAAATGGCGGAACGCGTCCTGCACCGCCTCGAACGTCCCAAAGTGGTCGAGATGCTCGGGGTCGACATTGGTGACGATGGCGACGTCGGCCGGCAGTTTCAGGAACGTGCCGTCGCTCTCGTCGGCCTCCACCACCATCCACTCGCCGGCGCCGAGCCGGGCGTTGGTGCCGTAGGCATTGATGATGCCGCCATTGATCACGGTCGGATCGAGATCGCCGGCATCGAGCAGCGCCGCGACCATCGAGGTGGTCGTGGTCTTGCCATGGGTGCCCGCGATCGCGACGCAGCTTTTCAGCCGCATAAGCTCCGCCAGCATTTCGGCGCGGCGCACCACCGGGATGCGCTGCGCGCGGGCCGCCATCAATTCGGGATTGTCGCGCTTGATCGCGGTCGAGACCACCAGCACATCGGCGCCGGCGACGTTCTCGGCCTTGTGGCCGACCGAGATCCGGATGCCCTTCTCGCGCAGACGGTTGACGTTGGCGCCCTCGGAAGCGTCGGAGCCCTGCACGGTATAACCGAGATTGTTCAGGACTTCGGCGATGCCGCTCATGCCGATGCCGCCGATCCCGACGAAGTGGATGGGTCCGATCTCGCGCGGCAGTCTCATGCGGTTATCCCTGTCACTGTGGGTACTGGATGCCTTGCTTCGGCACGGCGTGACAAGGGCTTTTTCCGCCATTCCGGGGCGCACGCGGAGCGGGCGAACCCGGAATCCTGGGATTCCGGATCGGTCCGCTACGCGTCCCGTCCGGAATGACGAAGACGTCAGAGTCCCGCTGTCTTCACCACCAGATCGGCCAGCCGATCGGCGGCGTCCAGCCGTCCCATGGTGCGGGCGCTGGCCGCCATCGCGGTCAACCGCTCCGGCTCGGCGGCCAGCGCGGAGATTTCCGCGGCCAGCCGGTCGGGCGTGAAATCCGGCTGCGCAATCCGGATCGCGCCGCCCGCCTGCGCCAGCACGCCGGCATTGGCGAACTGATCCTGGTCGATCGAGCCGGGCAAGGGCACCAGGATCGATGGCCGGCCGATGGCGGCGAGTTCAGCCACGGTGCCGGCGCCGGAGCGCGAGACCACCAGATGGTTCGACGCCAGCCGCGCCGGCAGATCGATGAAGAACGGCGCCAGTTCGGCTGATATCCTGAGCCGGTCATAGACCGCGCGCACCCGCGCCATGTCTTCTTCGCGCACCTGCTGGGTCAGGATCAGCCGGCTCCACAACGCCGGCTCCAGCTTCTCGATCGCGCCGGGCACGATATCGGCCATCACCCGCGCGCCCTGGCTGCCGCCGACCACCAGCAGGCGGAGCGGGCCGGTCGCGTCAGGCGACGCAAATTTCAGCGCGGCCGCAGCGAGGATCGCCGGGCGCATCGGCATGCCGACGGTGATGGTCTTGCCGGCCAGCGCGGGGTCGCGATCGAGCACGCCGGGCAGCGAGGTCGCGATCGCACTGGCGCGGCTCGACAGGAACCGGTTGGCGCGGCCGAGCACCGCATTGGCCTCGTGAATGATGCCGGGCACGCCGAACAGTCTCGCCGCCAGCAGCGGCGGCAAGGTCGGATAGCCGCCGAAGCCGACCACGGCCACAGGCTTCAGTTTCCGCATCAGGTTGAGCGACACCGCGGTGCCGGCGGCAAGCAGGAAGCCGGTACGGGCCAGCGACCATGGCGTCCGGCTACGCACGGTCTCGCTCGGCACGACGTCGATGGTATCCCGGGTGAACAGGCCGCTGTAGCGCAGCGCGCGGGAATCGGTCGCAAGCCGCACGCGAAAGCCGCGCCGGATCAGCTCGACGCCAAGCGCCTCGGCGGGAAACAGATGGCCACCGGTGCCGCCGGCGGCCAGCAGAATAAGGGGCGATGAATTATCCATGAGGGCCTTGATAGCCGAGTACGCGCGAGGTTCAAGCCGTCATTCCGGGGCGCACGAAGTGCGAACCCGGAATCTCGAGATTCCCCCGGTGCGCAATTGCGCACCTGAGGTCTGGTCCTTCGGACCATCCCGGAATGACGGCAGCCGTCGCGCATACCCGCGCGGCGTTGGTCATCACGCGTAGTTGGGCGCGGCGTTGGCGTCTCCGATCGATTCCATCTCGGTGCGCGGTCGCAGCCGCGTCAGCGCCAGCATCATGCCGACGCTGTAGGCCAGCGAGATGATCGACGAGCCGCCGTAGGAAACGAACGGCAGCGACATGCCCTTGGCCGGGCTCAGTTGCAGATTGACCGACATGTTGATCGCGGCCTGCACCCCGAACAGGATGGCGAGGCCGGAGGCCGCGAAGCGCGAGAACAGATCCTCGGTGGCATAGGCGCGCGCCAGCGTGCGGATCACGACAAAGGCGAACAGCGCGAGCAGCGCCAGGCACAGGATGATGCCGAATTCCTCCGCCGCGACCGCGAATACGAAATCGGTATGGCTGTCCGGCAGGCTGCGCTTGGCGATGCCCTCGCCCGGGCCCAGCCCGAACCAGCCGCCGTTGGAGAAGGCTTCCATCGCCAGATCGACCTGGAAAGTGTCGCCGGTACCGGGATTCATGAAGCGCTTGATGCGGAAGGCGACGTGCGGCACCAGCAGATAGGCGCCGAACAGTCCGGCGCCCGCCGCCGCCGCAAGCCCCGCCACCCAGATCATCCGCATGCCCGCGATGAAGAACAGCGCGCCCCACACCATCAGGATCAGCAGGGTCTGGCCGAAATCGGGCTGCAGCACCAGCAGCGCCACCAGCGTCAGCAGCAGCCCGAGCGCGAACGAGGTCGCCGGCATTTCCGGCCGCCGCGCCGATTCCGCGAACAGCCATGCCGCCAGCACCACGAAAGCGGGCTTGGCGGATTCGGAAGCCTGGATGTTGACGCCGAGCAGCGTGATCCAGCGCCGTGAACCCTTGACCTCCGGTCCGATCAGCAGCGTCGCCACGATCAGCACGACGGAAACCGCGAACACGATCAGCGCGGCGCGCCGGATCTGCCGCGGCGACAGGAAGGAGACGCCGATTAGCACGATGAAGCACGGCAGCAGGAACAGCACATGGCGGTTGAAGAAGTGGAACGGATCGAGCCCGATCCTCGTTGCGACAGGCGGACTGGCCGCCAGCGACAGGATCACACCGCCCAGCATCAGCGCGATGATCGCCACGAGCAGCAGCCGGTCGACCGTCCACCACCATTCGCTGAGGGGGGTGCGTTGTTCGCGGGAGATCATGGGCGTTCCCAGGGAGGGGTTTGCCCATTGGTGGCCGAGGATGGTTTCCAAGGGGTTAATGGAAACGAACATCTTTATAAGCGGGACGAGCCAGCCGCTCAAAACAGGTCGTCATCCTCCGCGAAAGCGGAGGATCCAGTACGCCGCAGCGCCAGCGGTTGGCCCGCACGGCCTCCGGAATACTGGGTCACCCGCCTTCGCGGTTGACGAAAGCTCTGGACTCACACCACCGGCTTGACGCCCTCCAGCGCGGTGACGAGGTCGCGGAATCTGGCGCCGCGAATTTCGAAATTGCGGTACTGGTCGAACGACGCGCAGGCCGGCGACAGCAGCACGACGGGATCGACCAATCCGGAGGCCTGCGCATCGCGCGCGGCGCTGGCGACGGCGACTTCGAGGGTTCCGGAAATCTCGTGCGGCACCCGGTCGCCGAGCGTGCCGGAAAATTCCGCTGCGGCTTCGCCGATCAGATAGGCTTTTCGGATGCGCGGGAAATATTCTGTGAGC
>NZ_JAUYAN010000145.1 GCF_030693485.1 Bradyrhizobium sp. | reverse complement strand
TCAGGGCGGCAGGCTCGTTCGTCGCGGCCGGCCGAAATCCGCCGATCCCAAGCAACTGATCACCTTGCGGCTGGACGCCGCGGTGCTTCGCTGGTTTCAGCAGAGCGGCCCGGGCTATCAGTCCCGCATCGGCGCGGCGCTGAAATCGCACATGACGCGCAGGAAGGCGGCGGCGAAGACGTCGCGGGGAAAAGCCGTGACCAAGAAGAAGGCGGGGTGAGCTGGATCGGCCTCAGGCGCCCGGCCGTCCCCGCAGCATCCCCGCAATCCCGAGGTCTTCGTCGAGTTCGGGCCAGTGAATACCCATCGGCATCAACTCGAAGCGCGCGCGCGTGGCGGCATCGGCCTCGCGCAGCCGCGGGTACCACGCCAGCGGAGTCGCGATCCTGCGGCCGTCCGCCAGCGTCACCACCAGTTCATCCGCGGTGAAGGCAACCGAGACCGGCCTGATATCGCCGACATCAATTTCCAAAGTACTCATGCCATTTGCCTGTCAGGACATCGCGCTGCGATCCCGGATGGCGGATAATAGCATGCAGGGCGGATTAGCGAATCGCAATCCGCCGTCATTGCAATGACGTGCGGGGATGTCGCCCAACCGCCTCGGCGAAAAACAACGGGAGTGATATCGGCCCCTAATTATGGTATGTTCATCGCGCTTTCGAACAATTATCGGTGGTCTATGAATATTTCCGCCAGAGTTGACCAGCTCGCACAGCGGCTTGCCCGCCTAACCGGCGAAGACGTTGAAACCGCGCTGGAGCGTGCGGTTGAAGAACGGCTGTCCCGTATTGCGCCGCCAGCACAAGGCGACCGCAAGGCCGCGCTGGATACGTTCTTCGAGCGCGTATCCCGCATGCGCGTTCTGGATTCCCGGCCGGCAGATGACATCGTCGGTTATGACGGTTGCGGGTTGCCGTCCTGATGGTTCTGGATACCTCCGCGATCATCGCCACCATCGCGGGCGAAGTCCAACTCAACCGCAATCTCAGGCCGCTTCCAGCCGCCTGATCTCCGTCTCGAACGCGAAGCGCAATTGCGCACCTTCCTCGTCGGGCAGCCAGTTCGTCATCTGCGGAATGGTCCGTTAGAGCAGGACGGTCTTGGGCTCCCAAGGCAGGCTCTGCGCCGCCCGGGTTTCGGCCAGAATCTTGTAGAGTTCGGCGCGAACCGAGTCGGGATCGGCGCGATATTCGGGCGTAGGTGTATCCTCGCCGAACAGGTCGGTCTGCTCGTCCTGCTGGAAACGGTCGCGTTGTCGGGAAGATGCCATGCTTCACGCGATTTGAATGCCGAAAAGGAAATTATGCGCTATCCCGCTGCGCCGCGCGAGGTGTTTGGCGGATTTGTCCCCGAGGCTCACTGATTGCTAGTGAGGGCCCTCGCGACGGTGCCAGCTGGCTCGGAATTTCGCACCTTCCCGGAAATGCTCCAACAGTTTCATTGCAGAAGGCAAGATTTTTAGGCATGCATCTCATAGTTGTCTTCGAAGCCAATGGCTGAAATCAAGAGTCAAATGCAGGAACTTCACAACTCGTTCATTACAAAGCAATTCCTTCGGTCGGTTTGGGCGCTCGACTACAAGGCGTTTCAAGGATCAGAGGAAGAGCGTCAACTCGATGAGAGATTGGTTCGCTGGTCTGAACGGAAAGATCTCAAGGAAACTTCAGCGGAAGCCGCGTTCATCGAAGTATTCTTTCGAGACACGTGGGGTTATGCGCAATCGGGGCAAATCGGGGCAGAGAAGAATTTTACACTCTGGCCCAAGTTTTCGATTGCCGGTGCCGGAGAGAAGGGAGGCACCGGCGCGGCTGATCTTGCCATCGGGTATTTTTCAAAAGATGCACCAACAAGTATCCCGCAGGTCGTTTGCGAGTTCAAAGACATTAAGTCCGATCTTGATGCACCGCAAAAGCGCAAGGGAAACAATCGGTCACCTGTTCGACAGTGCCTGGATTATTTGAGCAACGCCAGACGAGGCATGTTCGGTAATGAGCCCACACTCCCGACGTGGGCGCTCGTAACTGACATGAACGAATTTCGTTTGTATTGGTTTGACCGCAGCCACCATCAGTTTATCCGATTCACAATTAGGCCGACGACGCTTTTCCAAGGAGCGAATCTATTATCTGATTCCGAAGATGCTAGGTTTGATCGCTTTCTGTTTAAGAAGCTATTCCATCGAGACACTCTGCTCATAATGGGAGGTCGCTCGCATCTTGCTCAGCTTATCGCTCAGCAGTGGGTTAGAGAACGAGAACTTGAAAACACGTTCTATGCCGAGTACCGAAAGTTTCGCGAGCACCTCTACCTTGCTCTCCTAGAGCATAATGGAGAGGGCACCACTCGGTTTCCGGGCACCAAAGGAAAATTGGTGCGCTTGGCGCAAAAGATTCTCGATCGCAGCATATTCATCTTCTTTTGCGAGGATATGGGACGAGCGCTGGGGTTTCCGCCTCAGCTGCTCCGAGATTTCCTGATAGACGAAAGCAAAGATCGTTATCTCAAGCCTAATGGACAAAACATTTGGCAAAAACTCGTTGAACTGTTCAGCGCGATGAATTTGGGAGAACCGTTTGGCGGAACAAAGCTAAATGCCTTCAATGGTGGTCTCTTTGCGGTGGATGAAGACCTGGACCGTCTTCATGTGCCAAACCATGTCTTCTGCCAACCCGGTCAAGGTCAAAATGAGGCGGGCCTTTACGCGCACAAACTAACGCTGCTCTATTTTTCTGCATCCTACAGCTTTGCTTCGGACTGGTCCGAAGATCTCACGAGACCGCCGGTTGCCGAGGCGCCAGTTCCTGAACTGAAACGTGAGGTATCGAAGAGTCTTGGTCTTTACACACTAGGCCGTATCTTTGAGCAATCAATTACAGAGTTGGAAATCTTGGAAGCGGAAGCCGATGGGCGCTTATCGATCAACAAGGAGAACAAGCGAAAGCGTGACGGCGTTTATTATACGCCTGAGTGGGTTGTGGAGCGTATCGTCGACCTTACTCTTGGCCCGAGATTGACAGAACTAAAGCGTGAATGCCGGTGGCCCGACGAAGAAGACGACGCGCTTCCAACAGTAGAGGCAATTGATCGGTATTCGTCACTGCTGAAAGGTATTACGGTCCTTGATCCGGCCTGCGGATCAGGAGCCTTTCTCATCACGGCTCTCCGCTATCTCGTTGATGAATGGCACTCGATCCAAGCCATTCGCAGGCAGGTATCGAAGGATTTTGTGGTTCGTGATGATGACGCCCTGATTCGAGACATCCTTCAGAGCAACCTATATGGCGTCGACATTAACGCGGCATCAGTTGAAATTACACAACTCGCACTTTGGCTGCACACCGCCCGAGGAGACAAGCCGTTGTCATCGCTTGGGGCGACGATACGGGAAGGAAACAGCCTCATCGACAGCAATTTTTACAAAGGGCAGATTGATCTCGGATTCTACGATGATACACAGCGGGAAAGGGTAAATGCCTTCGATTGGGAATTGAAGTTTCCTGAGGTAAAAGCCCGTGGTGGTTTTGACGTCATCATTGGAAATCCACCCTACGTAAAGCTGCAGAATTTTCGTCGGGTACACAGCGACATGGCGGAGTTTCTACGAAACGGTCGCTCGGCCGTTCATATAAATGGCTACTCCAGTGCAAAGACCGGGAACTTTGACCTCTATCTCCCATTCATTGAAAAGGGCCTGTCGCTTCTCAATGAGCGGGGCCGGCTTGGGTTCATCGCACCCAGTCTATGGGCGGTCAATGAGTACGGCGAAGGACTTCGTAGCCAAGTAACTAGAGGTCGCAACCTTGAGGGATGGATTGATTTCAAGGCATTCCAGGTATTTGAGGAGGCAACAAACTACACGGCGTTACAGTTTTTCACGAAGGCACCCAACGATGCCATTAAAATTGCTCTTGCCCCAAATGGGGTTATCCCGGAACGGCCATGGGATCAGCCAGGAAGTTCCCTTGCATACGGTCATCAGGTTTTCGGGGACCGGTGGCTTCTCCTTTCCGGTAGCGAGCGAGCATTAACAGACAAGCTGTACGAACGCTGCCGCCTGCTCAGTGACCCGGTGCACACCGAGAACATTTTCGTCGGCCTGCAAACCAGTGCCGACTCGATCTATCATTTGAAACGGCTCGGCTCACGTCGTTACGTTTGTAGCCCGAGAGGAGACGACGCCCCGCCGCCTTATGAGGTTGAGCTCGAAGATGAGATCATGAAACCCCTGGTCTCAGGTACTGAAGCTAAGCGTTATGTCTATCCAGAGACAGATATCTACTTGTTGTTTCCTTACCAATTTGACAACCAAAAAATCGAATTGATCACTCAGAAGAACATGGCCAACCTTTACCCTGAGGCATGGAAATTTCTGCTCTCGTACGAAGCGATTCTACGGAATCGTGAGGCCAAGAAGAGTCAAAAAGGTGAAATCCTTGATGCGCCATTTGACGATGATTCTTGGTATCGGTTCGGACGCAACCAAAATCTGGACAAGCAAGAAATCGTAAAACTAGTTGTGCCGCGTCTCGTGGCAAGACTCGCCTGTTCGGTCGATCATAAAGGTTCGGTCTATCTCGATAACGTCGACGTTGGTGGCGTTGCTGTTGCGGCATCCGAAGACCCATTTTTCTTGGCCGGCATTCTAAATGCACCGGTGGCAGACTATGTATTCCGTCGAATTTCCAAACCCTTTAGAGGGAACTACCTTTCTGCCAATAAACAGTTCATTTCACCGTTGCCGATTCCACCCGCTAACGAGTCTCAGCGGGCAGATGTCGCCAGCCGCGCAAGGGAACTTCAAGGCGCGCATACGGAGCGTCGAGACCTTATTGCGAAGCTGCAGAAACGATTGGTGGTTACGCGCACGCGGTCCCGTCCCGAGACTTGGTTATTCTCTGGCTTAAAGGCCAAGAAAGAAATCTTGGAGGGAGCACCTAAGCAGCTTGAACCCGATGCGCGAAAACAATGGGCGGAAAAAGAGTTTGAACGAGCACTAGCAGCTCGCTACGACGAAATCACACTTCGTCTTGATGCGGGTGTCTCTCTAGCTGCCTCCTTTACGGGCGGCGAGCTTTCGTTTTCAATTGCAGGGATCACTGCAATCGACCGTATTTTTTTGGATGAGCACGAAGGTATTTTTATTGTGGCTCAATGGAAGGTCTTGGCGTCGACCTTAGCCATCACTGAAAATACAGAGGGAAAGAAGCTTTGCAATGCGCTGCGTAGGCTTGCTGTGCCGGACAATGACGCTGTTGTTAAGCAAATCATCGATCTTGAGCGCGAACTCTCGGCCAATGACGCTGAAATACGTCGGCAAGAGGCGGAGTTGAATAAAGTCGTGTACGACCTCTATCAACTCACACAGCAAGAGATTTCGATGGTCGAAGGAAGAAGGCTGACATGACGAGACCAGTCAGATGCGAAGGCGTGACACCGGATAAATGCACAGTCCGTAGGGGCAGATGAAACTGAAGAGCAGCGCCTGACAGCGTACGATTGAGGTCGCCCTTGAAAGCGCTCGCATCGAGGCCCGCCGAAAACATGCGGGCGAGTTCGATATGGTGCAGGATATCGCGAAGCGCTGTTCAACTGACCTAGAACGCATAGATCGCATCGGCCGTGGCGGCGGGACGGACATGAGGTTTGAGGCCGTCGCGGTTGACCACGTCGACCGGGCCCTCGAACAGGCCGGCGATAAACTGCTTGATATCTGCATAGTCGAACACGGTCAGATGCGCCGCCGGATCGATCTCGATCATGATGTCGACATCGCTGTCAGGCCGGCTGTCGCCGCGCGCCACCGAGCCGAACACGGCCGCCCGCCGCACGCCGCGCGCGCGGAGGTCGGGTTCGGATCGAAGAAGGGTCTCAAGGGCTTCGCTGCGGTTCATGCGGAAGGATATACCACGGATCGGGTGGGCTGTCGCAGGTAGGGTGGGCAAAGGCGCCCCTTTGCGCCGTGCCCACCAACCGTCAAGCGGGTAAAGTGGTGGGCACGTTTCCGCATTCGCTCTTCGAGCTGCGGCGGAATCTTTGCTCACCCTACCGAATCCCCCTCACGCCTTGCGCAGCGCAAAATACGCCCCGCAAAACGCCATCGCGGCGCCGAGGCACAGCGCGGCGAGGCCGGCGAGCACGCCCGAGATGGTCGGGATCGGGCTCGGCGCCGAGGCCGCCTGGCCGGCGCCGGCCAGCACGAGGACGCCGACTGCGATCAGGAACTGGCGCATCCGCGGCGGGATCTGGCCGGCTGCCGCGCTGTCCATCAGCGCTGCGGTGAAATAGCCGCCGGAGAAGCCGACGGTGGCGATCAGCCACCACGCGATCGCCGCGCCCGCCGGCATGAAGTCGCCGGACCCGCCACGCCACAGGCCGCCGAGGTCGAGGCCGTAGCGCACCCCCAGCATGTGCACGGCGAGCGCCAGCAGCACCCCTGAGATCATCGCGCCCGCCAGAATCAGGCGGCGCGGAAAATAAGTCGTCTCGGCCATCGGGCGTTTGTAGGGTAAAGCCGGCGGGGCGCGCAAGCCGGCGCCGCCAGCCAGGAACGGCCATCACCGGGATACATCGCATTGCCAGCACCATCGTCCGACCAAGCCGCGGCCTCCGCGGAAGCCGCGCCCGCCACCCACTACGCCTACAAGGCGTCGCTGATCGGCAGCGCCCATCAATTCGAACTGACGGCGCAGGGGCTGTCCTGGCACGTCGGGGCCAAGTCCGGCGTCTGGCGCTATGACGAACTCGCGGAGATCAGGCTGTCCTACCGGCCGGCGTCGATGCAGTCGCGCCGGTTCCGCTGCGATATCACGCGCAACGACGGCCAGCGCCTCGCCATCTACTCGACGAGCTGGCAGACCGTCGCCCTGATGACGACGCAGGATCGGCCCTACCGCGACTTCATCACGCAACTGCATGCGCGGATGCGGCAGGCGGGCGGCACCGCCTCGCTGATCGGCGGCATCAATTCCGGTCTCTACGCCGCGGGAGGCGTGGTGGTGGCGGCGGTCGCGATCTCCATCGCCGGATTGCTGGTGCGCGCGCTCGCCACAGGCGAGTTCGCCGGCGCCCTGTTCCTGGTCGGCTTCGCCGCGCTGTTCGCCTGGCAGATCGGCGGCTTCATGCGGCGCAACCGGCCGCAGCCCTATACGTTCGACGCGTTGCCGCAAGCGCTGCTGCCGCAGGGGAAGTAGGACGCCGAAGATGTGCAAGGCGGGTCGCACCAATCAAAACTGTCATCGCCCGGCTTGACCGGGCGACCCAGTACGCCGCGGCCTCTCGTTCTATCTCAAGCGCCGCTGGAATACTGGGTCGCCCGGTCAAGCCGGGCGATGACAGCGGTGTTTGTTTACGGATTCAATTTTCAAACAGCCAAGAGGAAACCCCTCTTCGTCATGGCCGGGCTTGACCCGGCCATCCACGTCTTTTGTCTTGCTGACGCCCGGCCAAGACGTG
>NZ_JAUYAN010000128.1 GCF_030693485.1 Bradyrhizobium sp. | reverse complement strand
CGATGCCGATGGCCGCAGCCGCCCGCGAAGCCTTCTCAACCGCCCGCGCCCGCGGCTTCGGGGACAGGGATTTTTCGGCGATGGTGGACGCGCTGTGCGACCTCGCGGGAATCGAGAAGCCGCGGTTGCCGAAGAAGTAGCCGACAAAAGTCATGCCCGGGCTTGCCCCGGCCATCCACGTCTTTCTTGCTCATACGAAAGCAAGACGTGGATGCCCGGGACAAGCCCGGGCATGACGGCCTTTCCGGGAGGCCGAAATTTGGCCCCGGCGTACAATCGCGTTACACTGCGATAGGTGACATTTCTCACAGATGGAACTCCGGCTGGGCGGTACGCGTCGCTATCATTTTTGGTGGACAGCATGTTTCGATTTCTGATCGCATTGATGTTTGCAGCTTTGAGTACCGAAGCCCTTGCGGAAAAACGCGTAGCGCTCGTTCTGGGAAACTCGGCCTATACGAAAGTCACCCCGCTTTCCAATCCCAGGAATGACGCGGCATCCATGGCTGCATTGTTCGAAAAGGCCGGCTTTTCCGTCGTTTCGCGAAATGATCTCACGATTGAAGAGATGCGCAAGACGATGCGGGATTTTACCGAGGCGTCCGGCGACGCCGAGATAGCCGTCATCTACTACGCGGGACACGGAATCGAGATCGACGGCATCAACTACCTGCTGCCGATCGACGCCAAACTGGCTCGCGACATCGACGTCGAGGATGAGGCGATATCGATGGACCGCGTCATGCGCACGATCGAGCCTGCCAGGAAACTCCGCCTCCTCATTCTCGACGCGTGCCGGGGCAATCCTTTTACGCAGAGCATGAAGCGCACGGTGGCGAGCCGCTCCGTGGGGCGCGGGCTGGCGAAGGTCGAGCCGGCAACCTCGGATACACTGGTCGCGTTCGCGGCAAAGGCAGGATCGACGGCCGCCGATGGCGACGGCAGCAATAGCCCTTTTTCAGCGGCACTGATCAAGCACATCACGGTTCCCGGCCTCGACCTCCGAATCGCGCTCGGCCGTGTGCGCGACGAAGTGCTGTCCAGCACCTCGCGTCGCCAGGAGCCATTCGTTTACGGTTCGCTCGGCGGCTCCGTCGTATCTCTCGTGCCGCAGGCCGAGGCCGCTCCGGAAGCGTCGCAGGTTGCGGCGCCAGCCGCCGGCGATGCGTTGCGGCGTGATTACGAACTCGCCGTGCAGGTCGGGACCCAGCAGGCCTTCGAAAGTTTTCTCGATGCCTATCCCACAGGATTCTATGCGAATTTGGCGAAGTCGCAACTGGCCAAGGCCGTCGCTGCAAGAAAGGCTGAAGCCGCCGCCGCGGAGGCCAAGGCGAAGGCGGAAGCCGCGGCCGCAGCGGCTTCGAATGGCGATACGGCCATGCAGAAGAAGGCCGCGACCGACGCCCAGCGGGCAAAAGCCGAAGCCGATGCGAAGGAGAAACTTGCGGCATCAGCCGAGCGCGCCCGTCGCCGCGCGGCCGAACGCGCTTCGGAACAAGCCCGGCAACGCGAACGAAACCCGGGCGCCGCTGCTGGCGGCGCCGCTTCCCGGGTGCCGCGCAATGCGGGCGGATCTCCCGTGCTCGCCAGCGTTCCGCCCCCGGGCACCGTGCCCTATGGCAAACGGCTTTTGATCAATAATGGCCAGTGCCCCGCGGGCCAGATTCTGGAGATGATTGCCGGAAACCCTCAAATGCAAACCAGGCGGTCGTTGAGGTGCATCCCGCGCTGATCGACTCCGTATCGGTGTTTTCAGGACACTAAGGCGGATTAGCGAAGCGTAATCCGCCATCCAATTTTCGATCTCAGTTCTTCGGCATATCCATGCCCTTGTGCGGGTCGTCGGCCTTCATGCCGCCGCCCATCATCGCCATGTTCTTGCAGCACGGGAAGCCGCCCATGGCCATGCCGGTCTGTGGCTGTTGCGGCTGAGCCTGCGGCGCAACCGGCCATTCGGACATTTGCTTCATGCCGCCGCCCGAAGCGCCGCACATGCCGCCGGCGCCGGCCTGCTGGCCGCCGCCGCACATGGCGGACGCCGGTGAGAAGCTGAACAACACCGCGATAGCCGTCGAAGCGAGCAACAGGCGCATGGGGAATCCTCCTGATAATCGGCGGACGTTACACCCTGTCGCGAAACACCGGCGATCACGTTCCGGTCAGCGTCGTACGTGTCGAGGGCCGTAGCCCGGATGGAGCTCTTGCGAAACCGGGGCCTCCGCTGCATCCCTTCCCGGATTGCGCCAGAGCTCCATCCGGGCTACGCGCGCTGCGCCGCTACTCCGCCGGCTTGACGCCGAGATCGCGCAGGATTCGCAGCATCACGTCGCTGTCGCGCTTGAAAATGCGGGCCGTCGTTTCAAGATCCGCCGGGGAACTCAGAATGAAGTTGTTCAGCATCTGCTGGACCTTGGAATCGGATCCGGCCTTGATCAACAGCGGTGCGAGCTGGTCGATGATCTCCTTCGGCGTGCCGGTCGGTACCGCGAAGACGGTGAAGGCGCGCAGGTCGTAGAAGTCGCCGACGGCGCCCTGTTCGGTCATGGTCGGCGTGTCCGGATAGGGTGGCAGGCGGCTGCCGACCACGCCGATCAGGTTTCCGGTCCCCGCCTGAATGACGGGTGCCGCCGCGGCGTAGCTTCCCGCGGCGCCATCCAGCGTCTGCCCCGCGATGTCGTTCCACATCGGCGCCTCGCCGCGATACTGGATGACCTGGAATTGAATGCCGTATTGCTTGGCGATGGTCGCGATCAGGACGTGCGGCGTCGAACCCACGCCGTACGATCCCCAGTTCAGGCTGCCGACCTTCTTGCCATATTCGATGAATTCGCGGAGATTCGTGGCGCCGGTCTTCTTCGCCGCCACCACCGGCCCTCCGGCGCCGCTGACCATCGTCAGATAGATGAAGTCCTTTTCGGGATCGTAGGGCAGGTCCTTCACCGTCAGGCGGTTCTGGATCAGGGATGAGGAAATCGTGCACAGGATGGTGGTGCCGTCAGCTTCGGCACGTTTCGCGTCCGCCACGCCGATGACGCCGCCTGCGCCGGCCTTGTTCTCGATGATGACCGTCTTGCCCAGCGCCCGCGCCAGATAGTCGCCGAACGCCCGCGCGATGCCGTCGGTCTGGCCGCCGGCCGGATACGGCACGATGATGCGAATGGGGCGCGCGGGCCACGCGGATTGCGCTTCGGTCTTGACGGACGGGGCGCACAACAGCGCCGCCGAACCCGTCACGAATGTTCGCCGTGTCAGCTTTTTCATTTTTCCTGCCCTGTTGAGTTTCTTGTCGATCGTCCGGCCGCGAGGGCCGGGTTGGAATCAGAATAAGGCTGCAGGGCGGATTAGCGAAGCGCAATTCGCCATCCAACCTTCGTGCATCGGCGGGTTGTGCTGCGCGAAAATTCCGCGCTGCGGGTTATGAAAGGTTTGGCAGCAGGCCATGTGCCGGATGGTTCGAGACGCGCGTCGCGCAGCGCAAGGGCGCCGCCCGACGCGCTCCTCACCATGAGGGACGGGGGGTATCGCTTTCGCTCACCCATGCTGCGCGCCTAATTCCCGAAACCGACGAACACGGTCGCTTCCTCGACGGATTTTCGTTCGGACACCACCGCATTCGCCGGGAAAGTGTCATCCGGCCAGCCCAGCGCAATGCTTTTCATGATGACCTGGTCGTCGGCGATGCCGGCGTGCTCGCGCACCACGGGCGATTGCATGATGCCCTGGCTGTTGATCACGGCGCCCAGCCCGCGCGACCAGGCGGCATTCACCAGCGCGGTCGCCACCGCGCCGCAATCGAACGGCGTATCGTCGCTGCCGTCCAGCACCCGGTCATAGGTCACGATCACGCAGACCGGCGCGTCGAATTGACGGAAGCCGCGCAGCACCCAGTCCTGGCGTTTGTCCTTGTCGTCACGCGCGATCCCCATCGCGGAGAACAACTGCTTGGCGACGCCGACCTGCCGGTCGCGATGCTGGCCGGCAAAGCCCTGACCGGTGCGAAACTCGCGCGACTGCGGGATGCCCGCCACCATCCGCTCGGTGTTGCCGGCGCGGATCCGGTCCAGCGGCTCGCCGGTGATGACATAGAAATTCCACGGCTGGGTGTTCATCGACGACGGCGCGCGCATCGCCAGACCGATGATTTCCGCAATCAGCGCCTTCGGTACCGGATCGGGCTTGTAGCCGCGGATGCTGCGGCGGCCGAGGATGACGTCATCGAACTGCATGTGGTTGGGATTCCCGGGTGATGTGTGAACTGGGCTGGATTTTCGCGGTTTCCGGGCTTTCGCGCAAGCCGTGAAGCGTTTTGGACGTCTCGGGCACTTGCCCGCTTCCAAATCACCTCTACGATCCCGCCAATGCTGCTGGCATAAGGGGTGAGCCGTCCCCGGAGAGGAAACGATCGCGTGAGCAACTCGCCGTTCCGGCGGATGATCGGGGCACCGGATTTCTGGCGTTTGTGGTATGTCGGCCTGATCGTCTCCACCGTGCGCTGGCTGGAAACCATCGCGGTCGGAGTTGTCGTCTACCAGCGCACCGAGTCCGCGTTTCTGGTGGCGATGATGACCATGCTCCGCCTGCTTCCGATGGCCCTTTTCGGGGTGTTTCTCGGCGCGCTTGCGGAACGCTTCGATCGCGGCCGGACGCTCCTCATCGTGGTGTTGATGATGGGCGGCACCTCGGCGGTCCTCGCGGTTCTGGACGGGACCGGGCAACTTGAGATCTGGCATCTCGCGTTCGCGAGTTTCATCAACGGCTGCGGCTGGTGCACCGAAAACCCGGTGCGCCGTGTGATGATTGGCGAGGTGGTGGGCCGCGAACAGATGGGCGCCGCGATGTCGCTGGATGTCGGCGCCGGCAATGCGAGCCGCATGGTCGGCCCCGCCGCCGGCGGATTCCTGCTCGCCGGGACCGGCCTCCAGGGAGCGTTTATCCTGGGCGTGCTGATGTATGGCACCGCGCTATGGGCAATTCTGACCGTCCGCTCGCGCATTCCCCGCGTCGCGGGCTCCGAAGCCGTGCTGGCGCGGATTGTCGAGGGGCTTGCTCTGGTCCGCACCGACAAGCGGCTCATCGGCGTGCTGGTCGTGACGGTGATCTACAACATCTTCGCGTGGCCGTTCACCAGCATGATTCCCGTCATCGGGCGCGATCGCCTGCATCTGGGTCCGGAAGGCGTGGGCATCCTGGCGGCCATGGACGGGATCGGCGCTTTCGTGGGCGCGCTTCTGGTGGGGTTGTGGTTGACCCCGAAATGGTACGGCCGGGTCTATCTCGGCGGTGTCGTCTGTTACCTGGTCACGGTGGTGATGTTCGCGCTGGTGCAAAGTCCTGTTCTGGCAGGCGTGGCATTGATCATGACGGGCTTGGGTGGCGCCGGCTTCGCGACGATGCAAGCCACGCTGGTCTATCTTGCCGCGCCGCTGCACATGCGCTCGCGCATCCTCGGCATCCTGACCGTCTGCATCGGCACCGGCCCGATCGGCTTCCTGTGGCTGGGCTGGCTCGCGGACCGCATCGGGTCCCACAACGCCGTGGCCGTGACCGGCGCGCTCGGCCTGCTGGCCCTTGCGGCGACCTGGCGCTGGTGGAAGGAGATTTGACGGTGAAGCGACGGGTCGCAGTGCCGTAGGGCGGATTAGCGAAGCGTAATCCGCCATTCAACCTTCGTGGATCGGCGGGTTACGCTACGCTAACCCGACGTCACTCGACGATCGGATACCTCAGCCCTGTTGAGTTCGAGCGCAAGGTGGGATTAGCTTAACCGGGTGTCCATCAAACCGGCAGCAGCTCACCCAGCGCTCACGGAAAAAGAGCGCTGGTGCAGGTTTACGCGGGTGGCGAATCCCACCTCCGTGCGAACATCATGTTGGGTATCGCTTTCGCTCCACCTATTCTACGCGCTGATAATTTTCCGAGTTGTACCGCTGCGTTATTCATGCGCTGAGTGTACCATGCCGCGAACGGTCGCAGGATTCGGGGAGTGGGGGCATGGGCGACATCCTGGAGAAATTTGCAGCGATGATCGGCGCAGCAACGCTGGCGTTGCTCCTATTCGCCGTCTGTCATGAATACGGGTACTTCTCGGTTATCGGCAGCCAATTCCAAACGTTCATTTCGACTTCAGATTACTTCACCAACGCGACGCAATGGATCGTATTTGCTCTTTGGATGGGCCTCACGTGGGTAAATTGGCGGGGCATCGACGACCCAAACTACTACCCGCCTCTTTCGATGGGATGGCAGGGGTGGATATTGCCTGGTCTCTTCGTGTTCTTGCTCCTACTCGAATTTTTCACCGGGTCTGGTTTCAACTTTGTCCCGGTATTCTTTTTGCTGCTCTACCTGTGGCTCTCATTCGGGACCAAGCTCGTTCCCTTCGCAGGTTCCGATGATAAAAACCTGAGAACGATCAGAAGGTCCATCATCGCTGTACCGATACTTGTTGTAGTCGCGTTTTTCGTTGGCCAGATGAAAGGAAACACCGCTCTCTCCACTGTCGAGGAACCCTACAAGATAAAAATTAAAGGCGGCGAGGAGCGTCAACGCATATTGCTGCGGAATCTCGACAAGGGCCTACTCGTGCGGAGCCCGACGCATGAGCGTATTGAATTTATTCGTTGGGACCAAATCGAGGAAGTCACAAAGCCGTCGCACACGACACGACTAGAAAGTTATTCATGCCGCTGGCTCAACGTGTGGTGCTGGCACTCGAAAGTTGAGCCATAACCAGACAGCCATTGTTCGCCGCACGGCGGCATTATTCGGCACGTGCCCCTCGTACTTCGCCAGCACCTGGGGCGTACTCCTAGGGCTGTCCGGCTGCTTCGGCATCCATGAGTGGATCGTGGGATGGAAATTACGGTGACAGTGCACAAAACTATGGATTCCGATTCCGGTGACAGTGCTGGACTGCACCCCGTCAGTGAGACACGGTCGCCGGCGAGCGTGCGAGCCGCGACGTAGAAGATGCCCGGCCCCGGCGTGATGGCGAGCACCAGGGCGGCAGCAACGAACAAGGCGAGTTGAACAAGGTCCGGCACTTCTTGTCTGAGACCCTTCGTGGCTCCTCGGGAGGGTGAAAATGCGACGTGCTTTGCGGATTCGGGGCTGCCGGGTCAAGCCCGGCAATGGGATACTTCAATGCGGCGCGCGCTTGGCCTGAGCAAGATGCAGCTCGCGTAGGGCGGGTTCACTTTAACCCGCCGATCCATACGAGATGGCGGATTAAAGGGAATCCGCCCTACAGCCCTGATGAAGCCCCAAATTCGAT
>NZ_JAUYAN010000112.1 GCF_030693485.1 Bradyrhizobium sp. | reverse complement strand
GTGGCGCTGGCGCGCAACTATGGCCGCATGGGCGGCATGGATCGCATCGCAGCGCTGATCGGCGCCGTGCGAGCCGAGCGCGGCCAGGACAAGGTGCTGCTGCTGGATGGCGGCGACACTTGGCAGGGCAGCTGGACTTCGCTGCAAACCAGGGCGCAGGACATGGTCGACGTGATGTCGGCGCTGAAGGTCGATGCCATGGTCGGCCATTGGGAATTCACCTACGGCGCCGACCGGGTCAAGGAGATCGCGGACAAGGCGCCGTTCGCATTTCTGGCTCAGAATATCCGCGACAATGAATGGCAGGAACCGGTCTTCGAGGCGCGCAAGACGTTCGAGCGGGGCGGCGCGAAGATCGCCGTGATCGGCCAGGCATTGCCGCGCACCGCCGTTGCCAATCCGCGCTGGATGTTCCCGAAGTGGGAATTCGGCATTCGCGAGGAGGATATGCAGAAGCAGGTCAACGAGGCGCGCGCCGACGGTGCTTCGATCGTCGTGCTTCTTTCGCACAACGGGTTCGACGTCGATCGCAAGCTTGCCAGCCGCGTGAGCGGGATCGACGTCATCCTGACCGCGCATACCCATGACGCGATGCCGGGCCTCATTCGCGTCGGCGATACCGTTCTGGTCGCCTCCGGTTCGCACGGCAAGTTCGTCTCGCGTCTCGACATCGAGGTGAAGGACAAAAAGGTGGCTGGCATCCGTTTCAAGCTGATGCCGGTTTTCGCGGATGCGATTGCGCCCGACCCCGCCATGACCGCGCTGGTCGAAAAGGTAAGGGCGCCCTTTGCCAAGGACCTTGCGCGCACGATCGGCAAGACCGATTCCCTGCTCTACCGGCGCGGCAATTTCAACGGCACATTCGACGATCTGATCTGCGACGCCATGCTCGCGGAGCGCGACGCCGAAATAGCGCTGTCGCCCGGCTTCCGCTGGGGCGGCAGCCTGCTTCCCGGCGATACGATCACCTGGGAGCATGTCACCAACGCGACGGCGATCACCTATCCGAACTGCTATCGCAACCAGATGACCGGCGGGCAGCTGAAGGAAATTCTGGAAGACATCGCCGACAACATTTTTCACCCCGACCCCTATTTTCAGGGCGGTGGCGACATGGTCCGGATCGGCGGGATGGGCTATGCGATCGATATCGGCCAGCCGGCGGGCTCGCGGATTTCCAAACTCACTCATCTGAAATCGGGCAATCCGATCGAAGCATCGAAGACCTATACGGTCGCGGGCTGGGCCAGCATCAACCAGAACACCCAAGGACCGCCGATCTGGGATGTCGTCGCGGCCCACGTTTCAAAACTCGGCTCGGTGAAAATCGAACCGAACACCGCAGTCAAAGTCACGGGGATCTGAAGCTCGCAATGACCGTGCAGCATTGCCTTCTACATATTCACATATTGGGATAAATAGAGAGAAAGGGTGCCAGCATGAGTGGCAAGCCTGCAACGGATATCCTCAATCGGCGTCGGTTTCTGGGGGCTGCGGGGCTCGCGGGTACGGGCGCGGCTCTTGGCGTGGCATCGGCCTTCGCCGGAGCAGGCGGCAAGCCAGATCCGTTGATAACCGAGGTGCAGGACTGGAATCGATATCTGGGCGACGGGGTTCAATCCCGGCCATACGGCACGCCGTCAAAGTTCGAAAAGGACGTGGTGCGACGCGACGTCCCGTGGCTGACGGCCTCACCTGAGTCTTCGGTCAACTTCACGCCGCTGCACCGGCTGGACGGAATCATCACGCCCTCCGGACTTTGCTTCGAGCGCCATCACGGCGGCATCGCCGAGATCGACCCGGCTGACCACCGGCTGATGATCAATGGGCTCGTCGACAAGCCGCTCGTCTTCACGATGGAAGACATCAGGCGCATGCCGCGGGTGAACAAGGTTTATTTTCTCGAATGCGCGGCGAATTCCGGCATGGAGTGGCGTGGCGCGCAGCTCAACGGCTGTCAGTTCACGCACGGCATGATCCACAACGTCATGTATACCGGCGTGCCGCTCAAGGTCTTGCTGGATGAAGCCGGGCTGAAGCCGAATGCCAAATGGCTCATGCTTGAAGGTGCGGATGCCGCCGGGATGAATCGTTCGCTGCCGATCGAGAAGGCGCTGAACGATGTCCTCATTGCGTTTGCAATGAACGGCGAAGCGCTGCGGCCGGAGCAGGGCTATCCCCTGCGGGCGGTGATCCCGGGCTGGGAAGGAAATCTCTGGGTGAAGTGGCTGCGCCGGATCGAGGCCGGTGACCAGCCGTGGCAGACCCGCGAAGAAACCTCGAAATATACCGATCTGCTGGCCGACGGCCGCTCGCGCAAACACACATTCGTCATGGATGCGAAATCGGTGGTGACGAACCCGTCGCCGCAGGCGCCGCTCAAATACAAGGGGCGCAACGTCCTGACCGGCGTCGCGTGGTCCGGCCGCGGAACGGTCAAGCGGGTCGATGTGACTCTCGACGGCGGCCGCAACTGGCAGTCCGCGCGCATCGACGGCCCGGTGCTCGACAAATCGCTGGTGCGCTTCTATGTCGACCTCGACTGGAATGGGCAGGAGATGATGATCCAGTCGCGCGCCATGGATTCGACCGGCTACGTCCAGCCGACAAAGGAAGAACTGCGCAAGGTCAGGGGCGTCAATTCAATCTACCACAACAATGGCATTCAGACCTGGCTGGTGCGCGCGGACGGGGAGACCGAAAATGTCGAGATTGGCTAAGCTCCTGTTTGCGGTCGTGCTTGGCGGGAGCCTGGCCACGACACTGCTTTTGGAAGCTTCGGCGCAGCAGGTTGCCGCCAGGTCTTCCGGCAAGCTCGGTCTCGGCCGCCCGGCGCTGCCGGAGGAGATCAAGGCCTGGGACACGGACGTTCGGCCGGACGGGAAGGGCCTTCCGGTCGGAAAGGGCACGGCAAAAGAGGGCGACGTCTTGTTTCAGGAGAGATGCGCGTCCTGCCACGGCGAGTTCGGCCAGGGCGTCGGCCGTTACCCCGCGATCGCCGGCGGGATCGGTACGCTGAAGGCGGACCGGCCGGACAAGACCGTCGGCTCGTTCTGGCCGGACGCGTCTACGGTATTCGACTACATCAAGCGCTCGATGCCCTTCGGCAATGCGCAGTCCCTGACGGACGACGAGGCCTACTCGCTGACTGCCTATATTCTCAATATGAACGACGTCATCAAGGACGAGAATTTCGAACTCAACGAGAAGAATTTTGCATCTGTCAAAATGCCGAATGCGGCGGCATTCTATGGGGATGATCGCGAAACCGCTGAAAAGCACTTCTGGAAGAAGGATCCCTGCATGAAGGACTGTCGCACCGCACCGAAAGTGATCGGGCGGGCTGTTTCGGTGGACGTCACGCCTGACAGCAAGGCCGGGCCGAAGGTGGATTGATGACCATGTCACACCTCCCCGCAATGTCGGTCAGTCTGTTGTTGGCAAGCGCATCCACCGGCGCTGTTGCCGGAGATCGTGAACTTGGCGAGTATCTGTCGGCCGAGTGTGTGACCTGTCATCAACTATCGGGCCGTGAGACCGGCGCGGTACCGCGGATCACCGGCTGGCCTGACGAACACTTTGTTGCGGTGATGAACGCGTACAAGGACAAGCACCGGGACAATCTCATCATGCAGACGATTGCTGGTCGGCTTGCGGCAGACGAGATTGAAGCGCTCGCCGCCTATTTTGGTGCCTTGCAGTCGCGTTCTGTCGTAAAGTGATGGGCGTGGGCTACCCCGGCAAAGCCGGGATACAGGGATTTCAAGTGAAGGTAAGGCAGAATTCGCGGGCAACATGACGACTGCACTCGGATCGAAAAGTCGGGAAAGTCAAAACAATCGGGAGGGATCAATGGATTTCAATCGAAGGCAATTGCTGACAGGGGCTGCCGCGGTCGCCGGCGCGACGATGCTCGGATCGCCCTCGGTGCTCGCGCAAGCCAAGCCACGGGTCGTCGTGATCGGCGGCGGCGCGGGCGGCGCGACGGCGGCGAAATACATTGCCAAGGACAGCGCCGGCGCCATTGCGGTGACGCTGGTCGAACCCAATGCCAACTATCAGACCTGCTTTCACAGCAACCTGTATCTTGGCGGTTTCCGGGACTACGCCTCCATCACGCATGAATATACGGCACTGGCCAAGAACAATGGAATCGACCTCGTGCGCGACCGCGCCACGATGATCGACCGCGACAAGAAGGAAGTGGTTCTGGCCGGCGGCCGCCGGCTGCCCTACGACCGCCTCGTGGTGTCTCCGGGCATCGATCTGAAATACGATTCCGTTCCGGGATGGTCGCAGGCAGCAGAGGAAGCGATGCCGCATGCCTGGAAGCCGGGCGCCCAGACGCTGCTGCTGCGCAAGCGGCTCGATGCCGTTCCGAATGGCGGCGTGATCGTGATGATCGCTCCGCCGAATCCCTATCGCTGTCCGCCCGGCCCCTATGAGCGGATTTCGATGATGGCCCATTCGCTGAAGGCTGCCGGCAAGGACCGCTGCAAGATATTCGTGATCGACCCGAAGGAAAGTTTTTCCAAGCAGGGCCTGTTTCAGGAGGGATGGGAAAAATACTACAAGGGCATGGTCGAATGGCTCGGCCCGAAGGTTCATGACGGCCTGAAATCGGTCGATCCGGCGAGCGGTACCGTCGTGACCGGTTTCGAGACCTACAAGAATGCCGCGCTGGTCAATGTCATCCCGGCGCAAATGGCCGGAGCGATCGCACGGGATTCGGGGCTGGCGAATGCGAGCGGGTTCTGCGCGATCGATCCTTCCAGCATGAAGTCGGCGGTCGATGCCAATATCTACGTGCTCGGCGACGCCTGCATCGCGGGCGACATGCCGAAATCGGCGTTCTCGGCCAACAGCCAGGCCAAGGTCGCGGCCATGATGATCCGGGGCGAGCTTGTCGCCGCGCGGACGTTTCCGGCCCGCTACACCAACACCTGCTGGAGCCTGATCGAAACCGACGACTGCGTGAAAGTCGGGGGCGCTTACGAGGCCAAGGACGGCAAGATTGCGGCGTCCTCGACCTTCGTTTCGAAGACCGGCGAAACTGCGGAAATGCGCAAGCAACAGCAGGCCGAAAACATGGGATGGTATGCCGGCATCACGGCCGACATGCTGGGCTGAATCCAACCCCGACGTCATCGCCGGGGCCGAATTCGTTGCGACGAATTCGGCCGGCAATGGCGTGTGCCCGGAGCATTGCGTTTCAAGGAAAGGTCGAACAAGGATGTGGTTTCGTTTGGTTCTGGCAGTTGTATTTTCCGCGGTCACGGTTGGTGCGGCCAACGCGCAGGACGTTGCCGCAGGCGAGAAGTCGTTCAACAAGTGCCGCGCCTGTCATCAGGTCGGCGAGAGCGCCAAGAATGTCATCGGTCCGATGCTGAACGGGTTGTTCGGTCGAAAGACCGGAACGATCGAAGGCTACAATTATTCCGAGGCGAACAGGAATTCCGGCCTTCTCTGGGACGAGGCCGTCTTTGCGGAATACATCAGGGATCCGAAGGCGAAAATTCCGGGAACAAAGATGATGTTCTCCGGCATCAAGGGCGAACAGGAAATCAAGGACCTGACCGCGTTCCTCAAGCAATTCGGCAGGGACGGAAAGAAGGCGAACTGAGTCCGGCGCGAACAGCGCGCCGACGACGCTCGCGAAGCCGGATTTCCTCGCCGCAGCTGACGGCGAGGAACGACGTGAGATTATGGCGCGGATTCATTGACGGGCGGTCGCGGTCAGCGAGAGTCCCGCAGGATTTCCGATACGCGCAAGTCGATTTTGGGACCAGCAGTTGTCAGCGGCCGAGCACCGTTATGCAGGCCACCGCCTCTTCAATGCCGTGAATGCCGCCACCGTTTTCGGCGATCGCAATCCGCGCATCGGCGACTTGCCTCGGGCCCGCTTCGCCCCGCAATTGTGATACGAGTTCGTAGATCTGGCCCAAGCCGGTCGCGCCGATCGGATGTCCTTTCGACTCGAGACCGCCCGATGGATTGACCGGGATACGGCCGCCGATCCGGGTCTCGCCGCGCGCGGAGATCGGGCCGCCGTCGCCGAAGGCGCAGAAGCCGAGATTCTCCACCTGGATGATTTCACCCATGGCTGTAGCATCGTGGACTTCGGCGACTGAAACATCCGCGGGGCCAACTCCAGCAATCTCGTATGCGCGCTTCGCCGCCAGGGCAGAGACGTGCCTATCAACCTCCTCCGGCTCACGGTCACTACCCGACTGTACAACCGAGGCCAGAACCCGAACCGCACGCCGCGCATCCAGTCCCAGACGAGCCAGGGCGCTCCTGTTGCAGATCACCGCCGCCGCCGCGCCATCCGAAATCGGCGCGCACATTGGCAAGGTCAGCGGATAGGCGATCGGAGGCGCCGCCAGCACCTCCTCTACAGTATAGCCGTTCCGGTACTGCGATTGCGGATTGTGGATCGAATGATTGTGGTTCTTGGCCGCGACGGCCGCCAGCTGCGCTCTGGTCGTACCGAACCGTTTCATGTGGAAGCGGCTGAAGGCGGCGTAGACGTCCATGAAAACGCTGTAGGGCTTGTTCGACATCGTGCCGTCGGGCACGTCGACGCCCTCCCCCATTTTCGTCAGCCGGGCAACCGTCTCGTCCCGCGTGCTGACATCCCATCCACTGTCGAAGACCGAGAACATCAGGTCGCGGTCGCGCGAGTACATTTTTTCAGCCCCGATCGCCAGGGCGACGTCGCCTTGACCTGCCTTGACGAAGTTCACCGCCGAATTGAAGGCCGAGCTGCCGCTGGCGCAGGCGTTCTCGACATTGATCACCGGGATGCCGCCTATCCCCATGCTGCGGAGCGCGATTTCGCCCCGGATCATATGCTGGCGCTCCATATGCCCCTGCGAGACGTTGGCGAAATAGGCCGCGTTGAGATCCGACTTCTCGATCCCTGCGTCGCTCAACGCCGCGTCGGTGGCCTGCCGCGTCATGGTCTTGAGATCCACGTCGAGCATCCGCCCGAACGGCGTCATGCCGACGCCGATGATGAAAATGTCTTGCATGTTAATCACTCCCAAGCAGCCAAACCACACGGCTAGCGATCATTATCCATTCGCCAATCGTTTCAAACCGGCGCAAAATGCACAGGCGCCATGCGCCATGCACGGCCGGCAAACCGTACCACATCCGCAACACCCTACGGCGATCAGCCCAAAAGGACCATCGATGCTTGACGCCATTCGCCTTCCAAGTTTCCGTCTCGATGATCGGGTAGCGATGGTCACCGGATCCGGCGCCGGGATAGGTGCCGGGATCGCAACCGGGCTGGCCGAAGCGGGGGCAGATCTGGTACTCGTGGGCCGCACGCCTGGCCCACTCGAAGCCACCGCCCGGCGAGTCGAAAGTCTCGGCCGAAAAGCAACCATCGTAGTTTGCGATTTGACCGATCGAACCGGGCTGCGGCGCCACATTGCGAGCCTGCAGCGCCTTGATATTCTGGTCAACAATGCCGGTACGAGTATTCCGGAACCGATGCTGGACGTCGCCGATGCCAGCCTCGATACGATGGTCGGTCTCAACGTCACGGCGCTGTTCGTCGCCTCGCAGGCTGCTGTCCGGAAAATGCTGGAAACCCCTGATCGCAAGCAGCGGGGCGGCGCGATCGTCAATATTTCATCCCAGATGGGCCATGTCGGAGCCACCGATCGCACCGTCTATTGTATGACCAAACACGCCGTAGAGGGCCTGACCAAGGCCATGGCGATCGAGCTTGCGCCTCATCGGATCCGGGTCAACAGCGTTGGCCCTACGCTTGTTGACACGCCGCTTGCCCGCCGCATCGTGGATACGCCAGAGAAGCGCGCCTATTTCGAATCCCGCATCCCGCTCGGTACATTGGCCAGCATCGAGGATATCATGGCGGCGACGGTCTATCTCGCATCGCCAGCAGCGGCCATGGTGACGGGCGCGCATCTTCTGGTCGACGGCGGCTGGACCGCGCAGTAGTCCGACGGGCGCGCTAGTTCATATAGTGCCGGAACACGTCTGCATCGTTGCGAAGGTCAGCTGCCGGTGCGTGGTGAACGATGGCGCCGTTCTTGAGCACATAGGCACGGTCGGCGATTTGCAGCGCGCTCGTCTTCTGCTCGACCATCAGAACCGCCATACCTGTTCTGGCGAGCTCGCCGAGAGCCGCGAGAATGCGCTGCAAAGCCTGCGGCGCGAGACCCAGCGATGGCTCATCGAGCATCAGCAGCTTGGGTGCCATCATCAATCCGCGCGACACCGCCAGCATCTGCTGCTCACCACCGGAGAGGGACCCGCCGAGAATATGGCGCCTCGTCTTGAGGACGGGAAAACGCTCATACTCCGCTTCCATGCGGCGCGCGATCTCGTCCCGGCCAAGCCCTGATAGATGCTCGGCCCCGATCGCGAGGTTCTCCTCCACTGTCAAAGTCGGAATGATCTGCCGTCCTTGGGGCACATGAACGAGGCCGGAGCGCGCCAGTTCGTGCGCCTTGGCGCCTTCACTTGTCTTGCCATCGAATTTGATGCTGCCGCCGCGCACCTCGACCAGTCCTGAAATGGTGCGCAGCAACGTCGTCTTGCCCGCACCGTTGGCACCGAGCACGACCACCAGCTCGCCCCGCGTGACGGTCAGGTCGATGTCGCGCAGGATATCGATGCTTCCTATGCCGGAAGAGACCTTTTCGAGCCGGATCATTGGGCCGCCTGCGTAGATGAGCTGACCGCATCGGCTGCGGTTCCGAGGTAGGCCGCGATGACGCGCGGATCCCGCTGCACTTCCGCCGGCGTGCCCTCGGCGATCTTCTCGCCATAGTCAAGCACACTGACCCGGTCGGACAGCCGCATGACGAACTCCATGTTGTGCTCCACCAAGAGGATAGTGGTGCCACTATTTCGAATCGTGCCAATTACCTCGGCGATCTCGTGCGCCTCCGCATCGTTGAGACCGGCGATGGGCTCGTCGAGCAGCATCACGAGCGGTTCCTCGGCCATCGCCCGTGCGAGCTCGGCAAGCTTGCGGTGGCCATACGGCAGGTCGGCCGGTCGCGCTTCGGACAGGTGGCCGAGGTTGAAGGCAGCAAGCAGCTCGTAGGCGCGGCGGCGCTCCACGGCGTCGAATTGCGGGGAGACGAGCCAGGCGACAAAATCGCGTGGCCAGGAGCGCTGCGAGCGCACGCCCAGCATGACGTTCTCGATCACTGTCAAACTTGGCACCAGCTGAAGGTTCTGGAAGGTTCTCGCCATCCCGAGCCGGGCGCGGACGTGCGCCGGTTCGACCGTCACGTCGCGACCGCACAGCTTCACGCTGCCACTGTCGGCCGAATAGAGACCCGACACGCAGTTGATTAGCGTCGACTTGCCGGCGCCGTTGGGTCCGATCAATGCATGCACGGTTCCAGGCATGACGCTGACGCTGATATCGCGCAGCGCCTTGACCCCGGAGTAGCTCTTCGACAGGCCCTTGATCTCCAGCACCGGCTCGCCGCCGGTCCGGGTCAGCGGTACTGCGGTCGCCGCCACCGGAGGCATCCCTGAGACCGCGATATCCTGCCGTCTGGCTGGCCGCCGCACGCCGAGGCCGGCCATCGCACCGATCCGCCTCATGATCCCGATCGCCCCTTCCGGCACGAGCAGGAGCACCACCAGCAGGATGGAGCCATAGACCAGCAGCGAGACATCGTAGAGCGAGGCGATGAACTCGGCGATCGCCAGTGTGATGATGGTGCCGATCAGCGGGCCATAGGAGGTGCCGAGTCCGCCTATGACGGTCGCGACCAGCATGCTGAGCGTCAAGTTCAGGGTGAAGGCATCGCTGTTGATGTAGGCGCTCTGATGCGTGAAGAATACGCCGGCGATACCTGCTGCGACGGCACTCAGCGCGAACACCGCCGTCCGCCACACCGGTACGTTGAAGCCAGCGGTTCGCGCCGCGCTCTCGTTTTCCTTGATCGCCAGCAGCACGCGGTAATAGCGCGACGAGAATACGTAGTCGCTGAGGATCTGTACCGTGAGATAGACCGCCCCAGCGACCCACATGAAATAGACACCGCCCATCTTGCGCGAGCCGAAATCCAGGCTCGGAATGCCGAGCACACCCATCGTTCCGCCGGTGAGATCCGTCCAGCGCTGCACCGTGATCTCGGCAATGAAGCCGAACGCCAGAGTCGCCATTGTCAGGTAGATGCCGCGCGTGCGCAGTGCGATGAGCCCCACGGCCATGCCGAGGAGGCCGGCGATGGCAACGCCGGCCAGCATGGAGTAGCCGAGCGGCCAGCCGAGCTTGGCCGACAACAGCGCCGATCCGTAGGCGCCGGCGGCATAGAACCCCGCCTGGCCGAGCGACATCTGTCCGGACAGCCCAAGCAGAATGTTGAGGCCGATGACAGCAACTGCTGTATAGCAGAGCGTCTGTGCCAAATGGATGTAGAATTTGTTGGCGACAACTAGCGGGAAAACAACGATGACGACGGCCGCCAACAGGAACAGCATCAACCTAAGCAACGGGCGGCGATACGGCAGCGGTACCGGTTCAGCGGACATCGGCCTTCGCCTCTCCAAACAATCCACTCGGCTTCACGACCAACAGCGCCAGAACGACCAGCAGCGGATATAGATCGCCAAACGCCGAGTTGAAATAGTTCGAGAAGCTTTCCGCCATCCCGAAAATGATCGCTCCGGCCAGCACGCCGAGCGGATTGGCAAAGCCTCCGAGCGAAGCGACCGCAAGCGCCTTCACCGTGAAAACCAGCCCCATATGAGGCTGCACAGTGACGATCGGCCCGACGAGTATGCCCGAAATCGCGGCCAGCACCGAGGCGATCACGAAGACGAGCACGGTGGTGCGGGTCACGTCGATCCCGAGCAGTGCCGCCGTTTCCCGGTTGAACGCGATGGCGCGGACGGCCCGCCCATGGGTCGTAAGAAACAGGAACACATAGAACAGGCCGACCACGAGAAACGCAGCGGCGATCACCAGCAACTCCTCGACAAAAACGCCGACACCCATGATCTTGACCACATTGTCGCGGGAGGCGGAGAACAGCGGCGGCGAGTATTGCGAGGACTTGCCCCACACCAGCGTCGCCACGTTCTGCATGATCAGCGCGACGCCCATGGTCGTCAGCACCCAGGAATACTGCCCCCCGACCAGCGATTTCAGCCGGTCGAGTGGCCGCAGTGCGATGCGCTCCAGCCCCCAGCCCTTGAGACCCAGCAGGGCGATCACGAGCACGGTAACCAGGATCACCCGCACGCCCACCAGGAGCAAAGTCATACTCAGATAGGCGGCAATCATCAGGAACTCGCCCTGCCCGAAATTCATGCGGGTCGTAGCCAAGTGCGCAATGAACAGACCTTTGGCGGTGAGTGCGTAGAGCGCACCCATCGTCAAGCCGCTCAGGAAGAGCTGAATGAAATTCGCCGTCGACATCGATGCTCCACGCTGCGAAAGGTCCGCGACGCCTCGATCAGTATTTCAGGCGAACAACGGCCCCGTCCTTCCAAACTCCGAGAAAGACGTGCTCCCGGTCGAGGCACTCGTGATCCTTGGGTCCGTAGGGCTTGGCCGGCGTCGCCGAGATCGCTTTGATGCCGTCAACCGCCTCCAACGCATCGCGGATCGCTTCCGGCTCCATGGACTTGGCCGTGTCGAGCGCCTTGAGCGCGACCTGTGCCGCATCGTAGCCCAAGGCTGCCAGGACCGGCCAGCGGAACTCCTTGCCGTACTCCTTCTCCATACGCGCGACGAAAGCCTTCGGGGCATCGAGTGACAGATCGAGGGCCTGGCCCATGACCGTTCCCTCGATCTCCTTCGTGCCGACGATGTCGCGCACTTTCAGCGACGACAATCCCCAGTTGCCGGCAATCGTCGGCTTGTAGTCGATCTTCGACATCGGCCGGAACACCAGTTCGAACGACTCATGGAAGTTGAGTACAAGCTCGGCACCGGATTCCTTCATCTTCAGCATCTGCGGCGTCAGATCCGAGACGTTCGGCGCCACGGCTTCCACTGCAACGAGGCTGGCTCCGCGGGCCTTGACGCCATCCGCGATCTCCTTCGCCGCGAAATTGCCGTAGCCCGTGGTCGAATGGACGAGACCTATCTTCTTGAATGTCTTCACGCCCCAATCGAGCATGCCTTCGATCTGGAACTTCTCGACCATCGAGCAGCGGAAGATGAAGCTCGGCTTTTCCTCGATAAACTGGGATGTGATGTTGGATGCGATCGCAGGGCCCGCAATCAACGGCACGCCGGCCTTCTGGACGATCGGCGCGAACGCAAGGACGTTGCCGCTCGACACGGTACCGATGATGAGCGGAACCTTGTCGCTCTGTAACAGCCGCTGGACCAGCGAAACGGCCTTCTGCGGATTGGCTTCGTCGTCGTAAACGATAAATTCGACTTTGTGCTTGCCGGCAGCAGAATAATCCTTGAGTGCGAGCTTCATGCCCTGCAGATAGCTTTCGCCGAAGTCGACGATGGCCGGCGGTCCACTCAGGCCCATGACTACGCCGACCTTCACCTCGGCGGCGAAGCTCGCACCCCCGAGTGCGGCGGATGAGAGAATTGCACCTAAAGTCACACCAATTTTCTTCATTTGCTTGTTCCTCCCGGGTTGATTTGCTTTTTTTGTGATGTTGTTAAAATTACCTGGCCTTGAAACTTGCGTCGCGCCGCTCGCGAAACGATTGCGTTCCCTCTGCTAGATCCTCCGACTGGCCGAGATCATAAAACGACCGCACCTCCGCCTTCAGCGCGTCGGCCAACGGCATCCCTACCATTCTCCGCATCGTCGCTTTGGCAAAGCGATGCGCCAACGGCGCGCGCCGCGCCAGCATCTGGGCGTAGTCAAGCGCCTTCGCCAGCAGCTCGGCCTGCGGCCAGACGCGGTTGACGAGGCCGATCCGATGCGCGGACGCGGCATCAATCCTTTCACCGGAAAGGATCATCTCCATCGCGTTGCCGAGGCCGACGATCATCGGCAGCCGCACCAGGCCGCCATCGCAGGCGTGAAAGCCCCACTTCGAATCCTGCAACGCGAATTCGGCATTGTCGGAACAAAAGCGGAGATCACAGGCGAGTGCAATCTCCAATCCGCCGGAGATTGCAAAGCCGTTAACGGCAGCGATCAGCGGCTTGTCGATCTCCATGCCACGCGTAATCCCGCCGAGGCCGACGCCGTCGACCCATTTGCGACGGAATTCGTGCGGCGGCAGAGTTGCGAACGACATCGTATACGTCTTGAGGTCGGCGCCGGCACAGAACGCCTTGTCTCCCGCGCCGGTGATAACGCCGACTCGGGCCGAATCGTCCGCATCGAATTCACGCCAGACATCGACCAGCGCCTCGTGCGCGCCAAAATCGAGCGAGTTCATTTTTTGTGCACGATCGATCGTAACCAGCCACACCGCCCCTTGTCTGTCGACACGAATGTCAGCCATCGGACTGCTCCTTGATCTTCGCTGCGACTTTCGCCCGCAGCTCAGTCTTCAAAATCTTGCCATAACTGCTCTTCGGCAAGGCTTCGACGCGATGGTAACTCTTGGGCCGCTTGTATCGCGCGACATTGTCCAGGCAGAGTTGATCGAGCGCCACATCGCTCACCTCGTGTCCAGGTCGCAGGGTTACGAAAGCTGTGACAACCTCGCCCCACTCGGCATCTGGTGCGCCAATCACCGCACATTCGAGGACGCTCGGATGCTTCAGCAGCACTTCCTCCAGCTCGCGAGGATAAATGTTGGAACCACCCGAAATGATCATGTCCTTGGAACGGTCCTTGAGTGTCAAGAAGCCCTCGACGTCCATTGACCCGAGGTCTCCGGTCCAAAGCCAGCCGTCGCGGAGCGACTTGGCATTGGCTTCGGCGTTGTCCCAATAGCCCTGCATCACGCAGTCCGAACGGGTAATCACTTCCCCGATCTCATCGGCGGCCACGGGCTGGCCGTCTCCGTCGACGACTTTGACCTCCACGCCGGTTCGCGCGAACCCGCAACTCGCTAACAGCGCTTCGCGGCGCGGGTGACAGCTCTGTCCAAGCAGATGTTTCGGCGAGCTGGTAATCGTCATGGGGGACTCGCCCTGTCCGTAGATTTGCGTCAGACGTGGACCAAACAATTCCAAAGCCCGCTCAAGGTCCGACACGTACATCGGCGCGCCGCCAAAATAGAGTGTCTTGAGATTTTCGACCGCGGCCGTACCGGCGCGGCCATGATTGACAAGCCGAGTGACCATGGTCGGAGCGCCGAACAGGGTCACATTCTGATGCCGCGCCAGCAGGTCGTAAATCTGGTCCGGGTCGAAGGATCCTGCCAGGATGATCTGATGCGATCCCTTGGCGAGGTGCGGGATGGCATATAGGCCCGAAGCATGTGACAGCGGCGCCGCATGGATCTTGACGTCACGCTCGTCGACATGGTCGATATCGGCGTAGTAACCGTGGCTCATGAACTGCAGGTTGCGGTGCGAGAGGACCGCTCCCTTGGGCCGTCCAGTGGTGCCGCTGGTGTAGAACAGCCAGGCTTCGTCCTCCGGCGCGCTCGACACCGCCGTGGTCGGCTCATTCACAAGAAGCCGCTCCATGTCTGGCGTTCCCGCCACGACGATCCGGGGCAGGTCACCGCGGCTCTCGCTACCCAAGCGCTCGGCGACGTCTGGCGTCGCAAAACAGAGCTTGCAGCCCGAGTTGCAAAGGATGAACGCCATCTCCTTGGCGTGAAGCTTGGCGTTCATCGGCACGGCCACCAGGCCTGCGCGCCAGACACCATAGAGAATCATCAGGTAGTCGACGCTGTTCTCCATGGCGAGGCCGACGCGGCTGCCAGGAGCCAACTTCAGTCGCGACTTCAGACCGGCGGCCAGTTTCCCGACACGGTCCTCAAGAACGCCATAGGATTGCGTCGTCTCACCCGCCGTAATCGCGGGATGGTTGGGAAGCCGTATGGCCGCGGTTCGAAGCGACATGGACAGGTTCATCGACGCGTCCCTCGAAGCGTTACTATGGTTGAGTATGAACATAAATCCAGCACAATCAACGCCGGCGCTTGCTCGTCTGGTCGGACCGGATCCATCCGATCTCACCCCAAAGTCTGCTGCTTGAGGTTGAGCAATCGATCGCCGAACGCAGCAAGGCGCGTACGGGCAACCTCTGGTACCCGTTGGTCGCCTCGGGCGGCCACGGCATGGCCGAGCTTCGCCGACCACGCCCGCGGTAGTGCCGCGACCAATCATCCAGGTACCTGCGCTGCGTTCAGCGCCCGATGGACATGACCTCTGCAGAAGATATTGTTCAAGCGGTTCGGGGAGAGACGGCGATATTCCAGGCTTTGCCCGCGATTCCGGTTTCGAACTCGCCGTCTTTCGTCTCGGCGATTTGGGGAAGGATCAAACAGGACGTATTCGGGCCGCTCTCGCATGCGGCATGAGAAACGCGGCGAGGTCTTCGACGACTTCCGCCAGAAGTACCGGGCTCAAACGCCACATGCTCAGCAAAAACATTCCATTGTTGTACCTTCGTCATTGGCATGGGGCTATTCAGCAGATTGTTAGAAGAAGCGTAAGCGGCAGCGGCGCGGCGTTACCAGGAAGAACGGCCGTGAAGGACCTTTCATTGGGAGGGTCTATCGTCAGCTGTTGCAGTGTACCTGAATGGCTCAACGCCGCTCAGAGGCCGAGCGCACGTCATAGGCTGAGAACGTAACGATTCACTGCAACAGCATGAGGCACAGATGACGAAAATGATTGCTGAACTGATCGAACAGCGGTTCGGTCTTCCAGGCAAGGCGGGGCAGGACACCCCCGCGGAGGGTGAGCTGGCAGCTATCCTCAGCCACCGAACCCACCGGCGCTACACCGACATGCCAATCTCCGAAGACTTGATGCAGCAAGTGCTCGCTGCCGGCTTGTCGGCGCCGGCCAAATCGGATCTGCAGCAAGTGGCGATCCTTCGCGTAGAGAACGCCGGTATCCGCCGGGCGATCGCCGAGTTACTACCGTCTATGCCGTGGGTCGCCCAAGCGGCGCGGTTTTTGGTGGTGTGTGGCGATTCGCGCCGCATCCGTCGAATCTGCGAACTGCGCGACATCCCGTTCGAGAACGACCACCTTGATGCATTCTTGAATGCAACGACCGATGCCGCCATGGTACTGCAAAATCTGATCCGTGCGGCAGACGCGGCAGGGCTTGGCGCATGCCCCATCAGTGTTATCCGCAATCATGCAACACGTATTGCTGAACTGCTGGCGCTCCCCGATTATGTATTTCCGTTGGCGGGACTTTGCCTCGGCTGGCCGTCACGCGAGGGATTTGTTAGCCTGCGTTTGCCCATGACGCTCACGGTGCATGTCGACCGCTACAACGATACGAACCTCGATGCCGAGATCGACGGCTACGACCGTCGCCGTGATGCGCGTCACAGTATCCCTGAGAACGACTGGCGCCAGGTCGAGCGTTTCGGCAAGCCGTCTCTTTATGGTTGGTCGGAGGACAAGGCCCGCCAGGTCTCCGTACCCGAACGGCAGGATTTTGGAGCTTTCGTTCGCCGCCAGCGTTTCAAGCTGGACTAGGGAATGGGGGGTAACCAATGATCGGATATCTTGATCCGGATGAAAGGATTGCTCCCCCTCTGCTGTTCATTTCAAAATGCCGGCTAGCCGGAAGCGAACTGGCGTTGCTGCTGCATGATGTAGTCGATGACCACGCGATTGAACTCCTCGGTCATGGTCTGGGAATGGGCGTGGCCTCCTTTGTCGGCAACCAGCAGCTTGGCGGCCGGGATCTTGACCGCTAGCTCTTGCGAAAAATACAAAGGGGTCAGGCGATCGTCGAAGGGCAAGTAATCCATTGAGCGCGACCGATGGCAGCCTCTCATCCCGCGTGACACCTCCTGTGCAAGCGGAAAAGCCGTCGATGCGGGGATTTGGAGTTCGCCTTGGTTTCTCGTGCTCGCCGGACGGGTGGGGCTGACCATTGCCTTCTTCGGCCTGTGGGAGATCCTGGTCCGCGCCGGCTGGCTGAAGATCTATCTCTACGGTCTCCCCAGTGGCATTCTGCAACGCCGAGCTTGCGCAATCGGTTGTCGCCACAGCATGGGCAGCTCGCCGGCACCGGATAGACAATGCGCTCCCGCGGCAATTGCTCCGGCAGCGGCCGGCGGGCTGGCTTGCGGCGCTCGAACGATGGCACCGTAATCTTGCCGCCTGTCGCCATCTGCGCCGCGGTCTCGGCTTGCGAGGCGTTCGCCTCGAGATCGGCGAGCTGCAGCACGAGTTGGTCCAGCAATGCGCCGCGCTCCGAGGATTGTCCGAACTGCTCGTGCCGCAGCTTCCTGATCGTGAGTCTGAGCTTCTCGATCAGCAATGTCTGCGCCTGGGCATCCGCCTCCGCGGCCAGGCGGGCCGTTCGCTCGGCGCGCAGCATCGCCTTCGACGACGGGAGCATCCGTCCTGGTCTTCTTGCTCTCGTAGTTCAGAGCACTCCTTCGGCAAAGCACTGGGCGCGAAGCTTAGATCGTTCTTTGACGAAGAGAAGCCGCGCCGTTGTAATCCGGCCAGCGCCCGCGCCCGTACAGAATGACTTGTTAGGGCAGTCACCAGGGCACCAACGCCAATAAGTCAGAAGGACCAATAAATTCAATCAATTAATTGGCTGCTGTGGCGGAGAGGGAGGGATTGCCACGCGGTTCACAGAAACCCAATAAAATCGGGCATTTCTTGCAAGCCCGATGACGCTGTGTGTACCAGTCTTGTGTCCCGAAGTCGACGGATTCCGCTCCACCGACCGCAACAAAATGCCAGCGGTTTCGGTCGATGATCTAATACCTCCGCGCTATATCAGTTAAGGGCAGCTTTCCCTCCGTCCGACCATCAGTCAATCGCTCTACCTACCCACCGACCCCCTCCCGTCCGCCCCTTAGAATTCACTTCCCCTACGGATGCGCTAGACCGCACCCTCCATGATCGCGTCGTAGAGGTCGGCCCGCCGGCGTGGGCCCCCT
>NZ_JAUYAN010000146.1 GCF_030693485.1 Bradyrhizobium sp. | reverse complement strand
GCGATTTCCCGTGAGATCGCCGCGCGGGGAGAGATCCCGTTTCTGCACGTATTTTCCGGCAACACCTCGGCGATCGCGCTGTACCGTCGGCAGGGGATGAAAATCCGGCGCAGCCTTCATGTGACGGTGCTGCAGAAGCGGATGTGACTGAACGATCCAGCAATCGTTGCAGCGCGGCGCCGTCGACACCGCGCCGGTCGTTCCAATCAGTCGATCCGGATCACGATCTTGCCGAAGTGTTTCTGTGTCTTCATGGCGGCGACCGCCTCATGCGCGTGGTCGAGATCGAACGCCTGGTCGATCACCGGCCGGTAGCCGTTGAGCTCGATCGTCCGGCACATCGCGTCGAGATTCGCGACGCTGCCCACGGTGATGCCCCTGACGGTGAGGTTCTTGCTCATCACCATCGCCAGCGGGAAACTCGCCGCCTGATAACCCGTGAGGATGCCGATCACCGAAATATGGCCGCCGAGTCGGGTGGCCTTGATGGCATGGGCCAGGGTTTCGCCGCCGCCGACTTCAACGACGAGATCGGCGCCTTCGCCGCCGGTGGCAGCCAGCACCGCGGCGGACCAGTCCGGCGTGGTGCGATAGTTGATCAGCACGTCGGCGCCGAGTTGTTTGGCGCGGGCCAGCTTCTCGTCGGACGATGAGGTGAGGATGACGCGGGCGCCCAGCATCCTGGCGAAGGCGAGCGCGGCCAGCGAGACGCCGCCGGTGCCCTGCAGCACGACCGTTTGCCCCGGCTGCACCTGCGCCTCGACCACCACGCTGCGCCACGCGGTCAGGGCGGCACAGCCCAGCGTCGCGATCTCCTCATGGTTCAGTCCGGCCGGCGCGCGCGCCACCGAGGCCGCCGGCAGACAGAGATGGGTCTGCAGCGCGCCGTCGACCTGATCGCCCAGCACAGGTGACATCGTCTCGCGCGCGACCGGTCCGCTTTTCCAGTTCAGAAAGAAGTTCGGAATGACGGCGTCGCCGACAGCGAACCGTTTGATTCCATCGCCCACCGCCAGCACCGTTGCCGAAGCGTCGGAGCAGGGGACGCGCGGAACCGGCAAGCCGCGGATGCCGCCGTCGATGCCGACGAGGTCGTGAAAATTGAGACTGGTGGCATGAATCGCCAGCAGCAACTCGCCCGCGCGCGGCTCGGGGATCGGGCGTTCGATCGTCGGCCCCAATACCCCGTTCCGCTCGATCTGTCGTGCCTTGCCTGTCATGCTCGCGTTCCCGCCATGTTGGCTGTGAGATGGTTTAGCTTCGTGCAAGAGATCTGCTCATTCAACCGCGCCGCCAAAATACTTCGGCTTGCCCGTGGTCCAGGTCTCGCCCCACAACTGACCGCCGCCATCCACAGTCAGCGTCTCGCCGGTAATGAATTTTCCGGAGGGCGCGGCGAGGTAGACGCAGGCTTCGGCGACATCCCAGGGCGAGCCCGCGCGCATCATCGGATTGGAGCGCGGGTACGCCGCCCGGGCCTGCGGGCTATAGACGTTCCAGCCCTCGGTCTCGATCACGCCGGGCGCTACGCAATTGACGCGGATATCGAGCGGCGCCCATTCGACCGCGACGGCGCGCGACAATCCGATCACGCCGGCGCGCGCCGCGACCGAATGCGCGATGCCGTAGAGCCCGTGCGTGGTGACGACGACGATATTGACGATGCTGCCGGGATGCTGGTGGTCGCGCCAATGCCGGGCGGCGGCCTGCATCATGTACCAGGTGCCATTGAGATTGGTGTTGATGACCGTGTTCCAGCCCTTCACGGAGAAATCAATCGCGGCTTGCGGAAACTGTCCGCCGGCGCTGTTGATGAGGCTATCGATGCGGCCATGCGCGGTCCATAATCTGTCGAACAACGCGTCGACCGCATCCGGCTCCCTGATATCGGCGACCTCGGCGGAAGCCCTGAGGCCGCGGCTCACCAGATCGGCGGCGAGGGCGTCGAGTTTCGTCTGATTGCGCCCGGCCACGACGACATGGGCGCCGAGCCGCGCCAGCAGCCAGGCGATCGCGCGGCCGATGCCGCCGGCGCCGCCGGAGACGACCATAACCTGATCCTTGAACGCATCGGCCGCGTATACCGTCGGATGCACCGCAAGCTCCGCATCGGTCAGGCCGGGCTTTGCGTTGGCTTGATCATCCATGGCGATGCCGACCCTTGTCACATCAGGCTTTGACCGTACATTAGCCGCGCGATCGAACCGAGGCAAAGAAACGAGTTGGCATGTCCGGATTATCAACCTTTCCGATCACCGCGCGCTGGCCGGCACAGCATCCGGATCGGCTGCAGCTCTATTCGCTGCCGACGCCGAACGGCGTCAAGGTGTCGATCATGCTGGAGGAGATCGGGCTGGCCTTACGAAGCGCATCTGGTCGATTTCAGCACGGACGACCAGAAGACGCCGGAGTTCCTGTCGCTGAACCCGAACGGCAAGATCCCCGCCATTCTCGATCCGGACGGACCTGGAGGTGCGCCGCCCGGCCTGCGGTGCAACGCGGGCTGCAGGTTCTGAAGCGGCGTTGAGGCCAGGCTCAGCGCTTCAGCAGTTCGTACACCACCGGGTTGTCGGCGCAGGCGCCAAAGCCGCATTCCAGCAGCGTCGAAACCACATTGAGCGCCGTCAAGCCGATCACGAGCCAGACCGCTGATGCCGCGAACGCTCCGGGCGCGGGCTGCTCAGCCGCCGTGTCTTGTTCGAACTGACGGTCGAACAGCAGGATGGCCGCGAGCAGGACGATCGCCGCAGCGAAGCCGATCAGGGCCCAGGTATAATAATGATAGCCGAACAGGGCCGTGCCGTAGCCGGCATCGCCGGGCATGATGTGCAGCAGCACCTGGCGGGTCGAAAAGGCGGCCCCCGCCACGGCGGCCAACAGCGACAGAGCGTAGTGGCTGGGGCGTGGCCCGAAGCGGACGTTGAGGATCGGGCCGATCGCGAGCACCGCGAACTGGAGGCGCTGCAGCAGGCACAGCGGGCAGGGCAGTTCGCGCAGCACGAGTTGCGCGGCAAACGCCGCGGCCAGTACCAGCGCCACCGCGTAAAGGCTGAGCGCGTTGAGGGTGATGGCGAATGCGCGGGTCATGGCGCCTCAGAACGACAGCTTGAGCGTATCGGTCGCATGGTGCAGATAGGTCGCGACGGAGGCCAACAGCACCACCGCGAACAAGACCAATGCCAGCGACCGCCGACCGAACCAGGCCACCAGCATCACGATGGTGACGGCAAGAAAAAGCGCGGTGAATTCCATCTTCGCCCCGGATGCAGGCAAACTGCAGTTACACTACAATGGGCGACCGCACAGCGCCATTCCGGAATGGATCAAAATGCCCATCACCATCTACGGTATCAAGAACTGCGACACCATGAAGAAGGCCCGCGCCTGGCTCGATAGCCACGGCGTCGCCCATGATTTTCACGACTACAAGACCGCTGATATCAGCAGGGACCGGCTGAAAGCCTGGAGCGACGAGCTCGGCTGGGAAACGCTGCTCAATCGCGCCGGCACTACGTTTCGCAAACTGCCCGATAGCGACAAGGAAGACCTCAACGAGCGCAAGGCGCTGGCCCTGATGCTGGCGCAACCCTCGATGATCAAGCGGCCGGTGCTGGATCTCGGTGGCAAATTGCTGGTGGGATTCAAGCCGGAAATCTATGCTGCGGAAGTCAAGCGGACCGCGGCGCGCAAGGCCTAGCTCAACTCGATGACATCGTCCGATGCGTGTTGGGCCGCTTCGCCGGGAACGAAGTCGAGGTCGATCACGGCCCTGACCACGCTGACGGGGGTCGTGCTGACTGTGATACCCATCAGGTTGGCAACCTTGAATTTACCTTCGATGCTGATTGCCTTGAAAGAGCCGACGATCTGCTCGACCTTGCCGCCGGTTCCGAACGGCAGCAGCAAGCGCTCATAGGAAACGTCCTTGCCGTCGGCGTCCCGCACCATCGCAATCGAGTAGATCGGCCGCCGGTGCGCCAGGCAGGCGCGATAGAAGGGGCTTACCCAGGCGTATCTCACCGGCCCGATCGCTTCGTCGAGATAGCGGTTTGTGCGCTTGTCTGGTTCGATGTGCTCGTTGCCGTAGGTCGTGGTCAGCCGCGTACCTTCCTGGGTAATCAGAAACCGGGCGCCGTCGCCTTCGCCTTCGACGTCGTATCCCATCATGTCCACGAGTTCATCTGCGATCCGCTCGGGACGGTAATCCGCCAGGGCCGGCAGGGTGCTGCCCTTGCCGAATGCGCGCAGCCACGCATTCAGCAGGTCGCGCTGCTTCACGGATCGGACCACCGAGGGATTGGCGCGCGTGAATTCCATCGCGAGGCTTAGCTGAATTCGATGACATCACCGGCCGGAATACGGCCGGGTGTGCGATGGAACAGATCGCGGTCGATGACGGTGCGAAGCCTGGCCGTAGGCAGAGTGTCGTTTCCGCGCATCAGATTCCTGATTTCAAATCCGCCGTCTTCGCAAATGGTCTTCAATGACGCGATCAGGTGGGTGACGTTGCCGGCGACCGAGAACGGCAACAGCAGGCGCTCATAAGCGACGATTCGTCCATAGCTGTCGTCGATATTGGAGATGGTATAGACCGGCAGGCGGCGGGCGATGCATTCGTGGTAGACGGGCATCACGATGGGGACCAGCCTCGGGCCGAGATACTCGTCGAGAAACCGGCCTTTGCCGGTGTGGCCGTAGGCACTGGCCATCCGCGTGCCGTCGCTCTGGATCGTCAGGCGCGGCGGCCAGCTGGCGGCATCCACGGTATAATAGACGAGATCCGGAAACTCCTCTTCGATCCGCGCGGGCTGGTACTCGTCGATCCGAGGCAGCAACAGGTCGCGGGCAAAAAGCCGCAGCCAGGTGTTCAGCAGGTCGCGCTGCTTGATCGATTTGACCACCGACGGGTTGGCGCTATCAAAATCCACAGCCGAAATCCTCAATACCAAATGCAGATCATCAGCGCCAAGCGACAAATATTCTATGAAAACGCCGGAAAGGGTCCAAACACCCTTAATGTTTGCTTTCCGACTGGGATCACAGAAGCCGGAGAACCTTCGCCGCCGGAAAGCCGGGTTCCCGGGCAATTCGACCAGCGGCCTATCGGGAGCCGGGCATTCTGCCTCCGCGTATGGCCAGCTTTCGACCTTGCGTAAGCCGGGCCGTTGACGGCATATTCCGGCCGGAGGCGGCACGTCCGGGACGGGATTTCCAAGGCGTCTGGGGAATCTGCCGGTTGGCAAGAATTGGTCATGCGCGAAG
>NZ_JAUYAN010000075.1 GCF_030693485.1 Bradyrhizobium sp. | reverse complement strand
GGCGTGTGAATAGGAGCCGCGCGCGAACGGGTCGTGGGCCCAGCGCGATTCCGCGAGCGGTTTCAGTTTGCGGCGGTAGTCGTTGCCGAGGAAGCCGACGATCTCGTCGATGCTCTGCGCCGCCAGCGCGCCGTCGCCGGCGTCTTCCAGCGCTTGCGCAAAACGGCCGCCGAAGAAACCTTCGATGCAGGGCTGACCGAACGGGCGCAGATGATAGGTGCCCATGTCGGTACGCATGGTGGCGCCGCGCAGGCTGCCGTCGCTGGGAAACTCCTGCGGTGCATCGAGCGCCAGCATCACCTTGTCGGCGAGGCCAAGCGGCAGGCCACGCGCGGCGTCGACCTTTGCCGGCAGTGCGGGGTGGAAACGAATGGTCTCGTCGGCGATCAGGTTGGTCGGGACCGTGACGATCACCTTGGTCGCCGTCAGCGTGCCCCGCGAGGTCTCGACCCGCACGCGTTGTCCGGAATGGTCGATCAGCGTCACCTGGCAGCTCAGGGCCAGAGGGCAGGTCGCACCATAGGCCGCCATCAGCGCGCCGTAGCCGCGGCGCACCCGCCAGTTGATCTCGGTATCCTCATAGGCGTCCATGTCGAGGATCGAGACCCGGTCGAGTTCGACGCCGTTGATGTAGGTCGAGATCGCATCGATCATCGGATTCCAGCGGTTGCCGGGCTCCAGATAAAGATGCGCGGCTTCGTCGCGGCCGGTCCGTCGGGCCTCCTCGGCCGCTGCCTCGGCGCGGTCATAAAAGGCGTCCAGTGCGGTGATGAATTCGGTGCGCAGCGGTGGCGGGAATGCCTTGTGCACGGCCTGTTCGCGCCACGGCGGACGGGTCTTGTCGATTTCGAAATTCAGTTGTTCGGCGATGGCGACGAAGGAGTTTTCGTCGGCTGAATGCAGCCAGCCGCAGCCGAGGTCGAAGGTGATGTCGGGAGCCGCCTGGATGGTGTGGCCACGCCCGCCGGCGCGGTCGCGCGCTTCCAGCACGATAACGGAGAGGCCGGAGCCGTTCAGCGCGTGCGCGGCGCCGAGGCCGGCGGCGCCCGCGCCGATGATGGCGACATCGACTTCGGAGGGGAGGGACATGCGTCGGCCATCTCGTCGTCATGCCCGGCCTTTCCGGGCATTTACGTCTTACTCTTGCAGTATCCAAGACGAAAATGGCCGGGACAAGCCCGGCCATGACAGTTTCGTCGCTGAGCTGAGTGGCTTACGCCACCGCCTGCTTGGATTTTTCCGCGCGCTTGCGGTCGTTGGCGTCGAGGTGCCGTTTGCGCAGGCGAATCGACTTCGGCGTGATTTCGACCAGCTCGTCGTCCTCGATATAGGCCAGCGCCTTTTCCAGCGTCATGCGGATCGGCGGAGTCAGGCGCACCGCTTCGTCCTTCGAGGTGGTGCGGATGTTGGTGAGCTGCTTTCCCTTGAGAATGTTGATCTCGAGGTCGTTGTCGCGGGTATGCTCGCCGACGATCATGCCCTTGTAGACCTTCCAGCCGGGCTCGATCATCATCGGGCCGCGGTCTTCCAGCTTGAACATGGCGTAGGCGACCGCCTCGCCCTGGTCGTTGGAGATCAGCACGCCATTACGGCGGCCCTGGATATCGCCCTTATAGGGCAGGTAGTTGTGGAACAGGCGGTTCATGATCGCCGTGCCCTTGGTGTCGGTCATCAGGTCGCCCTGGTAGCCGATCAGGCCGCGGGTCGGCGCGTAGAACACCAGCCGCAGACGATTGCCGCCGGACGGCCGCATCTCGATCATCTCGGCCTTGCGCTCGCTCATCTTCTGCACGACCACGCCGGAGAATTCCTCGTCGACGTCGATCACGACTTCCTCGACCGGCTCCAGTAGCTCGCCGTTCTCGTCCTTGGTCAGCACCACGCGGGGGCGCGACACCGAGAGCTCGAAACCTTCGCGGCGCATGGTCTCGATCAGGATCGCCAGCTGCAATTCGCCGCGGCCCGAAACTTCCATGGAATCCCTGTCGGCGGCCTCGACCACGCGCAACGCGACGTTGCCCTCGGCCTCGCGCAACAGGCGGTCGCGGATCAGGCGGCTGGTTACCTTGTCGCCTTCGGTGCCGGCCAACGGCGAGTTGTTGACGATGAACGACATCGACACGGTCGGCGGATCGATCGCCTGCGCCTGGATCGGGATTTCGACGGAGGGATCGCAGAACGTATCGGCGACGGTGCCCTTGGGCAGGCCCGCGATGGCGACGATGTCGCCGGCTTCGGCCAGTTCGACCGGCTGGCGCTCAAGGCCGCGGAAGGCCAGGATCTTGGTGATGCGGCCGGTTTCGACAACCTTGCCGTCGCGCGACATCACTTTCACCGCCTGGTTCGGCCTGACCGAACCGGACGCGATACGGCCGGTGATGATGCGGCCGAGATAGGGATTGGCTTCGAGAATGGTGCCGAGCAGCCGGAACGGGCCTTCCTCGACCACCGGCGGCGCGACATGCTTGATGACGAGGTCGAACAGCGGCTTCATGCCGAGATCGTGCGAGGCGTCGGGCGTGGTCCCCATCCAGCCGTTCTTGCCGGACCCGTAGAGAATCGGGAAGTCAAGCTGATCGTCGGTGGCGTCAAGTGCCGCGAACAGGTCGAACACCTCGTTGACGACTTCGGTGATGCGCGCGTCGGGGCGATCGACCTTGTTAATGGCCACGATCGGCTTCAGGCCGAGCTTCAGCGCCTTGCCGACCACAAATTTGGTCTGCGGCATCGGACCTTCGGCGGCGTCGACGAGAACGATCACGCCGTCGACCATCGAGAGAATACGCTCCACCTCGCCGCCGAAGTCGGCGTGACCAGGGGTATCGACGATGTTGATCTGGGTGTCTTCCCAATGCACCGAGGTGCACTTGGCGAGAATGGTGATGCCGCGCTCGCGCTCCAAATCGTTGGAATCCATCGCGCGCTCGACCTGGCGCTGATTGTCGCGGTAGGTGCCGGACTGCTGCAGCAGCTTGTCGACGAGGGTGGTCTTGCCGTGGTCGACGTGAGCGATGATAGCGATATTGCGAAGGTTCATGACTGTTCTTCTGGCTCGGACAATGGCTGGAGCGCGATCTCGCCGGAAAACCGGGACCCACTTTTCCGGATCGCGCTCAAAACCTGGAATTCTGAAGGCGCCCATGGCGCCCAAAAACGAAGCCCGGCCAAAAGACCGGGCGTACCTTGCTCGTTGCGGCGCAATATAGTCAGAAATCGCCGAAAAACAACGGTTTGTTTGGCAGTTGGTTACCTCATTTTTGCCGGCCCCGCCGCCTCAATTGCCTTTTTTGGGGTCAGGATAGACGCCCCGCAACACCTCTTCGAAGTGGTTCTTGACCGCCTCATTGCAAAGGCAGGCCCGGATCCGCAGGGCGTCGGGGTTGCGAATCATGATCGAGCCGCGGCGGGTCTCCAGAATCCCGTCCGCCTTGAAGGTCTGGATCACGCGGCTGGTATAGCTGCGTCCGACCCCCAGCAGGGTCGCCAGTTGCTCATGTGTCAGCGGCACGACGTCGTCGCCGTCAGTGCGCTCCATCGCCGAGATGATCCATTTGGCAGTGCGCTGCTCGATCGAATGGATCGCATTGCAGGCCGTGGACTGGAAGATCTGGGCCAGCATGCAGTCGGCATAGCGCACGAATACGTTGCGCAGGCTGGCCGATCTGGTCTTTGCCGCATCGAGCTTACCGATCGGCATTCGAACGAAAGGCCCGCCGAACTTCACGATGATGCGCGTGTAGGCGGGCAGGTAGCCTTGGCTGACGATACCCCCCACCGCGCCTTCGCGGCCGATCAGGATGGTCTCGACGTCGCGGCCGTCTTCATTCGGCACCAGATATGAAGCGAGACTGGGTCCGCAGGGAAAATGCACGATCTGGACGTCGTCACCGGGGTTGTAGAGCAGGTCGTTAGGCTCGGCCTCTACCGGCGCCAGATGCGGTGCAATCAAGGCAAAGTCGCCGGCGCTGAGCCGCCGCAACAGGTTGTTGTAAGGACGGTGGCTCCCGTCGGGAGCATTGCCGCTTCGCGCCGTCATTCCGGTTCCCCTTGCCCCGCCCCAGACAATAACCAATCGCATCGGGTTGTTGTGTGCACAAGTGAACAGACAGGCGGGCCGAGACATGGTGGTTTCATAATCGGAACCGGTCGATGCCGACTTCCTTACAACGTGGCGAATGATGGAACCCGCATCCTTGAATGGCGTGCCCGGCAACGTGTTGATTGTCGAGGACGACCCGATCATCGCGCTCGATTTCGAGGACACCATCCTCGGTTTCGGGGTGAAGGCGGTTCGGACCGCGGGAAACGTC